>DATKZH010000654.1:0-2863 GCA_035528065.1 Thermoguttaceae bacterium | reverse complement strand
CTTTGGGGGACGAACCTCACCGATGCCGGGCTAGAACACGTCGGCCGGCTTGCCCGACTCCGGACGCTCGGCCTCCAGGGAACCAGAATCACCGACGCGGGTTTGAAACATCTGAGGGGACTGACGAATCTCGAGACCCTTATTCTTTCCCAGACCCAGGTCACAGGGCCCGGCCTTGAGCACCTTCAGAGTCTACCGAATCTTGATTACCTCGGGCTTCGTGGCACCCCGATCACGGATCGGGGACTGGAACACCTGGAAGCCTTGCCGAAGCTGCGCAGCCTTGACCTCGAAGGAACTGCGATCACCGATGCTGCGCTGCCGTGCCTGAAGCGGATGGCGAGGAAGGGCATCAGCCTGGACTATCTTCACACCACTCAACTCACGGACAAGGCTCTTGAAGAGCTTCGGCAACTCGAATGGCAGCTCGCGACGGAAGGCGCACCGTAGCGCCGCCGCACGGGATTGCCTCAATCCATGCCGATCCGCGTGATCCGTGGTTCCTTCAAGCTCCGTCGCGCGACGGTGCCCACAGAGCCAAGCTAAGGTAACGCTCATCCACGTAGGCCATGATCCGCTCGGCGACCCAGCCGTCGAGATCACCGGGGACTGGCACGAATGGCACTGCCGTGGTTTTCGACCGCGGTTTGGGCAGAGCGGCAGCGGGAGCATGCAGCGATGCTTTCCGACGCCTCGTCTTCAGGTGGCAAGTCTGCGGCCTGAGGCGAGACAGTCAAATTGGTCTTCCAACGGGACCTTCCTTGGCGTTATCATTCCCGCTGACTGAGACCTTCCTTGTAAGCCCCCGAGGCCTTCAAGCCAAGGAAGGTCTCATGTCATTCTATCAAACACCCACTTCGCTGCCACGCCGATTTCGGCTGGTGCTGGACTCCTTCTTGGGGAAGGCTGGCCTGCCGTTTGCCGACGTGCTCAGCCAGGAGCAGGTCGAAGAAGCCTTCGACGAGCAAGGCGTGTGGTTTGCCGAAGGTGAAGACGAAGTCTATACCCCGCCGGTCACCTTGTGGGCATTTTTGTCCCAGGTATTGTTCAAAGAAGAACAGCGGTCCTGCGTGGCGGCCGTGGCGCGGGTCGTGGTATTATTGGTGGCCCTGGGGCGAGAGCCCTGTTCGAGCAACACAGGCGCGTATTGCCGAGCCCGCGCCAAGTTGCCCGAGAAGCTGATCCAGCGGCTGACCACCGATGTGGCCGAAGGCTGCGAGCGACAGGTTCCCGAGGGTTGGCTGTGGCACGGCCGTCACGTCAAGCTGGTCGACGGCACGACGGTGAGCATGCCGGACACGCCCGAAAACCAGGCGGCCTACCCGCAGAATTCGGCGCAAAAGGAGGGGCTCGGTTTTCCCATCGCGCGGATGGTCGTGCTGCTGTCACTGGCCACGGCGATGGTTACGGGCATGGCGATGGGACCGTACTCGGGCAAGGAGACGGGCGAGGCGGCGCTGTTGCGGCAGTTGCTCGACGCGTTGGAGGCAGGTGACGTCCTGTTGGGAGACCGCTACTACTGTTCCTATTTCATGCTCGCCCTGCTGCAGGAGTTGGGCGTGGACTTTGCGGTGCGTCTTCACCAGAACCGCCCGGCCGACTTCCGCCGCGGCGAGCGTCTGGGCAAAGAGGATCATATCGTCGAGTGGATCCGGCCGGTCAAACCCGACTGGATGGACCAGGAGACTTACAACCGTATGCCCGAGTCGATCTCGCTGCGCGAGTTGAAAGTCCACGTCGACCAGCCGGGCTTCCGCACCGAATCGCTGGTGGTCGTCACCTCGCTGGGCGACGCGAAGCAATACCCCGCCGACGAGATCGCGGAACTGTACCACCAGCGTTGGCTGGTCGAACTCGATATCCGCGCCATCAAGATCACGCTTGGCATGGACGTGCTGCGGTGCAAAACGCCCGAGATGGTCCGCAGGGAAGTGTGGACCTGCCTGTTGGCCTACAACTTGATTCGGCAGACGATGCTCGAAGCGGCGCGGAAGTCGGGTTCATCGCCGCGGCAACTGAGCTTCACGGCGGCGATGCAGACGATCGGCGCCTCGTGGTTCGTGGTGGTACTCGACGAGTCCGTAGCTCCCAGCCTGATCGAAGTCGAACTGACGCACCTGGCCGCCCACAAGGTGGGGAACCGGCCGGACCGCGTGGAGCCGCGTGCCGTGAAGCGTCGCCCCAAGCAACACCGCCTGTTGACCAAACCCCGCGACGAGGCGCGAGCCGAGTTGCTCGCCGGCGTGTCGCCGTAACTCCTTAGCCACCAAACGGCAGTGCCATTCGGGACTGGCACCTTTTTCGCGTGGGCACCACCCCCGCTCGTTCCTGCAACGCGAAATGAAGCACGCCGGAGGCACATTCTCGGATCGGGAAAAAGGTGCCTGTCCCCTTGGCGCGCCGCCGCGTCCACGGCACGGGGACAGGAACCGTTTTCCCGATCCAGCAACGACCCCCGGCGGCGCTGCTCCAGGCGGGAGAAAAAACACAAGGGCGCGGTGCACGACGAAAACGGTTCCAGTCCCCGTCCGCCACGCCTAGTCTCCGTCGCCCGACGGTGCCCACAGAGCCAGGCTCAGGTAGCGATCATCCACGTAGGCCATGATCCGCCCGGCGACCCAGCCGTCGAGCATGTTCTTGAGGGCAGCCACGTCGCGCGGCTCGATGCCCTCCAGCGCGGCTGTGTGCGCGGCGATCGTCCTGAGCGACCGCCCGCTGTCGCAGTAGAGGTAGACCTCCCGTTCCAGCCCGCGCAAGCGCCGCTGAAACTCGGCCGCGCCGGGGCGGGTGTCGGTCAGGACCAGCACGCCGTCGCCGCGGTCGAACTGGCGGAGCGTTACCGTGCCGTAAAGCGACTGCCAGG
>DATKZH010000653.1:0-10054 GCA_035528065.1 Thermoguttaceae bacterium | reverse complement strand
CCCCGGCCCACCTCCGCCGCAACATCACCCGCCGTTTGCAGCGGAACGAGAGAGCCTACGCGTACCATTGGAAATCACGTAACCGATTGGCCCCTCGCAGGTCCCAACAACGGAAATAGTGGATACAGTCAAAATAAATGGAGTGCAAGGAAAACCGAGTGCCACGCACAAGATGAAGGCGGTAACCCTTCACGGCTGTGTGCGAGCAGCTAGGGAGCGGGTTACCACAGCCTGCAAGATGGCGTTCGACGGACGGTCACCTTGCTCCCGCCCCCCTGGCCGGCTATCATAGGGGCCTACCGTGCATACCGTATACCCACCTGGTAGGGAGGGCTTCGCGTGGCGGAGCCTTCCCGCCGTTTGTCCGAAGGAGCCAAGCATGACCCAGTCGAACCGTCCCGCACGCGCCCCGCAACCTTCCCGCCGCGACTTCCTCAAGACGTCGACCGCCGTGGTCGGCGGGGCTTTGGCCGCGAACTTGAGCATCCACCGCAGCGCCCATGCCGCCGAGGACGGCACGCTCAAGGTCGGCCTGATCGGCTGCGGGGGGCGAGGGACGGGCGCCGCCATCAACGCCCTGAACGCCGACCCGAACATCAAGCTGACCGCGCTGGCCGACGTCTTCCCCGACAAGGTCGAGGGCAGCCTGAAGCAGCTCCAAGCCAGCCCGCACGCCGACCGCATCGCCGTCGACCCCGATCACCGATTTTCCGGCTTCGACGCGTATCAGCAGTTGATCGAGAGCGGGGTCGACGTGGTCCTTCTCGCTGCGACTCCCCACTTCCGCCCTCGGCACCTGAAGGCCGCGGTCGACGCCGGCAAGCACGTCTTCTGCGAGAAGCCGGTGGCCGTCGACGCCCCCGGCATCCGGTCCGTGCTGGCCAGCACGGAAGCGGCCGAGAAGAAGGGGCTCTGTCTCGTCTCCGGGCTTTGCTGGCGGTATCACTTTGGCGTGCAGGAGACGATGAAGCGGGTCATGGACGGCACCATCGGCGAGATCGTCTCCATCCAGGAGACCTACAACACTTCGATGGTCGGCCGCTCCCAGCCCCGCGAGCCGGGCTGGTCGGAAATGGAGTACCAGCTCCGCAACTGGTACTTCTTTACCTGGCTCTCCGGCGATCACAACGTCGAGCAGCACGTGCACAGCCTGGACAAGGCCTCGTGGGCCATGAGCGACAAGCCGCCGGTTCGGGCCTGGGGGCTCGGCGGGCGCCAGATCAAGAACGAGCCCAAGTACGGCAACATCTACGACCATCACGCGGTCGTCTACGAGTACGAGTCGGGCACGCGCGTCTATGCCTACACGCGCCAGCAGCCCGGCTGCTGGAACAGCACCGAGGACTACTTCTTCGGCACCCAGGGCACCTGCAACGTGCTCAACAAGTACCGCGTCGAGGACCGCAAGGGCGAGACCACGTGGCGCTACGACGGCCCCAACTGCAACATGTACGACGAAGAGCACAAGGCCCTGTTCGCGGCCATCCGATCCGGCAACCCCATCAACAACGGCGGCTACATGGCCACCAGCACCATGCTGGCCATCATCGGCCGGATGGTGACCTACACGGGTCAGGCGATCACCTGGGAGCAGGCGATGAACTCGCAGGAGACGCTCGCCCCGTCGCAGTACTCCTGGGACGCCGACCCGCCGAGCATGCCCGGCGAGAACGGCCAATACCCGATCGCCATGCCCGGCGTCACCAAGCTCGTTTAGATCGACCGAAGAAGACAATCCGGGAGTTGACGGCCGCGCTAGAATAGGCTGGCCGGTGGGATCGCACGCCCCGACGAGGGCTCGTATGGTCGATCTCCGCGCGTGTCTCCCGGCGGTTCCACATTCAGACTGACAGCGGATAGACACACGGCGTGTGCCACTGCTTGCGGAAGTGCCGGAAAACGCTCGACTTGCACCACGGCACTGCTTGCCGGAGACGGTAGCGATCCGGAAGACCGGCAAGCAGTGCAACAAGGCCGCCGGTCTTGGGGTGTTTCGCGGCAAGCAGCGGCACACAGTCCGTTTGCTTTCAGCTTGAGTCCCTAACGACGCCCTTTCCTTTTGCCCCGCGGCGCGGACGTGCAACATGGTCTTCCCTTTGCCGCTGGCGCCGATGGAGCAGTACATGCTCGCGGACGATTGGCCGGCACACCCGAGGACGTTTTACCTGCGTCTGGGGCTCGAGGGGCAATTCGACCATGAGGCGCTTGAGCGGGCCGTCCCGATCGCCATGGCGCGTCATCCGCTGCTGGGGGCGGTGGTGCAGTCGGAGGGGCGCAGGACGTGGTGGGTCGCGGCGGAGAACCAGCTTCCGCAGATCCACTGGGAGAGGGAGATCGAGCGGGACATCGCCCGGGCGGCCGCCCCGATCGATCTTCGCCGCCAGATCGGTCTCCGGTTGTGGGTCTGTGAGGCGGACGGCCGCACCCGATTGTGGCTGGAACTCCATCACGCGTGTTGCGATGGCCTGGGGGCCGTCCGGTTCGCCGAAGACCTGCTGGCCGCCTATGCGGCGGAAAGGGAGGGCGGCAAGCCGGAGTGGCGACCGCTGCGGACGGAGCGGCTGCGCGATCGCGGCATCTACGCCGGGTCGCGGTTTACGCAGTGGCTCCGCTGGCCGTTTGAGGTGTTGTGCATCGCCGGTTCCCTCGAGTACTTCTTGCACCGTCCGGTCCCGCTGGCCGTGCCCGTCAAGGAGGGCGCCGACGGCAGCGAGCCGTCGCCCCGGCTTGCCGCGTTTCGGCACCGATTCACGATCCACCAGACCGAGGCGCTTCGCAGTGCCGCCCGCCAGGAAGGCGCCACGCTCAACGATCTCTTGCTGCGAGACTTGTTTCTGGCGGCACAAGACTGGATCGACCGCCACCGCGCCGAGGAGAAGACGGGCATGGTGCGGATTATGGTACCGGTCAACCTCCGGACGCGGTTGCACGCCGACATGCCGGCCGCCGATTGCGTGTGCATGATCAACGTCGACCGGCGCGTGCAGGGGTGGACGGATCTTCGCAAGATGCTCCGGATCGTGAGCTGGGAAATGGGCATGGTGAAGCGATTGCGGCTGGGGGTCATCATGCTGCGGATCATCCAGCTCGTGCAACGGATCACCGGAAGTCTCAAGTCGCTGCTGCCGGCGGACCGCTGCCTGGCGAGCTGCGTGCTGAGCAACCTGGGCATGCCGCTTCGCGATTCACCGCTGGCGGACGCCCATGGGCGTGTCACGGCGGGCAACGTGGAGGTGGAAGAAATCGAGCTGCTCCCGCCGGTTCGGCCGCTCACCTCCGCGGCGTTTGGCGCGGCGACTCTCGGCGGTCGCCTGACGGTCAGCCTGTTGGCCGACCAACGGGCGCTCGGCGCCGGGGGCGGCGAAGAGCTGCTCGCGCTGTACGCTCAGCGGCTTGGCCAAACGGCCCAGCCGGACCCGCCCGCAACGTCCGACGTCTCCCCGACCGGGGCCGCCTCCCCAGCCGGTTAGGAACGCGAAGTCCACCCGCCCAGTTCACTTTCCCGCGACGCTTTCACCTGGACTGGTGTTGATTAGCGCCGCGATTCACTTCGGCCACCTGGGGTGTTTGTGGTGCGCGATCCTGAACGGATCGGCACACGCACGATACGCTACGCATAGTGTTGTAGACAACCTGGGGGCCGCTATGATAAGATGCTCACCATTGCGAGCGTGGAGCACGCTCGTGTAGCGCATCGCGGGAAGAACGCGCGAGCCGATAATGATTCGCCGTGCCCCGCGTCCCGTTCTCCTCGTGGAATCGTTCTCGTTTGACCGTCGGCTCAACCGCCGAGCTCCAGCGAAGAGCCGTGGCTAGCGAGGTGCAGCCATGTCCGTGAAGCGAGCTTTGCGAAAAGCGGCGACGGTCGCGTTCTGGCGGCCGGCCGCGGCGTTCGCCGTCATGAAGCCTCTCTTGCCCGCGCTCTTTCATCCGTGGGACCCGATGGGCCTGGATTGGGAGCGGGGGCCCCACAGCGACTCCCTGGCCTACCGGGGTTTCTCGGGCCGGTTCTCGGCCACCATCCTCACGCTGTTCGTGAAGCGTTCGGACGTTCAATCCTCGCTTCCTCCGGAGCTGAAGATCGTCGACGACGACCGGCTTCCCGACTGGCTCCAGGGACGCGACGACCACCCGGTGATCCTGCTTTTCGGAAGACAGACCGACCTGGGCAACCGGAGGCCCATTTTCGGGCTCTATCAGACCTTCCGCCTTTTCCGCCCTTATCTCGAGACGTTCGTGGCGGTCCCCTTTCTCGAACCGAAGGCTTCCCAAAAGCCGTCCCCGTGTCTCCACTTCGTGCGGGTCCCGTGCAACACTTTTTGGCCGACGGAGATGGGCATACTCCAAATGGGCTGGCCTAAGATTCAGTGCCCCATGGAAATGCGCGAGGAGGGGCAAACGCTGCACTATTCCATCACGGACCCAGAGAGCGGCCGTCCTTTGTTCGCGGCCGAGACGGACCTGAGCGACCCGGTCGGCCTGACCGCGGGCGACGCGTGCCTGGAGAAGGTCGCTTCCATGCTGTCGCCGCCGCACGTTCTCTTCGTCGGCCGGATCATGGATACCTACCGGTTCGACCTGAGGCTGGAAGCGGCCGGCATTCGAGCCGTTTCGGCCCGGGGGACGGTTCATCCCGGGCTTCTGCCCTCGATCACCTCGCCGATCGACTTCGCGGTTCCCAAGATCAGCCAGTCGGAATTCGGCGCGATGTTCGTCGAGGCCACGTTCATGAACCGCGCGCTGAAGAAATCGCCCCGGACGTTTCTTTCCACCGTGCGCGAGTACCTCCGCAAGTAGGTTCTCAGACTGAAAGCGGATGAAGACCCTGCGTGTGCTTTCAGTTCGAGCAGGTTCACGCTCCGTACCCGATCGCGCTGGACAAAGCCCGACCAGCCAGCCGGATGCCAGCCGCCCCACTCCTTACTCCTTCGGCTCCGACCACATCGCCGGGCGCCAGGAGACCCCGGCCGGTGGTTCGTCCAGCGCGCGCAGCAAGGCCCACAGGGCCGTCCGGCCCGTGGTACGCACGTCGTCGGTCGTGCGGCCGAACCAGGGAAACTCAAACGCGACCGACGTCGCCCCGAACGACCGGCGGCAGTAGGCCCCCAGCGACTCTTTCGCCGGGGGTTCTGACGGGACCGGCCCGGGGTCCCGAACGGACCATTGCTTGCCGAACGGGAGTTGATCGGGCATGAACCGGACGAATCGCTCCCGCACGGCCAGCTCCAGGCCCAATAGCCCATCGACGTGCTTGTTCTGCCAGTTGTGCAGGTCGACGAAAAGCACCGGTTGCAGGCGGTCTGCGGTCTGCTTCATGACGTCGTGGACCCGGTCGGGCACGGAGGCGACCCAGGTCAGATCCGCTCCGCGCGGGGCGGTCAGGCGCCCCAAGCCGTTGAACACGCCGTCGGGATTGGACATGGGGATCACGTGGAAGGCGTACTCCCGCAGCGCCGCCGCCGCGTAGGGATCGTCACGGAGGAGCCAGCCGACCATCCCTTCCATGGCGTAGCTGCCGGCGCTCTCGTAGGCGTGCACCCGGGCGCGGATCAGCGCCGGCTTTTTCGCACGCGGCGAGTCGTCGGTGATCTTGATCAGCCAGACGTTTCGCCCCTCCTCGCTCTGGCCGATCTTCTCGACGTGCGCCAGCGGGTGGTCGCGGAGCGAGGCGACGAACTGCTCCCCCTGGGTGTACGTGTAAGGGGGATGCCAGTGGACCTCCGTCTCGCCGGGCGGGACGCGGAGCCGCAAGCTGCCGACCGAGCCGGCCACGTCGACCATCACCGTGCGCCAGCCCGTCTCCTGCGGCCCCCGGACCACCACGAAATCCCGGTACGCCATGAATTCGTCGATGCTCACGAAGCTGGGCCGGTCCTTGGGCGGCGCCTCGTCGTACTGCCAGTCGATCCGCAGATCGACCGTCTGCGGCGACCGGCTTTTGTTGACGACCCGGAAGCCCAGACGCGTGCTCCGCCCGACCGCTTCCTCGCCGATGCCGGGGGAGGGACGCCACGAGGGCAAGATGCGGAACTTGCCTGGGCCCTCCTGGCGCACGCCCTCGGGACTGTGCGGGCAGCTCCCCTCAAAGCCGACCGCAATCCGCACGTCCGGCTTCCCGGCGGGACCGTCGGCGGGACCGTCCGCCGGAGCCGGTCCGGATGGCGATGGAGCGGCGTCGGCTTGGCGGTCCGGGCCGGCACCGCCCGCCTGTCCGCGGCTTGGGCCTCGGCCGGTGTCGGCGCCGGCCGCGCCGCCGGCCAGCATCAGGGCACCGGCGCCCAGTTGAACGAATCTGCGTCGGTGGATGAGGTCTGTCATGGGCCGCCTCCCGTTTGATTTGCCAGGGAACATGGATTGCCGCACGATCGAGGCCGGCCTTTCGGCGCGGGGGCGCTTCGACCGCCGGTCAGCGTCAGCTTCGCGCGGGCGGCCGGTGACGCCAACACGGCCCAAACGATCCCGGCCACGAGCAGACTGCCTGCAAAGTCGAGACGACGCATCGTGCGGATCTCCCGGCGGGAAGGATTGGTGGGCCGTTTCGGGGGTAGCGCGCTCCATTATCGGCGGAACCCTCGCCCACGCAAGGGCCGCGTAGACCTGTGGCCCTTGCCTGGCGGCGCGCGGCAGTCCCGCGCGCGTGGATGGCCTCAGGACGGAGGTCGATTCGGGCGTCGTGCTGACGAGACGCATCGGTGGAGGCGCCCCCATTCACTTGAGTTCCGTGCCGTGAAACGTACACTCAGGGCTGTGCAACCTTGGATGGCTGCTTGTGGTCCGGGCCTTCCACGGCTGCGCCGGCGACTTGCCTCCAGACGGAGTTGATCCGATGACTTGCCGACTTTTGACGGTTTCCTGGCTTCTTTTGGCAGTTGGGTGGAGCTGTGCGGCGCGGGGTTCCAGCGCGGCCGAGGCTTCGGACACCGATCGGGACGGGCTGCCCGACGCGGTCGAGGAAGAGCTCGGCACCGACAAGGATTTCGCGGAGGAGCTGGTCGCCCTGGGCACGTTTCCCGCGAAAGCCGAGAAGCACCCGGAACTGGACGTCGTCCGGGTCGACTTCGGCAACGTCGCCGAGGATCGCTGGCTCTGGGCGATCCGCTTTGCCCAGCCGTATTCCTTCGACAATTCGAGCCTGATCGTCTACGTCGATTCGGACAACGATCCCGAGACGGGCCGGAAGGACATGGGTTGCGAGGTGATGCTGTCGCACCGCCGCGGCCAGCCCGGCGTGACCGCCTTCGCGCCCGACGGATCGTACGCGGCCGGGCCGTTGCCGCGCGTGGCGTTGGTCGAGGGCGTGCTCTACGTCTGCCACGACTCGCCGATCCATCAAGAGAACGGCCGCTCGCAGTTTCGCTTTCTCGTCCTTTCGGAGATCGCCGAGCCGCACGACGGCGCGGACGGCACGGGCTGGGCTGACGCGGAAGGGCCGGCCAACTCGCAGCGACCCAAGATCGTGATGTTGGACGACGTCACGGAGGACAAGAACTTCGAGACCACCGAAGGACTGGACCTGATCTGGCAGTTGCAGGCCGATCCGGCCAACGTCGTCCTCTCCAGTGTGGGAGCGGAGCTTGAGGGCTTCGCCTACTACGACGCGGAATACCGCTGGCCGGCCGTGCGAGGTCGCGGCGGCCGCATCACGGTCCGCGCGCCCAAGGCGGGCAAGTTCTACCCGGCCGTGGTTGTGTACGACACGGCGGGGCCGGAGACCTACGAGCTGCGCGTGGACGGCCGCCCGGTCGGACGGTTTCTGGCCGGCGAAGACGACAACCGCCAACGCGTCCACTTCCTCAGCCATCCGATGGAGCTGGCGGCCGGCACGGAGCTGACGTTCCGCGCGGGACATCAGGGGAATCATATCACCGAGGACATCTTGCTCCTGGCCGACAAGCCGCCCATCCGCACGCGGCGGTTCGAGATCCGCCAACTCGAGGCGGGCTACGTCATCCGCGAGGGCGAGCCGCAGGCGCGACTCACCTGGATCACCACTTGGCCGTCCGCCTGCACGATCGAGTACGGCGGGGCGGCGGACCTCGGGCAGAAGGTCACAGAGGAGGAAACGCTGGCGAATCATCGGCTCTACCTGACCGGGTTGCGGCCCGGCCAGGAAGTCCATTGGCGCGTGGTCGCCCCGCGGTCCGACGGCCGGGAAGCCGTCAGCCCCGTGGCCGTGTTTCGCTTCCAGCCGCCGCCGGCGCCCGAGGGAACGGCGAAGAAGGAGCGAATTCCCTTGAGCGTGGCGAATCCCTACGATTTCGCGCTTGCGGACTTCCCGGTCTGTTCCGGGGTTCCTTTTGCCGAGGGAGAGTTGGGGAGCGCGGACCACGTGCGGTTGCTCGACGGCCGCGGCCGGGAGATCCCCGTGCAGGCGAAAGCCGCGGTGCGATGGAAGGACGGAAGCATCAAGTGGCTCTTCCTCTCGATGCGGGCGACTGTTGAAGCGGAGACGACGGCGGCCTACACGTTGGAGTACGGAACCGAGGTGAATCGCACGTCCGCGGCGACCCCGCTCGAACACGAACAGCAGGGCGAGCGGCTCACGGTCGACACGGGGCCCCTGCGTGTCCATTTCGACGCGGTCCGGTCGGGATTCCCGACGCAAGTCCGATTCGACGCCAACGGCGACGGTGCGTTCACCGACGAAGAGGATCTGACCGGCGCCGGCTTGATCGCCGCGGAAGTGGCCGGTCGCGAAGACACCCGCTTCACCACCTCCTCGCCGCCCGACCGGGTCGAGATCGAAGAGTCCGGGCCGCTTCGCACGGTGGTCAAGGTTACCGGGCACCACCAGTCGCCGAAGGGCGAGCGGATGTTTGCCTACGTCAACCGGTTCACCTTCTACGCCGGCCTGCCGTGGATCCACCTTCGCTATACGTGGGGGAACGATGCGGAGGAGACGAAGTTCACGAGCTTCGACCGGATCAGCCTGCACGTTCCCCTGCCGGCCGCGCCCGGCTGGGACTGGACGGTCGGGCTGGGCGGAGGCAAGGAGGCGGCCGGCCGAGGCCCGCTCACCCTGCGCCAACTTCGAGACGACTCGTATGAGATCTCGCCGCAGCCGGCCGCTGAAGTCGCCGCCGACCGGGCCGACGGCTGGATCGACGCCGGGAACGGACGCTGGGGCTTCACCACCGTGGTCCGCGACTTCTGGCAGCTCTACCCGAAAGGGCTCCGCGTGACGCCCGACGGCTTGGCCGTGGACCTTTGCCCCGATTTTGCCGAGGGCGAGTACGACGAGTGCAGCAAGCTGGACCAGATCAAGCTGTACTACTACCTGATGGGCGGCGAGTACACGGTCCGCTTGGGAGTGCAGAAGCAGCACGAGCTGCTGTTCTCCTTCCACCGCGGCAACTTCGCGCCGGCGGCGCGGCAGATGGCCCGGACGTTTCAGGAACCGCTGATTGCCGCGTGCACGCCGGATCGCTATTGCGACACGCGGGTCTTCGGCGAGATCCTGCCGGCCACCACGGGCCGTTGGCCGGAGTACGAGAAGGTCTGCGAGCAGGTGTACCAGAGCCACCTTCGGCATCGCGACCGGGGGCATGAATTCGGGATGCTCAATTTCGGCGACCAATGGGGCGAGCGGAAGGTCAACTGGGCCAACGGCGAGTACGACCACCATCACGCCATCCTGCTCCAGTTCATTCGAACGGGCGACCGCAAGTGGTACTTCCTCGGTGAGAAGGCCGCCCGGCACGCCATCAACGTCGACACGGCGCACTACGGTCCCCAGCGAGGGGGCGAGTGGATTCACTCGATGGGCCACACGGGCGACTACTTCAAGACGCAACATGAGGGCAACGGTATTCCCTGGGGCGGCATGTCGGTCAGTCACACGTGGACGGAGGGCTTCTACGACTGGTACGTCCTCAGCGGCGATCCCACTGCCGCCGAGAACGCCGCCCTGGTGGCCGATCATTACGACGGCACCTACCTCAATAACTACGACTGGACCAATTGCCGCACCAACGGATGGCACCTGCTCTTGACGATGGCCGCCCATCGAGCGACCACCGATCCGTTCTAATTGAACGCCGCGCGGATCATCATC
>DATKZH010000652.1:0-5473 GCA_035528065.1 Thermoguttaceae bacterium | reverse complement strand
CCCCGTCCAATCCGACAAATCGGCCTTTTTCCGACGGACACTAGCTATGCAAGGCTCAATAAGGACGCTCGCATGGCACAACTTCCACCGCATCGTCGCCCCTATTATCCACCGCCAGAACGTATGGCTGTGCTCCAACTTCGCGCCGCCCGGCATTGGTCGCTGGAACAGACGGCGGAAGCGTTCCTGGTGACGGCTGCCACGATCGCCTCTTGGCTGAAGCGTATCGACGAGCAAGGCCCCCAAGCTCTCGTGCAATTGCGAGAGCCAGTCAACAAATGGCCCGACTTCGTCCGGTACATCGTCCAACGCCTGAAGACGCTTTACCCGATGCTGGGGAAGGTGAAGATCGCCCAGATTCTGTCTCGGGCTGGCCTGCACCTGGGCATGAGCACCGTGGGCCTGATCCTGAAAGAGACACCAGTCCCCGCTCCCGCCACCGACCACACGCCTCCGACAAAGAAACGCATCGTCACCTCAAAGTATCCCAACCATCTATGGTTGGTCGATTTGACCGCGGTTTCGATTGGGCCGGGCCTGCGGACGACTTGGCTGCCTTTCTCGCTGCCGCAGTGTTGGCCATTTTGCTGGTGGCTTGCGGTGGCGGTGGATCATTCCTCAAGACGGATCATGGGCACGGCGATGTTCAAGCGGCAGCCGACATCGGAAGCCGTACGAACCTTCTTGGGCCGGGTGATGCATGCCAACAAGAGCCAGCCCAAGCATTTGGTCACCGACCGAGGATCGCAGTTCGATTGCCAAGGATTCAGGCTGTGGTGTCGGTAGAAGGGAACCAAGCCGTGCTTTGGCGCCGTGGGACGCCACGGCGGCATCGCAGTGATCGAACGACTCATTTTGACATTGAAGCAGAACATCGCTTGGCTACTGCTGATACCGCTGCGAAGACAAGCCTTCTTCCGTGAGCTCGCTTGCCTGGCCTTATGGTACAACCTCGACCGGCCCCATATGTCATTGGATGGCAGGACGCCGGACGAGGTCTATCATAGCTGCCTGCCGGCAATCGCCAGCCACGGTTCGAGCCGCGTCCTCAATGGTCTCGCCGTTCCCGATGCGCCAAACCAGTGAGTTTGGTCAAAGGTAAGCAGGGCGTCCGCTTGGTGCTGGAGGTGGCCTGCCCAGCCGGACGGAGGCACTTGCCCATCGTCACATTAGAACGTGCCGCGTGACGACGTTCGTTTCCAAGCTATGACTCGCATGAGGCTCCTGGTGCGCGCCTTAATCCAACTGGGACCATCCCTTCCGTCAGAATAGCGCGGTTCACCGCATTTCGGCATTCACATTGATCGGTGTTGGTGCTTTAGCTTGTCATCCGGCCACTCCAAGGCACTCTCGCCGTCGGTACAAAACTCGTTTGATCAGGACAGACGATCATAGTCTGGTGACCCATGTCCTCGATTTCGGCCGACGGCTGCTTGCCCATGTAGTTGCCCCAGCCGAGCGCGAAGCCCGCCGCGCAGAACGAAAGACCGAGCCAACCGACGAGCAGCGCGGATGGTCTGAACATGGCGTGTGGCTCCCTTTCCTTCCACTGAGCCTTTGCCGGCAAATGAACGAATGACCCGTGCATCGGAGTCACAGACTTCTCGGTAGTCCCCGGTAGTCCAATTGTCGGCAATGGCCCGCGCCATCTGCAACCTGCCCTGACCGTACCGTTCCTCAGCGGCATGCTCAACGCGGCCGCGCCGCAACCGAAGCGGGACGGGCTCGTCAAGGTCAGGGGCGGCCCGCCCTGGCTCCCGGCGACTTCGCCACCCCCGAGCAAGTGATTCCCGTCGGCGTGCGGTGACATCGCGTTTACAGCACGACTGCTTGACGCGACGCCAATCGCGGCAGAGAATCGAGGCCTCAGTCTGGTTCTGGGTCGCGAAAGGCTGTGAAACGAGGCCCGGTACGCGGTGGCCGCGTGCCCCGGGCGGCCGGCCCCGTTCATCGCGATGGCCTCGCGGCGCCGGCCCACTCCCTGATCAACGTCGTGGCGGGACATGGATTGTCCGGGGCTCCACGGGAACCAACTGAATCGCTTTCTGGCATCGTACCGAGTTCACACTGCCACAGGCCGCGCGGGGACGGCGCGTGTGGCACAAGATCAAGGGAGAACTGATATGAGTAAGAACGCGGTCACTGCACGAGTTAGGCCGACACGTATCTGCCACGGACGCGGTGCCATGCTGCCGTTCTCAATCGCGGCCGTGGCCGCATTCGGGATCGGCGCGAGCTGGCGGGCCGAGGCGGCCGAGCCGGCGCCAACGGCAACCTTGCGGCTGTTGACGGTTGAGCCCACGGTGTTCTTCGTTTCGCGCGACGGAGGACTCCGGCAAGTTGCGCAGGTTGCCATTGAAAACCCCGCGGACGCCGTGGTGGCCACGCTGGAGATCCAGTTCGGCGCTCAGCAGACGTCGGTAGTGGTCGGGTGCCCTGGCGAGGCGAAGTCGGTCACCGAAGCGTACGTTCCCGACGTCAGCCGGCCAACGCCCGTCGAGTTCATTCTCAAGCTCGACGGAAAAGAGCAGGACCGCCGCAAGGTGACTTGGCAGCCGCAGCGGCATTGGGAAGTCTGCTTCGTTCCCATCACGCACCACGACCTGGGCTACACCGACACAATCGAAAACGTACTCCGCAAGTACGACGGTTTCTACGACGACGTCCTGCGGTTCTGCGAAGAGACCGGCGACTGGCCGGTGGAGTGCCGCTACCGGTACACCGTCGAGGGAGCCTGGTCCATTCAGCATTACCTCGAAAACCGGCCCAAGGAAGCCGCGCAGAAGCTGGGCAAGTACGTCCGGGAGGGCCGGATTGAGATCCCGGCCCTGTTCGGGAACCAGATCAGCGCCCTGAGCAGCCACGAGGAATTGATCCGGCTGATGTATCCGTCGTTTCGCTTGAAGCGAGATATCGGCGCACCGATTCGCACGGCTTCGATCACCGATGTCCCGGGGCTGAGCTGGGGTTTGCCGACGGTGCTGGCCGGGGCCGGCGTCAAGTACTTCTTCGCCGGTTTGCCGACGTATTTTCATTGGGGAAGGACGGACGTCCACGACTTCTGGGACGAAGCGGCGATTGTGCAGCACGGCCGACCCGACGCCTTCCGCTGGGAAGGCCCGGACGGCGGGTCCGTGCTCGTGTATTACCAAGGCGGGTACGGCCACTTCACCGGAGGAACCGGTCCGCACTCCTATGAGGACATCTTCAAAGATCTCCCGGGCAGACTCGACGCGATCCAGAAGCAGGGGTCGCCGTGGAGCGTCGTTCGCTACATCCACAACGGCGTCGACAACTTCCCCCCGGATATCGAGATCAGCCGCATCGTGAGACAATGGAACGAGCGCTGGGTCTATCCGAAGCTGATCGTCGCGACCAACTCCATGTTCTTCGAGCAGCTCGATAAGCAGTGCCAGGACGTGCGCACCTTCCGAGGCGAACTGCCCGATACGGACTACGTGGTGGGCGCCGCATCCACGGCTCGCGAAACGAGTATCAATCGTATGGCTCACGATCGAGTGCACGCTGCGGAAAAATTCGCGACCATGGCATCCTTGCTCGCCGATTACCCCCGCCCGGTCGACAAGAGTTTCTGGATCACTGCCCACGGCCACTACCCGGACCTGAACCGGACCATCGGCCAAGCCTACGACAACGCTCTGCTCTACGACGAGCATACCTGGGGAATGGCGCATCAGGCCGGGACGCTGCAGGACTGGAGCTGGAGCGACAAGAGCCGCTATGCCTACAAGGCGGCCGGACTGGCGGAATCCATCCTGGCCGGGGCTCTCGGCGCCATTGCCGACCGGATTGCGCTCGACAAGGACGGGCAACACCTCGTCGTCTTCAACGCCCTTTCCGTTCCGAGAACCGACGTGGTGAGGGTGCCGAGCAAAGGCTTCGGCTGGGGGAAGTTTCTCGACTTTGCAGCGGCATGGTTCGAACTGGTTGATGAACAGACAGGGAAAAAGGTCCCCGCTCAGGTCGTCAAGCTGGACAGCCCGCAGGCCGCCGTGCCCTACGCGGCCCAGCGGTATGCCCGAGGGCAGTTCAATCCGTCGGAGCTTTACGAACTGGTGTTTGTGGCCGAAGACGTTCCTGCCTTGGGCTGGAAGACCTATCGCATGGTGCCGGTCAAGGACCCCTCGCCTTCTTCCAGCAGCGTGGCGGTTGCCGACCACAGCCTGGAGAACCGCTTCTTCAAGATCAGCGTCGATCCACAGACCGGCGCCGTCGAGAGTATCTATGACAAGGAACTCTCACGGGAGCTGGTCGACCGCAGCGCACCACACAAGCTCAACCAACTCGTCGCTCGCTGGGTAAAAACCGGTCAGCTGGAAAGTCCGAGCCGCGCGACCGTCCGCAGGGGGCCCGGCGGCCCCGTGTATGGGAGTCTCGTGATCTCCACGGTCGGCGCCGGTTGTCCGCAGGTCACGCAGGAAGTGATCCTCTACGACCAGATCAAGCGGATCGACTTGGCCAATCGGATCTTGAAGGATGCCACGCCTCTCTTGGAGCTCTACTTCGCGTTCCCGTTCCAGATCGACAAGCCGGAGTTCCGCTTCGAGGGATCGCAGTCGGTCATCAAGCCGCTGCGCGACCAGTTTCCCGGCTCGAACTCGAACTACTACGCGGTGCAGCACTGGGCGTACGCCAGCGACGGGCAAATGGGCGTGACGCTGTCGGCGGTGGAGTCCCATTTGCTGGAATTTGGCGGTCTGTGGCCCTGTTACGTTTCCCAGGCCCATCACGGCGTGACGCCTCCCGACTTTGGACGTCCGTTCGTCAAGCTCGATGAGCTGACCAAAGGGCACATGTACGCCTTCGTACTGGACAGCAACTTCCGCACCAACTTCCCGCCGCTGGAGCAGGCGGACCTGCTGTTCCGCTACGCGTTTACCGCGCACCAGGGCGATTGGAGAGCCGGCCGCGTCCGCGATTTCGGCTGGGCCGTCGGCAATCCGCTCGTGGCCGTGAGCGTCGGGGGTAAGAAGCGAGGAACGCTCGCCAAGAACCTGGGGTTCTGCCAGGTCGAGCCAGCCAACGTGTTCGTCCTGACTCTCAAGCGGGCCGAAGACGGAGACGGAATCATCGTCCGGGTGATCGAAACCGAGGGCCAAGCAGCCACGGCCACAGTCACGATTCCGCATCTGGCCGTCCAGAAGGCATACGCAACGAATCTCGTCGAGGAAAATCAGGCAGAACTGACCTGCACCGCACACCAGGTCACGGCGCCGGTAAAGGCTTTCGGCCTGGCGACGATGCGGATCCAAGCTCAGTCCACAAAGTGACGATATGATCGTTCCCATGGCTTTCCTGCTGCTTCACGCCGGCCTGGCATCCACAGGGCCGTCGGCAATCCGCTCGTGGCCGTGAGCGTCGGGGGTAAGAAGCGAGGAACGCTCGCCAAGAACCTGGGGTTCTGCCAGGTCGAGCCAGCCAACGTGTTCGTCCTGACTCTCAAGCGGGCCGA
>DATKZH010000651.1:0-23087 GCA_035528065.1 Thermoguttaceae bacterium | reverse complement strand
GCAGCGCAGACGGAGAAGCCGAGCGATACCCCGACCTTGTTGTTGAGGCTCTTCGGGGCAAACGGTTGGCAACCCTGGACGCAATCAGATGGTCGATAGCAAAGCTACCGGCGTCCGTGTCGGAGAAGAGGTTCTTCGTGTTGGCGCTTCTGTCGATCATTCCCCGGTTTAGCCGGGCGGTGGCGAAAATCGTGAAGTTCGAGTCCACGCCGCAGCAAGCCGTGGCGGTCGTGGATCTGACTCAAGCCTATCAACCGCACGTCGATCTCGCCGTCCGCACGTTTACGCTCGAAGATCGCAAACGCCTGGTAGTGACGGACGAACTGCATGCTCGCCAGCCCGCGGAACTCTGGTGGTTCCTCCACACGGAGGCCAAGGTCAGCCTGGGCGACCATGGACGAACCGCCTCACTCAGCCAACATGGCAAGACCTTCACTGTTCGCCTTCAGGAGCCCGTTGACGCCGAGTTTGAGGTGATGGACTGCCGGCCGCTGCCCACATCACCCAATCCTGAACCTCAAGCGGACAACCGTAATCGGCGCAAGCTCGCCCTGCATCTGGACGACGTGCGGGATGTGCGAATCAGAGTTTCGCTGGAATAGGAAGCACGACGATGCGGTTTCTGAAACGCTTTCTGTTCGGACTGTACCTGGCCCTGTCGCCGGCGGCCATCGCGGCGACACTGCCCGAAGCGGATGAACCGGTGACCGTAACGCTGCCGGATTTCGGCGCGGATCTGCGGGCTTTCGACGATCCGCAGGAGAAGCCGGTCGCCTGGTGGCCGCACGTGGTGAACGCGGCTTGGGGCGACGGCCGTGGCGGGCCGGAACGCAATGGCGGGTGGCTGGACCACAATTGGGAACTGGTCGACTACGTCGACCGGTCCGCGGATTACACGACGCATGAGTGGCTCACGCACCGCGGCATCTGGTACGAAGTTTACGGCAGCAATGAGTACCAGGAGACAATCCACTTCCACGAGGAAGGGGCAAAGCGACTGTTCTGGGAGAACGGGATCGCTCGCGATATGGACGGTGAGCGGGTGCTCAGCGAGCACTACAATACGAGCGTGCCCTGGTGGAAAGAAAAGATCGGCTGGGACGCCTACATCGTCTGCAACAACGCGCCCCGTTGGTCGGCGGTCATCGACTACGACTGGCTGACCAGTCCCCTGCTGGGCTTTGCCGTCAGCCAGGACAACATCGGCGGTCCCACGTCCCGGATCGGCGCCGGATCGCACGGACGATATTGCGACTTCTGTAATGCCAAGTTCTTCCATTACCTGGAAACGACCGATCGGCTGCCCGAGTTTCGCCAGCGATATCGGCATATCCGCGATTACGTGCAGGAGAACCTGGCCGACGTGATTCGGCAGACGCCCCCGTACGTCAACCACCGATTCGATCTGACGCAAGCCCGCATCTACGCCAAGCTAGCCGAGCCGCCGGTGATGTCGGAATATCAGAAGTTCCTCTACCTGTCGCACCTGCACAACTTCGTTCACTATTACCGCGACGCCAAGCTGGTCGCCGCCCGCAGCGGCAGGGAGTTCGACGTGCATGGCAACCAGGGCGGTTCGGCCATCGGCCCCTGCCCGTACCAGGTTGCCCTGTCGGACTTTGTCGACACGGTCTGGTTCGAGAGCAGCGGCATCACGGCTTATGACCAGTTCAAGTACGGTTGGAACAACGCCAACGGCGCGTTTCGCTATGTGATCGGCCGGGCGATGACGCAGGGCAAGAAGCCGTTCCTGTCCATGACCGGTTTTCCCAAGCACTCAGCCGACCTGGTCGAACACGAAATGGCCGAGGCTTGCGCGGGCGGTGGGGTGCTGTTCGTCAATCAGCTCCACTTCGAGAAAGAGCCGGAGTTGCAGCAGAAGATGACGGACTACTTCCGCTTCCGCCATGAACATTGGGTGTTGTTCGCCGACCAGTCCAAGTCAAGCTATGCGCAGATCGCTGTGGCGTACTCCGTGCCGTCCATGATGTACTACGACTATGCCTATGCCAACTCGCCGCCGGTCACGGCGTTGTCCGGCGTCGCCAGAGCCTTGGAAGAAGGCCACTTGCCCTACGACGTGGTTCTGTTCAACCATCCCGAGCTTCACGCCGACCACGTCACGCTGCAGGATCTTCAATCCTACCGCCTGGTAATCCTGCCTTCGCTAGAATGCCTGAGCGACGGGCAAGTCGACCTGTTGACCCGATATTTGCAGGGCGGTGGGACGATCGGCCTAATCGGCGATTGTGCCGTCCGCAACGAAGACAACCTGCCGCGGCAGCAGCCGCCCGTCTCCGAGTGGCGCAGAACGGGACGCGTTGTCGACATCCTGCCGCCAGGAACAGGTTTCTTCGACGTCCGGGCCAAACAGTCCGATAGGACTCGCGAGCTGACCCGCACGGCCATTGAGTCGGTCGGCCGCGCCCTGGACGGCCAGACGATACTGTCGGGGAACCTCCCACCTACTTTGTGGGTGAAGACGTGGCGGCATGGGAACGATTTCCTCAGCCTGCATTTCGTGAACTACGACATCAACTTTGAGAGCGGGCGTGCTACGGCCACGCAGCCAACCCAAGTCACGTTGGCCATGCCGCCAGGCATCCCTGCGGAAGACGCTGCCTGGCTGACGCCGGACGGGAAGTCCCAGGCGGTCGAAGTCCGGACCGTCGGGTCGCATGTCAGTTTCACCATTCCTGAGCTCCACGTCTACGGCGCGCTGGTCGTCGGACGGCGCGGATTGGACTCCGTTCAAAGCCAGGTACTCCAGGCAAATGCCATGGCCGCTCGGGCCAGAATGGCCAGCGGCAACGATTGGGGTACGCTCGCCGCTCAAGCCGATATCGTCGGCGAGATGGCAGCAAAGGCGTCGTCGAGTTCACTGTCGCCGGATGAAGCGACGACCTATCGAAACGCAGCGCAGGAACTACTGCAGTCCACACAGCAGCAACGTGACACTGGGTATTTGGCACGCCTCCGCGACGCGGTGGCGGTTGACGATGCTCGGCTGGCCTTCGATTTCGGCGCAGCCGAAAGCGCCCAAGGCTGGCAAGCCGTGCGGCCCGGCAGCGTTTACACGCCCGAAACCGGTTTCGGATGGTTACCTGCTGAAGACGAGACCGATGCCACGCCGGAAGAAACTTACTATGCCATGGCGAGTCAGTACGGCGCGAAGTACCGTGGCAACGAACCGGTTGTCGGATCGCTGTTGTTCTGGCCTTATCCAAAGCCGATCCCACAGCCCCTGCGGACGAACCTCGGCTCGGGCACAAGCCGGACGTTTCGCGTCAACATACCGGCCGGAAGATACAGAGCCCGGGTCGTCACCACGAATCCCGCCTGGACCAATCGCAACTTCCTTGTGTCGGGCATGGTCGCAGTCAACGGCGCGGTCCATTTGCTCGATGCGCCGCATGACCGCGGCGCCGTCGTGAGCCGCGAGTTGGTGACCGCCGCACCCGGCGGAACGCTGGACTTTACCTTCGGCGGGCCGACCGGCTGGGCGGTCGCCGCCTTGATCATCGAGGACTCAACGGATACGCAGCAAGATCCCCAAGTGACCGGCGGGCTGCGGACCTGGCACGTCAGTCCGCGGTTCGCGAATCCTGACTGGTATCCGATCACCCAGGTCTCCGGCCCGCCGGAACAGCGACTCGACCAGCTTCCGGAAGCCGCCTGGACGCAGATCCAAGCACCCGCCGGAGGCCTGCCGGTGATCGACTTGGGGACGAACCGGGAAGCGGCCGTGGGCGACGTCGTCTACGCCGCCACGACGATCGACGCGACGACAGCCCGGACTGCGAATCTGCATTTTGGAGCTTCGAGCCAGGCGCAGCTTTGGCTGAACGGGCAACCGCTCGGCTATGTGCCCAACGAAAAAGGCGCCCGTCGCGACGAGTTCGTGTACACTGTCAACCTGCGACAAGGCCGCAACGTGCTCGTGGTCAAGTTGCAGCGATTCTGGGAGTGTCGCTGGCTGTTCTACGCCAGCCTTACCGATCCGATGGACACCGTCTTTGGCAGACTTGAATTCCCATGAACACGCTCAACGTGAATTCTCTTTCGAGGTTCGCATGGCCGGCCTTTGTTTTCGCGATCGTTCTTTCCTGCATCACCGCGATAGCGACCACCGAAGTTTCTGCTGCCGACGATCGCTCCACGGACCTGGGCATCGAGGGCACACAATTCACCCTGAACGGCAAGCCGACGTTCTTGCTCGGTATCAGCTACTACGCTGCGCTAAGCGCACCGGAGGATTCGATTCGGCAAGATTTGGACGATATGGAACATCACGGATTCAATTGGTTGCGTGTTTGGGCCACCTGGAATATGTTTGACCACGACGTTTCTGCCGTCGACGCAGACGGCGGGCCGCGCGAGCCGTTCCTGGGAAAGTTGAAGTGGCTGGTTGCCGAGTGCGACGGGCGCGGGTTGGTCGTGGATGTTACGCTGACGCGCAGCTCCGATCGGATCGCCAACTTGGAGGCTCATCAGCGAGCGGTCGAGGTGATCGTTCAGGCGTTGAAACCGCATCGCAACTGGTATTTGGATCTGGCGAACGAGCGCGACGTGCGCGATGCTCGCTACGTGTCGCCCGTGGAATTGAAAGAGCTGCGAGAACTGGTCCGGCGGCTCGCTCCGCGGCGTCTGGTAACCGCATCGTTCGGCGGGCATGACCTGAACGAACAGGACGTGCGTGAATCGCTGCTGACGATCGGGCTGGATTTTCTTACTCCCCACCGACCACGCAACGCTGCATCGCCGGCCCAAACGGAAGCACAAACTCGGCAGTGCCTGGCCTTGACGAAAACGATTGGGCGTCCGGCGCCGGTGCATCACCAGGAACCGTTTCGCCGGGGATACGGCCGCTGGGAACCGACTGCAGACGCTTTCGTGACGGATTTGCAGGGTGCTATCGCCGAGGGAGCCGCCGGTTGGTGTTTCCATAACGGCAGCCAGCGTAACACGGCGGACAACCGCCCCGCGCGCTCCTTCGACATGCGCCAACAGCGTTTGTTCGATCAACTCGACGACGAAGAACGCAAAGTCGTTGCAGCAGTTGCGCCCTCTCTCGGTTCCACTGCGATAAAAGTTCCCTGACTCCGAGGTGTCCATTATGCATCCATTCGCTTCGACCCTATGGACGGGCACGCTGACGGTGCTCGTATTGGCCGTGATTCAGGACGCGGCGTTTCCGGCCACGCCGCTCGCTCCGGAGGTCTCGCGGTGGCATCCGCACGACTTCGCATTCACGGCCACGCTACCCGAGGGCAATCCGTTTCTGGTCAGCTTTGCGGCGACGGTGCATGGGCCGGACGGGAAGACGTTCCGTGTACCCGGCTTCTACGACGGCGGTGATGCCTGGAAAGTGCGCGTGTCGCCCACGTCGGAAGGCCAGTGGTCTCTCGTCACGGAGTCTGACCTGCCCGCGTTGGACGGCAAGGAGGCGACTTTCACCTGCGTCCCCAACCTGAACCCCAATGTGCATGGTGGGCTGCGTGTGGACTCGTCCCATCCGCACCATTTTGTGTTCGAGGACGGCACGCGGCATTTCCTGTTGGGTTATGAGTGTGATTGGCTGTGGGCGTTGGACATGAACGATCCCGCCTTGCCGACGGTCAGTGCCTTTCTTGACAAGCTCCAGTCGGCTGGTTTCAACCACGTGATTCTGAACACCTACGCCCACGATACCGGCTGGTGCAAGGGAACGACCGGCGACCAAGACTACGGGCCGCCGCCGCTGTACGCCTGGGAAGGCAGCAACGACCGACCAGACCACAGCCGGCTGCAGCTGACCTATTGGCAGCATTACGATCGCGTGATTGAGGCGATGTATCGCCGCGGCGTGACAGCGCACGTATTGATGAAGGTCTACAACAAAATGGTCAACTGGCCGCCCAAGGGCAGCGTCGAAGACGACCTCTTTTTCCGCTGGCTCATCGCAAGGTACGCCGCCTATCCGAACGTCGTTTGGGATTTCTCCAAAGAGGCGCATAACGAAAAGGACTTGGACTACAAGCTGGATCGTTTCCGCTTCATTCGCGAGAACGATCCTTATCGCCGCCTGGTAACCAATCACGACGACGACAAGGCCAACGACAGCGGAGTCTACGACGCCTGGAACGACTTTCGTGCCGACCAGCAGCACTCGAAGTGGCGGGAGAAGATCCTGCAGCAGCGGCAGCGCCGTGCATGGCCGGTGGTCAACGTCGAGTTCGGCTACGAGCACGGCCCCGGCGGCATGGAGGACAAGACCTACGGCGTCGTGCAACCGCCTGAAGAAGTCTGCCGGCGCGCCTGGGAGATTTGCCTCGCCGGCGGCTACCCCGCTTACTATTACACCTACACCGCCTGGGATGTCGTGCGGCCGGAGGATACGCCGCCGGGCTACGCCTATTTCCAGCGGCTGCGCGAGTTCTTCGAGTCCACTCGCTACTGGGAATTGGAACCGGCGGACGATGTGGCAACCGCGGGCTGGTGCCTGGCCAGTCCGGGCAAGGAATACGTCGTGTTTCTGAACCAGGGGCAGCCGTTTTCCCTGAAGCTCCGCGGCACGGTCGGCTCACTATCTGCCCAATGGTATCAACCGCTGACGGGCCAATGGGTCCAGGCTGGCACCTTCGCCGACGGCGAACACGAGTTGGCACCGCCCGCCGAGTGGGGTGATGGACCGGTCGTCTTGCATGTTGGCGATGGCAAACAGAGAGATTGACCGGAGGGACGTGCTGTTGTGGTTGGTTATGATTGGGACTGGACGCTGGCTCGACAATCGCTTGTGTTCGAACGTTTCCTTTCCCGATTGGTTCGCAGGCATTTTGGGCTGACTGTTCTGCGTCTTGCCTACGCTCCGGCCTCAGGGCTTGGGTAAGAACGGAAATAGTTCCCGGAACTGTTCCTGGCTTGGCCGGCGACCGTACTCGCAGACCTCGAAGGCTTCGGCGTACTTGACCGCGGCGCCTTGTTCTGCGCCGTACCATTTGGTCAACGTCTCCCGGAAGCGGTTGGCGGCTTGGGCCTCGCCGCCCTTGCGCCGCTCACCAAGCCATTCACGTCGGGCGACCGGATCGTCGGCGCGGCGTTCGATCAGCGTCCGTTCGTTGCCGTTCGCACCGCCCTCGTAGACTTGCGACACCAATGCGTCGGCGGCATCGACTTTCTTCTCGATCACGTCGTCGATAGAAACGGCGATATCCGCGGTGAATGGATTGGGCTTCTGGAATCCGTCGGAGAAGTACAGGAAGACCGGATTGCGGGCCAGCGCGGGAGTGTCCGGACAGAAGAACGGTACGGTGACCATGTAGGCCGAGTCCTGCACGAGCACACTGGTATAACGATGGTCCGGGTGATAGTCATTGGGGCGAGGGGAGAGCACGAGATCGGCTTTCCACTCGCGGATGAGCCGGGTGATCTTCTGGCGGTTCTCGAGCGTCGGCATCAGTTCGCCGTCGTGGATGTCGAGCACCTCGGTGGCGATTCCCAAGATCCGGGCGGCTTCCTGAACTTCCGACGTCCGCCGTTGGGCGAGCGGTCCACCGGCCAAACGCCAATGCCCGATGTCGCCATTGGTGACCGAGACGAACTTGACATGGTGGCCCATTGCGGCCCATTTCGCCGCCGTGCCGCCGAGTTTGAACTCACAGTCGTCCGGATGCGCGCCGAAGGCGATAATCCGCAGTTTCCCGTCCGCATCCTGCGGATACGCAACCCGAGGCAATGCCAACAGGCTGAGGCCGGCAGCCAGCATCGCGACCACGACCCAACCATTGCTTCGTACAGACGTAATCCAACGGTTCATCTTTAAGCCTCCTCACCAAAACAGGGTGTGACCAAGAAATCCTCCCGACGGACCGGTACCAGCGATTTCGCCGGACCGATCGGTTATGATATCGTGTCCGTCGCGAGGCGTCACTTGCCTTCGCGTGCCGAGCCACGGTTTTCCTTGCATTGGCCTGTCGTTGAGGATTACTACCGATGCCAACTTCCCGACTTTCTTTGCTGCTAGTTCTCCTTTGTGTCGGCGCGACGACCCGATCGGCCGCGGTTACCAATGGGGCGGAACGAGCGGAGAGCGTCGCTCCCGGCAAGTTCATCCCTACGTTTGCCGTCAAATACGGCGGCACGTCCGGTTGGCCGACGCGGGAAGAGGCGGCTCGCTTCGATCTGCTCGACGTGTCGGCCAGCGTGGGGCACTCGCGCGTTTTTGCCTCGGAACACGGAAACACGTGGCAGACACTCAAACGCCTGAACCCTCACATGTTGGTTTTTCTCTACCAGAACGGTCCCTGCATGTACAACACAGCCGCCTGGGGCCAACTTGGCGAGGGCTGGGAGTGGATCAAGGCCGAGCACGGGATCGGCAGCGCCGACCGCTGGATTGCGATGGGAGCGAGGCACGGCGGTTATCTCCAACACAAGCCGTATCCCAACGAGCGGTTGATGTATGTCGGCAATCGGAACTGGCTCAACTTCTGGCTCGATGAGACCTATGCCAATTTCTGGTCGGGCACGGCGGCGTTCGCAGCGGGCGCTGACGGCGTGTTTGCCGACAACAGCGGCTATGATCTTTCGGGCGGCTGGTATTTGGAAGACCAGCCCGAATCCGAAGACCAGCCCGTCGAATACGTTCGCGACGGGCAGTACCGGCCGGAGCTTTACCGGGAGGACATGAAGCAGTTCTACACGTTGGCCGTACCGCGGTTCCGAGACCGCGGAGTCAAGCTGGTGGCGAATTTCGGAAACATGGCCCGGGCTCCGCGAGTGTGGGAAGAACTCGATAATGAACCTCATCCACCGTTTGCCGCGATGGAAGAAGGGGCGTTCGTACACCCCTGGGGAACGCTGGGCCGGCAGGGCAACTTCGTGTATTGGTCGGAGAAGGAGTGGCTGAACCAGGTCGATACGATGCGGAACCTCAAACAAGTGCGCGCACTGATGAACGTGCACGGTCCCGTCGTCTCCGATGCCACCGACATCCGCCGCATGGACGCCAGCGATGCCGCCGGCAATCGGGCCTGGGACGTCCTGTGGTACGCCATGACGTCGTTCCTTCAGGGCATTGACGACGGGCGGCAGAATGCCTACATGAACTTCACCGTCTGGGGCTACACCCGCTTCTACTGGCTCGACGAATTCGATCCCCAATACCTCCACCTGGGCCGCGCGCAGGGCCCGTTTCGCCGCGTCGACGGAGTCGACGGGTATGTCTACCTGCGGGAGTTCGACGACGGCTGGGCCGTGGCGAATCCGACCAAGTCGGATGTGACCGCGATTCCCGTGCCGGGCGGCGGGAATGCGCCCGTATTGAGTCATGACACGTTCCGGCAGGCCGACCGGCAACCGCTCGTCGACAGGTTCGACTTGGCAACGCACCGGGGTGTGATCTTGCTGAAACCGGGGAAGATGGTTGGCAACGAGGACAACGGGTAATCATCCAGCCAGGCCGCCCCCCGCCTTAACCAACGGCCAGGTAGCCGAGTCTCTCCGGGACTCGCAGAGAGCAGATGATCCAGCTTTGCGGACTTGGTCGAAGGCAGACTCCGGCATCTCGGTAGCTGAGTGCCGACGGCGTGCGAGCCCTATCCAAACTCGTCGCGCACTACAACTGGTGCAGTCTGCGGTATTCACGCGGCGTGCAGCCAAAGGCCTGCCGGAATGCTTCGTTGAAGCGGCTGAGTGAGCCGAAGCCCGAACTCAACGCGATTTTCAGAATCAAGTCCTCGGTGGTCAGGAGCAGTCGTTGCGCGTGCGACAGCCGGTGCTGAGTGACGTACTTGATCAGCGTGGTGCCAAAAGCTCGCTGGAACAAGGCCATCGCATAATTAGGATGCAAGCCCATGTGTTGGCTGATCGTCTCGGCGGTCAAAGGCTGTGTGTAGTTCTGAGCGATAAAGCGGGCCATCTCTTCCGCCCGGCTCAAATGCTGCTGGCCCAAGACGGCCGGCGATTTCCGCCGTGAACGCCGCGGCGAGTCTGCCGCGACGGTCAGTGCTAGCCGCCGCATTCGGGCTTCGATCTCCAGCAAACTGACGTGGCAGCGCTCCTCCGAGCCAATCCGCACATCTTCGCTCCATACCTCAAACCGCGCCCGATCCGACGCCAAACGACCATCGTCCGGTTCGACGATCATCCGTCCGTGCAAAATCGGTTGCGTCAAGTGGTCGGGCAGACGCCACTGGAGGAACCACGCCAAGGGAATCGTCAGCACGAAATACTCGGTCAGGCACTCGAATTCGAGGATCTGATGCGGAACACCAGCCCAGAAGACGGTCAACCGTCCTCCAGGAACGGTGACCTTCTGCCCACCCATAAGATAGACCAGCCTCCCACCCTCCAGTAGGTTAAGCTCAATTTCATTGTGGCGGTCGCAACGCGGCATTGTCGTCGGCGTCCAGCGCACGCAGCTAAATCCGTACGGCGAAAAATCCGGGCGGGTCGGGTCGAAGCGGGCCATGACCTTAGTATCCCGCAAGAAGTTTCCCGTTTCAAGGGAGTAAACCGGGAATCATTGTGAAAGAATGGACCGTCCGTAAAATCACAATGCAGACGTAGGAGGTTGCAGATGTCACAAGCGAAGCCGGCAGCAGTTAAGGCCGTCGCGATGACCGCCCCGGGCAAAATGGAGATGCGGAGCTACCCCTATCCGCAACTGGATCGCGATTCCGCGATTCTCAAAGTCGAGATGACAGGGGTATGCGGCACGGACAAGCACATTTTCAAGGGGGAAGCCTCTGACATACGAGGCAAGTCGATCTTCCCCTACATCGGGGGGCACGAGGTCATCGGCACGATCGTCGAGATCGGCGAGGACGCGGCGCGAACGATGGATTTCGACCATCAGCCATTGAAGCCCGGCGACCGGGTGGCGCTCGCGGTGGAAGTGAACTGCGGCACATGTTGGTACTGCCGGAATCACTACAACAACACGACCTGCGAGAACCAGGTCATGGCCTACGGCATCCATCCCAGCGCCGACACGGCTCCGTACCTCCGCGGCGGGTTCGCGGAGTACATGTACATCATGCCGGGCACCTCCCTGTTCAAAATCCCCGAGGATCTGCCGACGGACGTCGCGGTCTTTGTGGAGGAGTTCGCTGTCGCTTACCATTCCCTGGCCAGGGCAACCGTGCCCTTTGCGGCGGTGAAGGAAGGCTTCGGGCCGGGGGATTCGGTTGCCGTTCTCGGCAACGGGCCTCTGGGAATACTCCACGGCATCATGGCCAGCATTCATGGCGCCGGCCTCCGCATCGCCACGGATCTCGCCGATCTCAGGCTCCGGAAGGCTAAGGAGCTCTACGCCGATGTCACGATCGATGCCTCTCACACGTCGGCCGAGACGAGGATTCAGCAAGTGAGGGAGATTACGGAAGGAGTCGGTCCGGACTTGGTCATCGAATCGGCCGGGGAGCCCGAGGTCTTCATTGAGGCGCTGGAGATGGTGAGAAAGGGCGGGACCGTCATCGAGGTTGGCAACTGGGTGGACACGGGGAAGACGGTGCCCCTGAACGTGATGAGGCATATTGCGTCCAAGAACGTCCACATCCACTCGGTCTTTCATTGCGGGACCAACTGGAGCCCCGTGTTGAAGATCCTGCAGAAGCACGGCGCCCACTATCCGTTCGCCTCTCTGATTTCGCACAGGATGGGCCTGGACGAGCTGGCAGCCAAGATGGAAGTCGTGACGAATCCGAACGAGTGCGTCAAGGTTCAGGTCGTACCTCACGCGAGTTGAGCCATCATGAGGTCAGTCATCCAAGTTGCCTTTTTCAGCGGGCTGCCGAGAGAACCATGAAACGTACAAGGTTGCTGAACAGCGAACTGAGCTATGCGATCAGCAGGATAGGGCATACGGCTTCCATTACTCTGTGTGATGCCGGACTCCCGATTCCCAAGGGTGTCACGCGTATCGACCTCGCCATCGAACGCGGGTATCCTTCCTTTATTAGGACGCTGGACATACTGTTGAGCGAAATGTTGGTTGAGGAGATCATCGTTGCCAGTGAGATGGACGCGAAGAACCCCCGTGTCTTCCAGGAGATGATGGAGGTGTTCCGAGCCCACGAGATGGAGCCAGTCGTAACCCAAGTCCCGCACGACGAGTTCAAGGAGCTAACCCGGTCCAGCGAGGTGATCGTTCGGACTGGCGAGTGCACCCCGTATGCCAACGTCATTCTGAAATCCGGCGTGGTGTTCTAGCTGACGTAGCTCGGGCGGCCTGCCGGGAATTGTAAGTCTTCACCTGAACCCGCAATCCAGCCTTCGCAGACGAGACCACTGCCATGAATCGAACCTCCCTTCGAGTGATGTCTCCGTCGGTCTTCCTGTTGTTCATCCTGCTGGCCGGTTGCGGCGGCGATCCGACTCCGGGCGGCGGTGCTCCCGCTCCGCTGTCGGCGACGCCCAAGATCGCGGTGATCGTTTCGACGCTGAACAACCCTTGGTTCGTCGTCCTGGCCGATACAGCCAAAGAACATGCGGGACGATTGGGCTACGACGTGACGGTCTTCGATTCGCAGAACGATCCGGCGAAAGAAGCGGCCCAATTCGAAAACGTCATCGCTTCGGGCTATGCCGCAGTGCTGTTCAATCCTACCGACGCAGACGGTTCCATCGCGAATGTCCGTCGAGCCAAAGAGGCCGGCATTCCCGTGTTCTGCATGGACCGGGAAATCAATGCCACCGACGCCGCCGTCTCACAGATCCTGTCCGATAACTACTCCGGCTGCGTCGCCCTGGGCCAATACTTTGTGAAGCAGGTAGGCGAGTCGGGCAAGTACGTCGAGTTGTTGGGACTGGTCGGCGACAACAACACATGGAACCGCTCCAAGGGATTTCACAGCGTGGTGGACCGCTATCCGGAACTGAAAATGGTTGCTCAACAAAGCGCCGATTTCGACCGCGCGAAGGCATTGGAAGTGATGGAGGCCGTTCTCCAGGCGAACCCCGACATCGACGCCGTGTTTTGCGGCAACGATGCCATGGCGATGGGCGCTTACCAGGCCCTGGTCGCGTCCGGCAAGGACAAACGGGTCAAAGTCTTCGGTTTTGACGGCTCGGAGGACGTGGTCAAGCTGATCGCCGAAGGCAAGATAGTCGCCACGGGTATGCAATTCCCGAAGCTGATGGCCCGGACCGCGGCCGAGAGCGCCGACAAGTACCTGAAGGGCGATCGCGACTTTCCGCAGAAGACTCCAGTCGCCGTCGAGTTGGTCCATCAAGGCAACGTCGGCAAGTACGGCGATTATGGCAGGAAGGAAGCAGAGTGACATCCGGACGACGCAGGCTGATCATCTGTTCCACGGCCATGGGCAGCGCCGCCGTGCTGCTGTATTTCATGCCTCTGTTCCACGTCGTACCGTTGGAAGTCGCCGGGCAGCGATCGGTCGCAGCCACCTTTGATCCAGTCGCGTTCGTCGACAGCTTCTGGACGGAGCGGTTGCTCCCTTCCGCAGATCGCGCCGTGGATGTCGCGACATTGGTCGCGGCCGTGCGAGAAGACCGCCAGGCGGCGAAGCGGGCGCATGGCCGTAGCGTGGGGTTGGGTGGCGTCTACTATTATTTCGTCGCCGGCACGGGCCGTGTCGTCGCCGTCGAAAAGAACTCGGTGGGGCTGGCGGTACTGGACGGCGAGCAGCAGGTGCAGGTGGCCCTGGAAACGGGGAATATCTTTGGCAACACCCTCCGCGATGGAACGGGGCTGTTGGATGTGAACGATATCGCTAACTCGCAGGACTTCAACGCCCTGTCGTCGGAAATCAACGGTCGCATCGAACGGGAGGTGTTGCCGTCGTTGCGGAGCATGGCCGTCACCGGCGCGACGATCCGGTTCGTCGGCTGTGCAGAAATCGTGGACGAGGACACGGATTTACAGCCCCTGCGGATCGTGCCTTTCATCGCGGAGACGCCATGACCGCTGCCGGCGAGGTATTACTGGAAGCCCGCGGGATATCAAAAGCCTTTCCCGGCATCAAGGCGCTGGACAGGGTGGACTTGACCCTCCGCCGCGGCTGCTTGACCGCGCTGCTGGGCGAAAACGGTGCGGGCAAGTCCACGCTGATGAACATCGTCGCGGGCGTGTTTCCGCCGGACGAAGGCGACTTGCGGATCGCGGGCCAATCGGTTCGATTTGCGAATCCGCGCGAAGCCCAGCAACACGGCATCGCCATGATCTTTCAGGAACTGAACCTGGTGCCGGGTCTGAGCGTGGCGGAAAACATTTTTCTGGGGCGGGAACCGCTGAATCGCGTTGGGCTGATCGACTACGCCGCCATGAACCGCAAAGCCAGGGAGTGGCTTGATCGGCTGGACCTGGACGTGCCGGCCACGACGCCGGTCGGGCGGTTGCGGGTTGGCCAGCAGCAGGTGGTCGAAATCGCCAAGGCGCTGGCTGGCGAAGCTCGCATCCTGATCATGGACGAACCGACTTCGGCGATCACCGAACACGAGATCGAAGTGCTATTCCAGCGGATCGCCGGGCTGAAACGGCAGGGCGTGGCCATCGTCTACATCACGCACAAACTGGAGGAACTGGCCCGCATCGGCGATGACGTTGCGGTGATGCGCGACGGCCGGATGATCGGCTCCGCGCCGCTGAGCGACCTGTCGCACGCGGACATCGTGCGAATGATGGTCGGCCGCGACTTGAGCGAGTTGTACCAGAAGTCGTCGTCGGCCACGGTGGACGAAGTGTTGCGAGTGGATCATCTGACGCTCAAGCACCCCGAGCGCCCGGGCGACTTCCTGGTCGACGACGTCAGCTTTCGTGTGCGGCGTGGCGAGGTGCTGGGCATCTTCGGTTTGATGGGCGCGGGCAGGACCGAATTGCTGGAGTGCCTGTTCGGTTTGCACGGACGGACCTGTTCGGGCGAGGTTACCGTTGCCGGCCAGCCTGCCGTCCTGCGGTCGGCGGCAGACGCGATCGCCTGCGGGTTGGGGTTGGCGCCGGAAGACCGCATGCGGGACGGGCTGGTTTTGTCCATGAGCGTCGCGGCGAACGCCAGTCTGGCCAGCCTGAACCGGGCGGAACGCTGCGGCCTGCTGAGCCGCCGCGCGGAGCGCGAACACGTGCAAGGCTACTTGGAACGGTTCCGCGTCAAGACGCCTTCGCTCGGGCAGCGGATCCGCAACTTGAGCGGTGGCAACCAGCAGAAGGTGATTTTGGCCAAGTGGTTGGCAACCGGCCCCAAGGTGCTGTTGCTGGACGAACCGACGCGAGGCATCGACATCAACGCCAAGAAGGAGATCTATGCGGTAGTCGACGAACTGACTAGCGACGGCCTGGCCGTCGTCGTGGTGTCGTCCGAGTTGCCCGAGATCCTGGCCGTGTCCGACCGCATCCTGGTCCTGTGCGAAGGCCGTCGGACGGCCGAATTCACGCGAACCGAAGCGACGGAAGAGAATATCATGCATGCGGCGTTGCCGAGAAAGCCTGCCTCCCGATGCTGAAACTCAACCGCGAGCTCCTGGCCCGTTTTCAATCGCTGATCGCGCTGGCGCTGATGGTGCTGGTGATGAGTCTGCTGTCGAACAAGTTCGTCACGCCGGAAAACGGTTGGAACATTCTGCGGCAGATTTCCGTCAACCTATGTCTATCGATCGGTATGACCCTGATCATCCTGGCCGCCGGGATCGACTTGTCCGTCGGTGCGATCCTGGCCTTGTCCGGCGCGGTGGCCGCGGGGCTATTGAAAGACGGGCTCGTCATCACGCCGCTGGAAGTACAACTGCAATTCACCGTCTTCGGTTCGATCGTGGCCGGGCTGCTGGTAGGGACGGCGGCGGGCTGGTTCAACGGATTTGTCATTACCCGGTTCCGGCTGCCGCCGTTCGTCGCCACTCTGGGCATGTTCAGCATTGCCCGAGGGCTGACGATGCTCTGGACGGGCGGGTTTCCGATTACCGGGCTGGGACCGCAATTCGGCTTCCTCGGCACTGGCGTATTGTTGGGCATTCCAATGCCGGTGTGGATTTCCGGATCGTTCGTGGGCGTGTTTGTGTTGGTGACCCGCAAGACCCGCTTTGGCCGCTACATCTACGCCGTCGGCGGCAACGAACGGGCGGCGCTGCTGACCGGCTTGCGGGTGGACCGCATCAAGCTGTGGGTCTACACGCTGGGTGGCCTGCTGGCCGGCGCGGCCGGGCTGATCGTCACTGCTCGGCTGGATTCCGCCCAGCCCAACGCTGGACTGGGATACGAGCTGGATTCGATCGCCGCCGTCGTGATCGGCGGCACGTCGCTTTCCGGAGGGCGCGGCAGCATCATCGGCACGGTGCTCGGCTGCCTGATCATCGGCGTGTTGAACAACGGCCTGTTTCTGCTGGACGTGTCGCCCTTCTGGCAACAGGTCGTCAAAGGCTTCGTCATCCTGGCTGCGGTGGCCATCGACAAAATGAGTTCACGGGAGGCGTAATCCGATGCACAGAGTGAGTGGAAGGGAGACGGTGGGTATTGGAACATCCATGACAAGAAGAATCTACCTCAGTTGGGCATCCGCCTTCACGTTGCTCGCTTCGTCAACCGCGATGGCCGAGCCGCCCGCCTTCGTCTCTGCAAAGCATGGCGGTGAGGTGTTGCTGTTCGACGCCGGAAGCCATGACTTGAATGGTGTCCGCAATTACACGGCCCGTTGGAAAAAGGGTAGCGATCTGCTGCCGACTGCGACGCCGGTGTCCAAGGACGACTCGAATTGGATCGAGTTTACGTTTCGGGGCCGGCACGGCATGGCCTGTTCGACGCTCTATTTCGAGAAGCTGCCCGAACCGGATGCGGGCATGCAGTACCAGGGTATTCAATTTATACTGGACTGCGACCGCGATGATTACCCGCATATCGGTGTGACGGTGGCATTTTCGGACCAGTCGACACTGAGCCATGATGTGACGCTGGAACAGGGGCGGCACGAATACCTGGTGAACAGCGGCTTCCGCCGAGAAAAGTACCCACCCCACTGGGATCTGCTGCGTTACGTGATGTTGACGCTGGATGCCGGACGGCATACGACCGACGTGACTTATCGCCTGCAACGGATGAAAATGCGGCAAGTGCCCCTGGACGCGAGCGACCCGGCCACCGACGGCCGCGTGCCGGACCTGTTTGCAGAGCCTGTCATCTCGCCCCGGCCAAAGCAGCTTGACTGGAAACAGGGCGTCTTCTTGGCTCGCAAAGTGGAGACGTTACTCTTGGACAAGACCGCTTCCGAGCGCACACGTCGCACGGCCGAGATCTTCGCCGAACGCTTCTGGGGATTTACGGGTCAGCGATTGGCCGTGGCCACACGCGAATCGGATGTCCCGGCTGCGGGGATCGTCCTGCGGGTCGCCGGCGCGTCTCAAACCGAGGCCGAGGATGCGGTCTTGCCTCCCCAAGGCTATACACTGACGGCTGATGCGGAACGAGTTGTCATCACAGGTGCAGACGAGCCGGGACTGTACTACGGCACGGTCACTTTTTTCCAGGTGCTGCGGCACGCCTTGAAGAAGGCCACGGCGGAGATTCCTGTGCCCTGCGTGCAGATCCGTGACTGGCCCGACACGCTGAACCGGATGGTCCGCCTGGAGCATCCACACACGTTCCGCAATTACGCCGTGCGGGAGAATCGTGGTATCGACTACTTGATCGACTGGACCGACCGTTTCGTCGCCGGCAACAAGTACAATACCTTGTACATCGACTTGTCGGCTAACGTCCGATACGAGCGGCGGCCGGAGTTCAACGGTTCGGAAAAGATCTACTCGCTGGACGACCTGCGCCGTTTCGGGCAATTCTGCCGGGACCATTTTGTCGACCTCTGTCCGGCCTGGCAGATCGGCGGCCATGCCAACTGGTGGCTGACCATCGGCTACCATCCCGAGTTGCGAGAGAAAGGCTGGCCCAGCCAAGGCGACGTGACGCATCCCGACCATGATCCGATCGTCTACGACTGTATGCTCGATGTGATCGAAGCCCTGCAACCGAAATACCTCAGTCCCAAGTCTGACGAGTGGTGGCACGAACGGCGTGCGGATGAAACGCCTGACGAGCTGCTGCACGGCAAGACCCGGGCGCAGGCGTTTCTGGATTTCCACACGAAGCTGAATGCGTGGCTGCACGAACGCGGCATCACGATGATGATCTACGAGGACATGCTCTCGCCTTACCACAACGGAAAACGGTTCGACACGTACCGCATGATCGATGCGTTTCCGAAAGACGTGATCCTGACACTTTGGAGCGGCGGCAACACGGACAAGGAAATTTGCCACTTTACCGACCGGGGATTCCGCGTTTGGCCGAATGCGACCGGCATGTTCACTTTGAGCGACGACTCCAAGAGCCGCGTGATGGGCTTCGGCAAGGGAATCTACTCCTTCGGCAACGACAAGGCGCGCCTCTTGGACGAGTACTCGCCGCTGTGGTCGCTGAGCAACATTCTGCGCACGGCCGATTACGCCTGGAACTTGGCCCAAGAGGAAAACGCGGATCCGGCGCGGCTCGTGGCGATCGAACAGTTATTGGCCATCCGGCCGAATCCTCGTGCCAGTGAGCACGTCGAGCCGATCGAGTTGGATGCGGCGCTGACGGATTCCTGGGGTGCGTTCTTGAAAGCGGCGAAACCGGACTCCTTCGCCGGGCATAAGCAGGCAGTCGACTTGCCCCGAGGCCCGCAAGAGATCGGATTCCTGCCCATGCGTCTGGGCGGCAGCGAGCACGATTGCGTCGTCTTACGCAAGAACTCCACGCCAGTCACGCTCCCCGTCCGCGGCCGTTTTGCCTCGCTGATCTTCCTGCACACCGGCTTCGTCCACGATTCCAACGACAAGACCGTCGCGGGCGTGCGAATCCGGGAATGGATTTACGGATGGCCCTGTGGCAACTACGTGGTGCACTACGCCGATGGTTCGCAAGCGGTCCTTCCGGTGCGACTGACGAACAACATCAAACGCTTCGACACGGCCAACGCCACCCGCGCGACCCTCGACAATCGCTATACCTGGACTGTCGACGACGCTAACGGCGAACCGGTCCACTTGTTTCAATGGGAATGGGTGAATCCCAGGCCGGATGAAGAGATCGTACGCGTGGTCGCCGAGCACGACGGCATTCTGGATGTATCACTTTCCGTGTTTGCTATCTCGGGACGTTGGCTCCGCTTCATGACCTCCAGCCAGAAGACCGCAACGCCATGATCACACGCTCGCATCGCATCGGGCTACCCATGATTATCATAGCTGCAACGGACTTGGTCAGATCGTGTGGACTCGCCCTCGCAGTGGCCGGCCTATGTCTAGCCGTTTCTTTTGGCGTCTCGAACGGCGTGTGCAAGGCTGATGCCGAGCAATGGGGCGTTTGGGAAACTTCGTGGGATGGTCCCCGCGAGGGCAACCCGTATCTCGAAGTGCAATTATCCGTCACCTTCAGCCAGGACGGTTGGCGTATCATTGTGCCTGGCTTCTACGATGGTGAAGGCGTCTACCGAGTACGCTTTTCGCCGCCCGTGCAGGGCGCGTGGCGATATGAAACACGAAGCAATCGACCGGAATTGAACGGCAAAAGCGGTTCGATCACCGCCGGATCTCCATCGGCGGAAAACCATGGGCCGGTGCAGGTCTTCAAAACGTTCTATCTGCACTACGCCGATGGTTCGCCGTATCATCAGTTCGGCACGACCTGCTACGCCTGGGTGCATCAGAAGCGAGGGCTTCAACAGCAGACGCTCAAGACGCTGGCCGCGTCACCCTTCAACAAGATTCGTTTCTGCGTGTTCCCTATCGCATACGCTTACAACGAAAACGAACCGGAGTTCTTCGCTTTCCAGAAGGACGCGGACGGCCAGTTTGACTTCGGCCGGCCGAATCCGGCGTTTTGGCAACACTTCGAGCAATCCATCTTGGACCTCCAGCGGCTGGGCATCGAAGCCGACGTGATCCTCTGGCACCCCTACGACCGCTGGGGATTTGCCGACATGAACGACTCGCAGGATGACCGGTACCTGCGGTATTGCATCGCTCGGCTCTCGGCCTACCGAAACGTCTGGTGGTCGCTGGCCAACGAGTTCGACTTCATGACGGATCGGCCCAAAGGCCATCGTGGCAACAAACAGATGGACGACTGGGACCGGTACTTCCAGATCCTGCAGAACGAAGATCCTCACCGCCGCTTGCGCGGCATTCACAACGGTCGGCTCTGGTACGACCATACGCGGGCCTGGGTCACCCACGCTAGTGTGCAGTCGTCCAATATGGCCGGCGGCGTCGGATATCGTACTCAGCCTCAGAAGCCGGTGATCTACGACGAATGCAAATACGAAGGCGACATTCCGCAAGGCTGGGGGAATCTGGACGCCAAGACCATGACCCAGCGGTTCTGGCTGGGGACGATGAGCGGCTGTTACGTCGGTCATGGTGAAACCTACAAGCATCCAGACGACATCCTCTGGTGGTGCAAGGGTGGCGTACTGCACGGCCAAAGCCCGCAGCGTATCCAGTGGCTGAAAGATCTCATGGCCCAAGCGCCGCCCTTCGACGAACTGCAACCGCGGGGCAACGATCAGGGTCAATATCTGCTGGCAAGGAGCGGCGAATACTATCTGCTGTACTGCACCGATACGAAGTCGCAAAAGGTCGAGCTGGCTGGTGACCGGCCGTACAAAGTGGACCTCGTTGATCCCTGGGACATGACCGTCACCCCGCTAGGGACTGCACATCCCGGCGAGTACACGGTTCGGCCGCCGAAGTCGGACCTGGCCTACCGATTCACACGCGTTGTGTCCGGCGAGGAATATCGAGCCAAGTGAGCGGCATGGCGATAGCCGCCGGTTTTGCCTGCGAAGCCGTTGCGCCCCGATACCGGTGGCCAGAGCCATTCGGCTCACCAGAGATTGAATTCCGTCTTCAACTGGAGAGAAACATGAAACCGTTCCCGTCGATTCGTTGGTCGCTTCAGGCACTTGGGCTCGCGTGGCCGAGCCTTCTCGTTCTCCTGTTCGGATTCACGGCGGCTGACGCGGCCGAGCCGAAACCGCGATTGGTGGTGATGACCGATATCGGCGGCGATCCGGACGACGAACAATCCATCGTCCGGTTCCTGCTGTACGCGTGCGACTTCGATGTCGAAGGGCTGTGTACCGGCTTCGGCCACGGGCATTACCAGGTCACGCACCCCGAACTGATCCGCAAAGCCGTGGACGCCTACGGACAGGTGCTGCCGCAACTGCGCCGGCACCGTGAGGACTTTCCCTCGCACGAGGAATTGATCGGCCTGATCAAGGACGGCCACAACGGCGATCCGCATTCGGTCGGCCCGGGCATGGATTCCGAGGCATCCGACTGGATCATTCACGTGCTGGACCGCGACGATCCGCGGCCGGTGTGGTTCTCGATCTGGGGTGGGCCGCGGGAACTGGCCCAGGCCATCTGGAAGGTACAGACGACACGTTCGGCCGAACAACTGGCGGCCTTCAAAGGCAAGATCCGCGTTCACTCGATCGCCGACCAGGACCGCACGGCAGGCTGGGTCAAGGAAAACCACCCCGACGTGTTCTGGATCTACTCGAAGGACCAGTTCCGCGGCATCTGGAAAGAGGGCGATCAGGTGATCGTTTCGCCGGAGTGGCTTGATCGCAACGTCCGCACCGGTCACGGGCCGCTCGGTCCCCTGTATCCGGAAAAAGCGGCCGGCAAAGTAGGTGTGAAGGAGGGCGACACGCCGTCCTTCTTCTACGTGCTACCCGACGGCTTGAGCGACCCCGAACACCCGGAGTGGGGCAATTGGGGCGGAAGGTTCCAGCCGAGCGGCCACGGTCGTGAGTATATCCCCGCCCAGGATTTGCGTGACGGAACGCCCGATCTGCTGTACACGATCCACCGCTGGCGTGCGGCGTATCAGAATGAACTCGAAGCCCGGATGGACTGGTGCGTTCACAACATGCGAAAGGCGAATCACGTACCGGTCGCGGTCTGCAACGGCAATACGTCGCGACGTGTGTTGCTGCAGGATGTCAGGCCCGGCGAGGTCGTCAAGCTCAGCGCCGACGGTTCCACCGATCCCGACGGCAACCGAATGCGGTACCACTGGTGGATCTACAACGAAGCCGGAACTTGCCCTGGCGAGGTTTCGATTACCGACGCCGACACCGCCGAGGCGATGCTTAGCGTTCCTCCGCAGGCCACGGGCCAAATCCACGTGATCCTGGAAACGACCGACGATGGCACTCCGCCGCTGACCGCTTATCGCCGCGTGATCCTGACTGCGCCGCCCATCAAGTTCGTCGCCGCGCCCGCGGGACCGTGGGTCTTCCAACGCGGCGTGAACGTAAACGGACGTCCTGTCGAGATCGACGGTCGCCGCTGGGAAGGCGGCGATGCCGCCGGATTTGCCTGCAACGGAAAAGCCCTGGCCACGCCAGACGTCGAGCCTCGACCGCCCGCAGACCCTGCCGAATTCTCCATGCTCACTTCGTTCCGCTACGACCGAAATCTGGAGGCCCGCTTCGGAGAGTTGCCAACGGGGACCTATGCCGTGTTTGTTCACATCTTCGAGGACAATAATCCGGAGACTCTGAGCTTTGCAATTGACGGACGCCTCGTGCAGCGCGGCTACACCAGCGGCAACGCGGGTCAGTGGCGCCGCTTGGGGCCCTGGATTACCCGTGTCGCCGATGGATCACTTGACCTGACTAGCCAGGGTGGCGCCGCCAACCTCGCCGGCATCGAACTCTGGAAATTCACGGAACCTTCCGCACAAGTGACTCAGGAGTGAGCGGGGGTGGCCGAAAACCTGACGTTCTCCGGCACGGAACTGCTTGGAACCGTTGTCCCGCGACGTCAGGGGCGCGATCTGGCGTGCTCAGCAGGCGGCGGATATGCTGGAAGGATGCCTGCGTAGATGCCCTCCAACGCCGCTTCTGGGCGGGAACCGATCCTGCATGGTCTCCGCGTCGGCCGATGGTAGTGTTTGCCGGCGCAACCAGGCGCCCACCTGCCACGGCGCTCGCCCAGTTGCCACACCGAGTCCCCTCGCACCTTCCCCACCTCGATTCCTCTTCGGAGTAGATCTATGGCCGCCTGTCGTCGTGCTTGGCGAAGCGTCCTTTTCTTGGCCGCGTCCGTTCTGG
>DATKZH010000650.1:0-3843 GCA_035528065.1 Thermoguttaceae bacterium | reverse complement strand
CGACCGGAGCGAGGACCATGTGGGCCACATCATGACGCGGATGATGATGTGGGGCGAGCTGCTGCTGGAGGAGGAAGGATGATGGAGCAGCAAGTTAACCTCGCGCCCGAAAAGCTGGTGCGCAGTGGCCTCCGGCACCTTGGCTGGCTCGCTGGCTACCCGCGCAGCGGTGCGGCTCTGGTACGCACGATCCTGGCGAACTGCTTTGGGCATTACACGTGCTCGATCTACCGTGAGCATATCCTTGGCGATGCGTACATACACGCGGTCAATCTCCTGCCCGTCGATGGAGTGATTAGCCTCAAGGATCTGGAATCCGCAGCTGTCAAACAGGGACTTTTGACTTTCAAAACTCACGAGCTTGCGGACGATACAAGCGCATGCATTCCCACCATCGTCATCGTCCGGGACGGGCGCATTGCGTTGGAATCGCTCAAGGCGTTTTATGCCGAGCGCAACGACCATCAATACACAATGGAGTCGCTTATCCGGGGCGAGCATCCCTGGGGCTCCTGGTCCGCGTGGATTCGGTCCTGGGCCATGTACGGCTCGGCTACCGCCCTGTGGCTGCGGTATGAGGACATCATGGACGACGTTCCGGGCACGGTTGACCGCATTGCCCGATGGACGGGCTACACGCCAGTCAGCCACGAGATACCGCCGTTTGAGTCGATGCACGCTAGCGAACCGACGATCTTCCGCAAGTGCGCGACGTCTGGAAATGGCGAGATGACCATTGAGGAGGATCGAATGTTCTGGGCGATCCACGGCGGCACGATGGAAATGCTGGGCTACCGAAGGGGGACACTATGAACATGTACCCGCCCAGCACGGTCCTCCTTCCTGGCCGGTGGCAGCCGCTGCATAGCGGGCATGTCAAGCTCGTGGAATCGCTGCTGGAGAATGGATGCAAGGTGGTGGTCGGCATCTTTGACACGCCAATCAGTGACCGAAATCCGTTCACGATGGAGCAGCGTATTGACATGTTTCATTGCGAGTTCGGCGAGGAAATAGCAGACGGCGAGGTGTCACTGATACCGTTGCCGTGGGTCCGCGAGATCGTTTACGGGCGAGATTGCGGCTGGTCGTCGCGGCATGTGCGGCTCAGTCCGGACATTGAGCGCTTGAGCGCCACGGCCATCAGGCAGGAGTCACGCAGATGAAACCGAAAACAGGGACTGTCGAATGGCTGGAGCAGGCCAAGGCCGCAATCCAGGGCAGGCACGCGGGAGCCGCCCATGTCGGCATCAGCACGATGTGCGCCGGCATCAAGGCATCCGAGGGCGGCACCAGGTCATTCACCGCGACCATCACGACCGGCAGCAAGGACCGTGACCACGAGGTGCTTATCCCCGACGGCATGGACCCGACCGAGTTCAAAGCCAGCCCAACCATTTTTTGGAATCACTGGTACGACCAGCCCATCGGCAAGGCCAACAGCATCGACAAGGCTAGCGACGGGTGGAAGTCAACGGCTGAAATCGCGGCTCGCCCCGCCGACTACCAAGGAGACTTCTTCCCTGACTTTGCCTGGGCGATGATCCAGCAGGGCATGGTCTCGGGCGTCTCCGTGGGTTTCGAGCCGACCGAAGAGCGCAGGCCCACGTCCAAGGACCGCGAGAAGCACGGCCAGGACGTCAGGAGCATCATAAGCAAGTGGCGATTGCTGGAGTGGTCGATTGCCCCGCTCCAGTCGAATATCGGTGCCGTCATTACCGCCGTGCACAAGGGGCGTCTTTCGCGGCACGCCGCCGAAGCGATGGTCCCCGGTATTGACCTCCCGAGAGCCAAGAAGGTGATCGTACTAATGCCGGCGATGAAGCCAGTGAACTTCGTCGAGGTCGGCAATCTTGTAGCCAAGGAAATCAAGCGCCGACGCGGCGCGATGTACGACTGACATTTGCGGCAGGCAGCTTAGGCGAGAGCGGACAACGGGACAGGCCGAGAGCCGACAACGCAGAGCGACAGCCAGAGCCGGGTAAAAAAACAACTAACGGAGCATAGCCATGACGATTGCAGAACTGATGAAGAAATATCCCGAGCTGCTCAAGGGCAACCCGGACGCGGTGGAGGCGAAGCGCCGAGTAAAGGCGCTGGTCGCCATCGATGGTGTGACGTTGACGGACGCCGACGGTGCGGACATCGACATCGAGGTTGTGGAACTCGTGACGATGGCCAGCGAAGAGCCGGAGCCCGAGGCCGAGTCTGCGGATAAGGACGCGAACCTGGAGAAGGCGGTGAAGGACGCTGTCGCCAAGGCGATGAAGGCGAATCCCCCGCGTGCCCCATTTGAACGCCCCGAACCTGAGCCGGCCACGTTCGTGATCCCGGCCCAGTCCAAGCGCTACCGCGCCACCAACTTCCGGCAGCGCAACCTTACCAGCGTGTCCCCCGATCCCGAGCTGGCCGCGTACAAGTTCGGTGCGTGGTTCGCCGGAATCTGTGGCGTGCCCTGGGCGACCAAGCGATGCAAGGAGCTGGGAATCCCGCTGCACCGCGACAAGGCCCTGAGCGAGGGCGTCAACACGGCCGGCGGATTCCTTGTGCCCGAAGATTTCGAGCCCACCATCATCGAGCTGATGGAGCAGTACGGCGTATTTCGCAAGTACGCGTCCATCGAGCCGATGTCGGGCGACACCAAGACCATTCCGCGCCGCACTGGCGGGCTGACGGCGTACTTCGTCGGCGAAAACTCATCCGGGACGCAGTCTGATCCCGCGTGGGACCAGGTCAATCTCGTGGCTCGCAAGCTGATGACGCTGACCAAGACGAGCACCGAGCTGGGCGAGGACGCCGTCATCAATATCGGTGACAAGATCGCCAACGAGGCGGCCTACGCTTTCGCCTACAAGGAGGATCTGTGCGGCTTCCTCGGCGACGGCAGCCAGACCTACGGCGGTATCGTGGGCGTCGGTCCCCGTTTGACGAACCTGTTCGGCGTCTCGGACGATGACGATGGCGTGATCGTCGGCACCGGCGACACCATCGCCGAAATCACGATGAGCGACCTCAACAAGGTCATGGGCCTGCTTCCGCTGTACGCGGACACCCCGAACTGCGCGTGGTACTGCCACCGCAGGTTCTTCTCCGGTGGCATGCAGCGGCTCATGGAAGCCTACACGGGCAACAACATCGTTGACCTTGAAAACGGGTCGCGCGTCCTGAAGTTCCTGGGCTACCCGGTCCGACTGACTCAGGTCATGAACACCGGCACGGCCGTATCCCAGGTGCTCGCCATCTTCGGCGACCTGGCCCTGGCCGCGAAATTCGGTGACAGACGTGGGTTCACGCTGGCGACGAGCGACAGCGCCCTGAACGCATTTGAGCAGGACGAGATCGTCATTCGCGCCACACAGCGGTTCGATATCGTCGTTCACGATGTCGGCACCACGACTTCGGCCGGCCCGGTTGTCGCGCTGCTCGGCAAGGCCAGCTAACCAACGAAAGGATTTACTCATGATTGCATTGCAAGACTGCAAGGTTGAGGTGCCGCTGGCAACGCTTGCCACGGTCGCAACCAACTCGTCGAACTACGCCTACCTGGATACCATCGGGTGGGATTACGCCAAGATCATCGCCGTCATTGGCACGGCGGCGACTGGGAATGCCGCCTTCAAGTCGTTGATCCTCACTGAGGGCACCAACAGCACGGCGGCCTCGGCGATCGTGGCCTTCACGGGTGGGACTGTCACCAGTGCGAGTGTGGGGTTCGTGGTCCCGAATTTCACCGGGATCACTGAGCCGACATGCGTTGTGCTCAACGTCAATCTCAAAAAGAGGGAGCGCTACTTGCGGCTCCTGGTGACACCCGGCACAGCGGCCCCTGTGTCGGTCGTGTGCGTG
>DATKZH010000649.1:0-3207 GCA_035528065.1 Thermoguttaceae bacterium | reverse complement strand
GGCACACGCCGTGTGCCGTAACCAGCGGACGGCACACGGCGTGTGCCTGCTACGGAAGTCGGAAAGTTGTTCTTCGGCCGCCCCTTATTACTGCGCAGGCCCGAAGGGCGCTCAGGTCACGGGGTCGGCTCTGCCGTTGGCCAGGAGTCCAGGAAGTGGAGCACCTCTTGAGTTGCACGGGGAACGGCCGCCCGAACGGCCGGCGTACACTCCTCCCCAAAGTTGATCACGTCCTCCACCTCGATGCCGACCAGGAGGATGTTCTCGTCCTTGGGCAAGTGGACTCCGGCCTGGCGGCCGAACGCCAGCGCGGTGGGGAGGTTCATGTCGTGGGCCGAGGCGGAGCGTTGCGTGGGGATCGAGCCGGGCGTCAGGTGGTGAATCGTGCCGGGCTCCGCGCCGGTGAGGATGGCGTCGATCACAATCGCCCGGTCGTACCCCACCATCCGCTCCATCAGCCGCAGCCCGCCCCAGTAGTCTTCGTCCACCTCCACGCCGGGCCGGTGGGCCAGGAGCGTCTTCAGCTCGGCGGCCACGCGCAGCCCGACGCTGTCGTCGGTAACCAACGGATTGCCCAGGCCCACGATCAGGGTTTTCATGTCAACCGGTAGCCGTGCTTTGTCTGGTCTTCCCGTCACGACTTCTTGTCGTCCCCGACCGCTCGTGGCAGCAGCGAGGTGAAGATGTCGATGGGGATTGGGAATACGATCGTGGTGTTGTGCTCCGAGCCCACCTCGACCAGCGTTTGCAGGTAGCGCATGATCATCGCCTTGGGCTGCTGGTCGATGATTTCAGCGGCGTCGCGGAGCTTGCCCGCCGCCTGGTACTCGCCCTCGGCATGGATCACCTTGGCCCGCCGCTCCCGCTCGCTCTCGGCCTGCTTGGCCATCGCCCGGCGCATCATCTCGGGCAGGTCGACGTGCTTGACTTCGACCATGGAGACCTTGACGCCCCACGGGTCGGAGTGCTGGTCGATCACTTCCTGGAGCCGACGGTTGATCTTCTCACGTTCGGCCAATAGCTCGTCCAGCTCGGCTTGTCCCAGGATGCTCCGCAGCGTGGTCTGCGACAACTGGAAGGTCGCGTACTGGTAGTCCTCCACCTCCAAAACCGCCTTCATCGGGTCGATCACGCGGAAGTAGACCACGGCGTTGACCGTCACGGAGACGTTGTCGCGCGTGATGACGTCCTGGGGCGGCACGTCCTGGACGAACGTCCTCAGGCTCACGCGAACCATGCGGTCGACCGGCCAGAAGACGAGAATCAAGCCGGGCCCCTTCGGCTTGGGCAGGACCCGCCCCAGCCGGAACACCACGCCGCGCTGGTATTCCAGCAAGATGCGGATACAGGAAAGCAGGTACGCGACCACAACGAGCACGAAGATACCCGCGTATTGCAGCACTTCGAGCAGTTCGGGCATTTTGAAGTCTCCTCATCGGGCGTGATGGTTGGTCAACTCTCGGATAGGGCCTTCCCTGGGGGTCTCACGACCAGGGTGAGGCCCTGGCGATCTTCGATTTCACACGGCTCCCCGGCCGCGACCGGCGCGTCGCTGGTCGCCTTCCACCACTCGCCGTGCACGAAGACGGTCCCCTCGTAGCGGTCCCCACGGCGCGAGAAGTCGCCCTTGGCCTCCGCGGGGCTGCCGATCAGGCCCTCGTCGCCGGTCGTTGGCCTCCGCCGGTGCGCCCGGACGATCCCGCCGAGCAGGAACACGACGATCACGGCCGTTGCCAAGGCCAAGGGAATGACGACGCCCGGCGACACGCGGGCAAACCCGACCGGCGAGTCCACCAGCATGATGCCTCCCAGCACGAGGCACACGATCCCGCCTAGAGTCAATGCCCCGAAGCTCGTGACGAACACCTCGGCCACGAACAGCAGCAGGGCGACCAGAATCAGCGCCAACCCCAGGTAGTTCACCGGCAGCACGGCCAGGCCGAACATCGCCAACAGCAGGCAGATCACGCCCAGCGTGCCCGCCACGCCCCACCCGGGACTGTACAGCTCGAACAATACCCCGTAAAAGCCGAAGATCATCAGCAGGAAGGCGACGTTCGGCCGGCTCAACAGCGCCAGCACGAGTTCTCCCCACCACATCGGCACGTCTTCGACCTTGGCCCCGGCCGTGCTCAGCGTGCGCGGGCCGTCGGGCAGGGTGACTTCCCGGCCGTCCAGCTTTTCGACCAGCTCATCCAGGTCATCGGCCACGAGATCGACGACCCGCTCACGAAGCGCTTCCTCGGCGGTCACCGAGATACTCTCCTTGACGGCGCGAGCCGCCCAGTCGGCATTGCGGTTGCGCAGGATCGCCAAGGCCCGGGCCCAGGAGACCGTGTCGTTGAGGATCTTCTCCTCCATGGGCGTCTGGGGCCGTGAGCGTTCCTTGGTCGAGGGACCCTCCGCCTCGTCGGCCGAATCCTCGGGCTTTTTCTCCGAATCCTTGCCCTCCTTTTCCGACCCCTCCGCCTCGCCTGCGGACTCTTGAGCCTTGTCTTCTGATTTCTCGGCCGTCCCTTCCGGCTCCTTGCCCTGCTCTCCCGGAAACGGGGACTCTTTCGCGGGGGGCTCGAAAGGCAGACCGCCTACCTGGACCGGATGCGCCGCCCCGATCGTCGTGCCCGGGGCCATCGCCGCCACGTGGCTGGCCAGCGTGATGAACACGCCCGCCGAAGCCGCCCGGCCTCCCGAAGGGGACACGTAGACCACCACGCACGTGCGTGCCGCGAGCATCTCCTTGACGATGCTCCGGGTGGAGTCGAGCAGTCCGCCGGGCGTGTCGAGAAGGATGACCAGGCACTCGGCGTCCCGGTCTTCCGCCTCGCGAATCGCCCTCTGAAGATACCGATCCACGCCCGGCGTGATCGGCTCGTCGGCCAGACGCACGGCAAGCACCAACGGGCGCTCGCGACCGGGACCGGACCGTGCCTGCTGCTCCGCTTCCTCCGCGCCGACGAGCACGGCAGCGAAAAAGGCGATCCCCAGCGGCACGAAGCGCGACATCGCAGACCTCCACGCGGCTTCCGACCGCTCCTAAGTATCGGCCGAAGAATGACTTCCGCATTTGCGGAGTAGTAGGCACACGCCGAGGCTGTGACCTTTTCGACCAAACGTGTGAAAGCAATGCTATCGCACCGCAAGATCTTGTGACGGTATCCGGGGGGCGGTTCTGGCCTGAGGGAAGAGTTGGTGACGAATCGTGGCTGA
>DATKZH010000648.1:0-6799 GCA_035528065.1 Thermoguttaceae bacterium | reverse complement strand
GACGCCGACATACTTCATGGCTTGGCTCCTTTTGTGGAAATCGCTGGTTTGAGACTCGTACAAACCCCCGGTTTACCACGTGTTCAAGGACCAAGCTAGTTCGGCTCGGCCTCCGCTTCCATAGTATCACCCTACGAGATTTTTCCTACGTAACGATCCGGCCGATGTCCAGGGCCGTCACGTAGAGGATCAGGCCCAAGACGAGGACCAGTCCGAGGATCGTCAACGGGACGTACAACCGGACCGCTTTCGGATAGACCCTTTCCAACAGATAAAGCAGAATCTTGCCGCCGTCCAGCACGGGGATGGGCAGCAGGTTGAACACGGCGAAGTTGATACTCAGGACGATGGTGAACTGGAGGGCCTTGGTCAGGTCCGACGCCACCACCTCCCCGCCCATCGCGACGATGCCGACGACGCCCGAGAGGTTTTCCGGCCGGGCGAACAACTGCGGCAGCGCGGCTACGATCCGGCCCAAAAGCTCGCCCGTCTGGACTACCGGGGCCACGAAGAGCCCGTAAAGCGACACGTCGCCGGCCGCCGCGTTCATCCCCACGAGCAGCGCGACGGGCAGCGCCAGGTTGGCCGCCGGTCCGCCGAGCGAGAACAGCAGCCGCTTGGCCCAGGGAATCTGGAAGAACTCCCGCTCGTCGGCCACGGCCGGCAGCACGTAGCCGCCCAGCGGGATCGGCGAGAGCCAGTATTCCGTCTCCCCCCACCTCCAGCCCCAGAGCTTCGGCCCGAACCCGATGGAAAACCGCGCCACGGGGATTCCCAGCCACTTGGCGGCAAGGAAGTGGCCGAGCTCGTGGATCAGGATCAGAACCGCCAGCAGCAGGACAATCAACACGTAGCCCATTTCATCTCCCAAAGCTTGGCCGCCAATCGAGTCAACCGCGTTTCCCGTTCCGCTCCCACGACCGCTTCACTTGTGCGACGTTTCCTTCATACGGTGCCAGGATTCGGCTTCTGGGGATCGAGCCCCAGCTTCTTGACCGCCCCCTTGAGCTTCGACTTGGGGAACTTCTTCTCCTCGGCCAGCTCCGAGAGCGCCGCCAAGGCGATGTTCTCCGCGTCGACCTCGAAGAACCGGCGGAGCTCCCGGCGGGCTTCGCTGCGGCCGAAGCCGTCGGTGCCCAGCACAACGTAGCGGCCCGCCACGTACGGGGCGATCGACGTGCCCAACGCACGGACGTAGTCCGACGCCGCCACGACCGGCCCGGGTCGCCCTTGGAGCACCTGCGCGACGTACGGCCTGCGCGGCTCGTCGCCCGGGTGCCGCCGGTTCCACCGCTCGCAGTCGCGCCCGTCCTGGTAGAGGGCCTTGTAGCTGGTCACGCTGTAGACGTTGCTCGACACCTGGAACTCGTCGGCGAGGATCTCCTGGGCGCGGAGCGTCTCGCGGAGGATGGCCCCGCTGCCAAGGAGCTGCACCTCGGGCTTGTCCGGCCCGAGATCGCGCTGGGAGAGCAAGTACATCCCCCGGCAGATGGCCTCGGAGACCTTGCTCGTCGGGCCTTCGGACGCCATGGGGAGGATCGGCATGGCGTAGTTTTCGTTCATCAAGGTGATGTAGTAGAAGACGTCCTCCTCGTCGTAGAACATCCGGCGCAGCCCGTCGAGCACGATCACCGCCATCTCGTAGGCGTAGCACGGGTCGTAGGCCTGGACGGTGGGGAAGGCCAGGGCGTTGAGGTGGCTGTTTCCGTCCTGGTGCTGGAGCCCTTCGCCGGCCAGCGTAGTGCGGCCCGCCGTGCCGCCCAGCAGGAAGCCGCGGCACCGCATGTCGCCGGCCGCCCAGATGAGGTCGCCGATCCGCTGGAAGCCGAACATCGAGTAGTAGATGAAGAAGGGGATCATGCTCACGCCGTGGCTGGAGTGGGCGCTTCCGGCGGCGATGAACGACGACATCGAGCCCGCCTCGGTGATCCCCTCTTCCAGGATCTGCCCGTCCTTGGCCTCCTTGTAGTAGAGAATCGTCTCCGCGTCGACCGGCTCGTAGAGCTGGCCCGTGTGGGCGTAGATGCCGAACTGCCGGAAGAAGGCCTCCATGCCGAAGGTGCGGGATTCGTCGGGCACGATCGGCACGATGTACCGGCCCACGTTCCGGTCGCGCAAGAGCTTCGCCAAGAGCCGCACGAAGGCCATCGTGGTCGAGACCTCGCGGCCTTCGCTGCCGGCGAAGAACTCGGCGTAGTCGTCCCACTTGGGCGGCTTGAGCTTCATCGTGGGCGAGCGGCGGCCGGGCACGAACCCGCCCAACGCGCGGCGTCGCTCGAGCAGGTATCGGATCTCGGGGCCGTCTTCGGGCGGACGATAGAAGGGGGCCTCGCCGATTTGCTCGTCGGAGATGGGAATGTCGAACCGGTCGCGGAAGTGGCGCAGCTCGTCCTCGTTGAGCTTCTTCTGCTGGTGCGTGACGTTGCGGCCCTCGCCCGCCTCGCCCAGGCCGTAGCCTTTGATCGTCTGGGCGAGGATCACGGTGGGCGATCCCTTGTGCTCGCAGGCGGCCTGGTACGCGGCGTAGACCTTCAGCGGATCGTGACCGCCCCGCTTGAGGCGCCGGATCTGCTCGTCGGTGAGGTCCGCCACCAGCGATTCCAGACGAGGATCGACGGCGAAGAAGTGCTTGCGCGTATAGCTGCCGGGCGCGACCGTGTACTTCTGGAACTGCCCGTCGACCACCTCGTTCATCCGCTGGACGAGGAGGCCTTCGGTGTCTTTGGCCAGGAGCGGGTCCCAGTCGGAGCCCCAGACGACCTTGATCACGTTCCAGCCGGCGCCGCGGAACGCCCCTTCCAGCTCCTGGATGATCTTGCCGTTGCCGCGGACCGGGCCGTCGAGCCGCTGGAGGTTGCAGTTCACCACGAAGATGAGGTTATCCAGCTCCTCCCGGGCGGCAAGGGTGATCGCACCGAGGGTCTCCGGCTCGTCGGTCTCGCCGTCACCCAGGAAGGCCCAGACGCGCGAGGCGGCCGCGTCGGGCTTGATCCCCCGGTCGACCAGGTAGTGGTTGAACCGGGCCTGGTAGATGGCCATGATCGGAGCCAGCCCCATCGAGACGGTCGGAAACTCCCAGAACTCGGGCATCAGCCAGGGATGGGGATAGCTCGAAAGCCCCCCGCCCGGGGCCAGCTCCCGGCGGAAGTTGACCAGGTGCTGCTCGCCGATCCGGCCTTCGAGAAACGCCCGGGCGTAGATGCCCGGCGCGGCGTGGCCCTGGAAGTAGACCTGGTCGGGCGGTTTGCGGCCCTGCTTGCCGTGGAAGAAGTGGTGGAAGCCGACTTCGTAGAGCGTGGCGGCCGAGGCGTACGTGGAGATGTGCCCCCCGATCCCCGCGCTTTCGCGGTTCGCCCGAACCACCATCGCCATCGCGTTCCAGCGGATCAGGCTCTTCACGCGCCGCTCCATGGCCCGGTCGCCCGGGTAGTCCGGCTCCGCGTCCGGCGGGATCGTGTTCACGTAGGGCGTGGTCGCGCTGGAGACAAACCGCACGCCGCGGTTGAACGCCCGCTCTTTGAGCTTCTCCAGCAGGAAGGCCCCCCGCTCGCAGCCGGCGCTCTGGATCACGTAGTCGAGCGCTTCGAGCCACTCGCTGGTTTCCTCCGGGTCAACGTCCCGGGCCAAGTGCCGCAGCACTCCTTCGGGCAGCACGCCGGCCGGCGTGCGGTTTTCGGTCGCTTTTCGGTTCATGATCGAAGTGGTTCTGATGTGGTCTGCCCGCTCGACCGTCAAGCGGACACAGAAGACGTGCAAAGCATCATACGGAGCGAGGAAAGGCAGGTCAAACCAACCCGTCTTGGGGGGTGCCGTACGCCGTCGCGGCTTCTGATGATGAGAGGGAAAGACGCTGAGGATAAAGCGTGCCGGCGTGGCAGATCGGGAAAAGTCTACGGGCCAGAAACTGCGATCAGAGGGGTTGGCTCGAAGCGATGCGCGTGTTAGTATGGCGGATGGTGAAGGCGGATCTTATCCGGGGTCATCCGAAGCGGCTTGAGCGTCCAAGCGGACAATAGAATTCCCTCGTCCCTTCGCACGAACGAAACGCCGGGAGGGATACTCGTGTGCGTGTGGGGCGTCATGTGTGGGTGCGGAGACGCTCCCGTTCTGATGGTGGCGCAATTGAGGTGAGCCCATGAGCCCGCGCGTCGAGGCCGATGAGTCGTATACCAAGTGTCTTTACCCAGACGATTTACTTGAAGGGTTCTGTCTGCGCGACGTGGGGCGTCTTTGGTGGGTTCTTTGCACAAAGTCTCGCCAAGAGAACGTGGTCGCACGAGAATTGCTCGGATATCAGATCCCCTTCTATCTGCCGATGGTCAGGAAGACCTCGATCCGGCGAGCCCGGAAAGTGATATCGCATGTCCCCCTGTTTCCCGGGTGTGTCTTCGTTTTCGCATCGGATGAGGAGCGTGTGCGGGCTCTGACCACCAATCGGATTTCGCGCGTACTCACCGTGTACGATCCGGAACGCCTCGAGCACGACTTGCGGCAGATTGCCCGGCTGATCGCGACCCAGATGCCGCTGACGGTTGAGGCTCGCTTGCCTTCCGGCGAGGGCGTGCGGGTTCGTCACGGGCCGCTCGAGGGTCTGGAAGGCGTCGTGGTGAGGCGGGAGGGGCAGACTCGGCTTGTGGTGGCCGTCGATTCGCTGCAACGAGCAGCTTCCATAGAAATTGACGATTCCATGCTCGATCCACTCGTGTCTACTGCGGCCCCCCGCGTCAGCGTGTCAAACCTTGTACCACAGCGCCGCTCACAACAGGACTGCGTCCTTGACGACCTGCCCACTCCGCCGGAGCTCCGGCACGCTACCGAGGCCTACTGCAAACGAGAGGGCATCCGGCGGAAGCGGCACAGGCTTTGGGTCGAGCAACAGCTCAAGCTCCGGTTCTACTACGGCGGCCAGAACGTCATCTGTGTAGATACACCCGAAGGGCGCCGCATCATTGCACATGGGATTCCCGGCAGTGGGGAGCTTCGCTCCGCACTCGAACGACTCTCTCCACAGCAGCGAGCCAAGGCGGTAATCATCCCCGTTGAATCCTGGGTCGATAACACCATCTCCACCTCATCCACATTTCTGCACGACGCTTGAGCCTCAGAAGGCGCAGCCGCTCGGCGTCCAAACCTGAGACCCCCGGGGCGTCCCATGCAGATCTCTCTCTGGCCGCTATGCTCAAGTCACCTCGTTTTCGAGCGTGTGAGCGACACCAAGAGGCCGATGGCTGAGATCAAGGTACGGAGGGTCGACGGTGGTCTCACGACGCTTTCCTTTGTGGTAGACACGGGATCGACCTGGTGCACTATTCCGGTTTCCCTGGCCGACGAGTATGAAATCCCTTATGTTCGGGACCCCTCAGCCCGCTCCTCGATGAGAACCCAGGCGGGTGCCGTCGATGCCTACCGCGGATACCTCAACGTCCGCGTTTTTAGCACGAACCGCACTTGGCCGTGCGGGTTCGTCGAGTCAGCGTACCAGGTCCCCGTCCTTGGACGAGTTGGCTTCATGGACGACTACGAAGTCCACATTGACCGCAGGTTTGTAACGATCACTCGGCCGGGCGTCTTCCGACTGCTGCGACGCACGCTTCAAGAACGGCTGCACCACTACCAACGTTTCCAGTAGCATCGTCAACGCCGTTCCCTCTCAAACCATCCTTCATCGCGGCAGGTTGCGCCACTCTGGAGGAAGCAGCCGGTCGATTTGAGTTGGTGCCTGAAGACGGCGCGGTGGACACTGCCGGCTAGCGAGACTCTGGTGGAGAGTCCAACGTCTGAATCCGGCCGAGGATCTGCTCTCGCAACTCGCCCGTCGCCCCGCGGGCGGCGTTTTGGTAGTAGACCTTGGCCACGTTGGGCTTGCCGGCCGCTTCGGCGTTGCGCGCGAGCTCGACGTACTTGAGCGCCGCCTCGTTCTCTGCGGCCTGTTCGGCGGCGTGGAGGCGGCGAGCTTCGGCGACGCTGGGGGCCGGTCGACCGGCGGAGCTGCCCCGGGCGGCGACCAACTCGCGCGTGGGGGCGTCGGAGGGTGGCACTGCTGGCTTGCCCAGCAGTGCACGGTTGGACGAGCCAACCGCGCCACCCAGCACGTTCGGCTGGGCCGGCCGATTCATCCGGGCGGCTTCCGCCTCGGCGTCGGAGGCGTTCTGCATGCGATTGCGCTCGGCCGCATCGGCTCGGACGCTCTGGAGGGCGTTGAGCACGGCGTCGCGCCCCACGCCCGAGGAGCCGGGGCTTGGGACCATCGCCGGAGGCACCGGCCCGGGAGGGCCCACCCGCGGAAAGCCGCCCACGACCGGCACGTAGCTGACGACGAACGGGGTGACCGACGCGTCGGCCATGTAGCCGGGGTAGCCGTTGGTCAGCGTGATGCTGGGCGTCTGGCTGACGAAGCTCCGCCGGCATCCTTGCGACCAGTTGCCGTTGAACCAGCCGTTGATCCCGCCGCTGCGACGGGAGAAGCCGAAGTTCGCGCCAGCGCTGGGATCGAATCCCCCGAACTGCGGCGCGGCCTGGGTCGGACTGCCCCCGAACGAAAAGAACCAGTTCCGACCGCCCAGCCCCCAACTGGTCCCCATGTTCTCGAAGAAGCCTTCGCTGATCGAGTGGTAGGGGGTGGAGACCGTGACTTGCTGGGCAGGGACCTCTGCGGCCAAGACGAGCCAACAGGCCAACGCCCCCAGCGGCAGTCCTACATAGAGCGACCGCATGGCCAAGTCCTCCGAATGCGCCTCTCCCCTCGCCTGGCGCTATTCTAGCGCGCCTCGACGAGCGGAGTCAAGCTCCGAAGGGGCGT
>DATKZH010000647.1:0-4135 GCA_035528065.1 Thermoguttaceae bacterium | reverse complement strand
ACGCGGCGGTCTACGAATTCGAGTGCGGCGAGGCCCTGAAGGCGGCCCGCGAGATAAGGAAAGAAGTCGTGACTGAACTCCGCAAGCACCTGGCGAACGGACCGGAGCGGCTGCCGCTGTTCGACGATCAGCCGAAACCCGAAACGCCGGCGGCGGAAGCCGAAACGAGCGAACCGATCGAAGAGGCGGCCGATCCGAGCGAACCCGTCACGTCGACGGCGCCGCCGGAGGACGCGAGCTGGCGAAGCGTGACGACCGAGGAACTCGGTATCCCCAAGGGAATCTGTCAGGTGCTCCGCGAATGTCCCGAGCGGTCCATCACGACGCGGGGCGACATTGCCGACTGGACGGCGACGGATCGGCCGCTGACGAGCATCCCGCGGATCGGCGAAGCGAAGCGGGACAAGATTTTGGAGGCGTGCATCAAGTACGACGATGCGCATCCGCTGGCGTAGCGGGGCGGTCGTCCACAAAGAGCACGAAGAGACACGAAAGGAACGAACAGTACGGAGTCAATAAACAAACGTAGCCGACGTTGGATCGGTTGGGGTCTCCTGTAGGTCCCGAAGCCGAGAAGTGCCGGACTTCGAGAGCCGGTAACACTCGGCAAACACCCTTTTTTGAGAAAGGTTTTCGGATGGCGAAGAAGAAAGAAGACTCGGGCCTCGTGCGACAATTGCCTTTGCAGGTCATCGCCATCGAGCCGGACAGCAAGGAGGCTCGCCAGCACTGGGCTACTTTGTCCATATCCGTCCAGAAGGCCGTCAACGACATCATGCTGCAATGGCTGCGGTTGCACTTGAACGACGGCAACGACCAAAAAATCCGCGAGTGGATGGACGATTACCTGACTGCAACGAACGGCCGGGGCAAGAAGCCCAACTGCCCGGTGGAGCCGTGGCCGAAGAAAATTCGCCAGCAAGTCGAGCGCTACGTGCTCAATCAACATCCGTTGAACAGCCGCGTTCGGACGTTGCTGCTGAACATCATCACGACGAAGATGCCGAAACAGGCCGCGACGAAGAGCAACTTCAAGCGGTGGCAGATCATCCTGGCAGGCCGCGGGGAATTTCCCCAGGCGAGCCGGCCGATGCCGATCCCGTTCGATGTGCAAAACGGCGGGCTGATCGTGCCCGAAAACCTGGAGAGTGCGGACGGGGAATGGAAGTTCTGGTTCCGCCTGGATCGATCCGTCAATGGGAAGGGCAAGGCCGAAAGCATCCGTTACGTGGTGACGGTCAAGACGTTCGGTCGGAAGCTCAACAGCCTGCGAACGATTCTGCAGCGCATCGCGTCGGGCGAGTACAAGTTCTGTGGTTCACAGCTTTGCCGCGACGACGGCAAGGCGTTGTTCGTGCAGCGCAAGGGATTGCCGAAGTGCCGGGAGCGCGGCTGGTACGTCCACCTGGCGTATCGGATGCCGAAGCCGAAGGCGAGCGATTGCACCCCGGAGAAGATCGCGGTCTTGCGGCCCGGACGAAAGAGGCCGATACGGCTGCGGATCGACGGCAAGACGGAGGGGCTTCGGTATCTCGGGCGGGGCGTCGCCAATGCCTTGCGGCTGCTGCTGCTGCAATGGCGAAGCCGACAACGGCTGTACCGGGAACAAGGCTCGTCGCGCAAGAGCCACGGCCGCAACGAAGCGACGAAGGATTGGCGTGGCAAGCTGAATCGGCGTCGCAAGAATTTGAAGCACACGTTCAACGGGCGGCTTGCTGCGGACATCGTGCGGCGCTGCAAGTCGCTGGGATATGGCACGCTTCTCTACATCGCACCTGACGACAAGCGAAAGCCGAAGTGCTTTCTGGAGACGGCCGGAGAGGTCCAGGGCATTGAGGGCGGCGGCGGCTGGGACTGGTATCAATTCGGCACGATGCTGAAGAATCGCTGCGAAAAAGAGGGGATTCGATTCCTTCGCGGGGCGGAAGACTTCAGAAAGATACGGCCGAAAGCAGCGCAAAGCCGGAAGCCGAAACGGGTTGCGGCGAATGGGGTGCGCAAGAGAAGGAAATGAAGGGTGAGTACAGGGGCAGAGACAGAACGGCCCGGGCGTTGCGCGGTGCGCAAGAGAAGGAAATGAAGGGTGAGTACAGGAAGCAAACGCTCTTCCAATTCGTATTCCTGGGTGCGCAAGAGAAGGAAATGAAGGGTGAGTACAGGGGGCTTGTCTGGCTCGCGATACGAGAAGTTGGTGCGCAAGAGAAGGAAATGAAGGGTGAGTACAGGACAGAATAGGTCGGGAAGCCATTTTCAGCAGGTGCGCAAGAGAAGGAGATGAAGGGTGAGTACAGGAGAAACGTCGCTCGCAACAACTCGTCGCAGGGTGCGCAAGAGAAGGAAATGAAAGGTGAGTACGGAGTGAACTACTGTCCACTTTGCAACCATCCCCTACCCAAGGGGAAACGTTTTTGTCCGGGCGATTGCGCCCGGTTGTCCCGTTTCTACTTTCAACTAAAGGAAACTCTCGGTGACTGCCAAATCCAAAACGATCCAAGCGACTACGACCCCATACAAGCAGCGATTGATCGCCGTACGGAACATGCTCAAAACCAACCGAGGCAGCGCGTACCGCGTCGCCCTTGAACTGGTTGGCGTCTACGATGATCCCGACTTCTTGACGGATCCCGCCATCGCCGGCGACGAAATCAAGGCCGTCAAGCTCCTCGACGGCTACGCCGAATCGCTGTTCGTCATCTTGCCGGAAGATCGCAGTCCGTTCCGCGACCTGGCCGCCATGCTCAAACATTACCCAGAAGAGCAACAATGGACGGGCGGCAAGCTCTCGGAAATGTACGACGCGATGCTGGCCGCATTGGCGAAGCCGAAAGAGCCTCCGGCCACCAATCGCCGCCCGCCTGTCCGCAATGCCGTCCATTCCGCCGTCGTCGAAAAGCTCGATTACACGCAGAAGCAACTGGACCGAACCAAGGAACGGCTGAAACAAGCCCAGCAACGGTATGAAGAAGTCCGCGAGACGGCCGAAGAAACCAATCGCACGGCAACCAAAACTGTCAAGGTGGCCGAAAAGCAAAAGACCGAAATCGAGCAGCTCCGGGAGCAATTGACGGCCGCCAGAAAACGAATCGTAGAACTGGAACGCGAGAACGCCGAACTTCGCAAGCAACTCCAAGGGGAACTCGTCGGCGTCTAGCCCACTCACCACTCACCACTCATCGCCCATGTCCAAACCCGTCCGCACGATCTTCGACGCCATCCGCAGCAGCGTCCACGCTCGCCTGCAACTCGACTTCCATCCGCAGCCGGCCGGCGAACCGACCGACGCGCCGCCCGGCTCGCGGGAGAAGCTCGACGCGATGTGCCGGCGGGTCGCACGCGGCGAAGAACTGTTTCACTCGGACGACAAACCAGACTACGAGGAGGAGAATTGACATGAAGGCACTCACGATCTGCCAGCCGTACGCATCGCTGATCGTCGGCTGGCAAGGCATGGACCCGCGCTACCAGAAACGGGTCGAGAATCGTACCTGGCACACAGCCTATCGCGGACCGCTCTTGATCCATGCAGGCAAGGACCGCAAGTGGCTGAAAACGTGGGACGGTCCCGTTCCCGAAGACATGCCGTTCGGTGCGTTGCTGGGCATTACCGACTTGACTGATTGCATTCGGCTTGATCGATCCTGCTTTCCCGTCAGATTCGATCCGCCCCTGTCCAGCGATTTGTCCTGGCTCCGCACTCACATGCACACCGAAGGTCCCCTGTGTCTTGTGCTGGCCAACACAAGACGATTTGCCACGCCGATTCCCTACACGGGTCAACGCGGCCTGTTCGATGTGCCGGACGAAATGATTGCCGGCCGCGTGCTTCTCGTTCCAAAAAACGCTCCGAATTACTAGCTAGCTCCCATGACCACTAAACCCAAACGCAAAGTCCTCACCGTCCGCATTTCGCCGCGATTGCACGAAGCAGTCAAGGTACTCGCCCACGAGCGACGGACCACGGTCAATAACCTGTTGACCAGGATCCTGGCTCAGATCTGCGAAGCCAACCGGGCATCCCGGGCCGCACTCCTTGGCCTGCCGACGTACCGAGGTGAAGCCTTTCCGCGCAACGAACCCCCGCCGCTATGGTCCCAATGACCGAAACCCAAACCCAAACCGAAACCCGGGGAAGCGC
>DATKZH010000646.1:0-15297 GCA_035528065.1 Thermoguttaceae bacterium | reverse complement strand
CGGGACCGTGTTCCGCGACTTGGACGGCCGGATAGGGATGCGTCTGCGCAGCATCTTGCGCAAGCGTTCGGGCCGGTCGGGCCGAGGCCGGGGCGCGGACCACCAGCGTTGGCCCAACTCGTACTTCGCCGAGCTGGGGTTTTTCAGCCTGGAACAAGCCCATGTTCGTTTGCGTCAATCCTCCCCGAGGTAACACCACCAACCGGAGAGCCGGATGCGGGAGATCCGCCCGTCCGGTTCGGAGGGAGGGGAGACCGGGCAACCGGTCTTTCCTGCCCCTATCGGAAGTCGGGAAGTCGTTTTTCGGCCGATCCTCAGTCCGGGGCGATCGTGCCGAGGAAGCAGCCGTACAACCGGCTCGGGTCCGTCCGCGTGCCGTAGAGGTGCTCGAACTTGTTGTAGGTGTAAATGAGCCGGCCCTCGTGCAGCGTGATATCCGGGCTGGAGTTGTACTTGACGTCGTCCACCAGCGACGTGAGCTGGACCGTGCCCGCGACCGGATCGACCGCGGCCAGCCCAATGTCGTGGAACATGTACCGACCGTAAATGGGCGACGGATACGGTGCCCCGTACTTCCACACCAAGAGCAGCTTGTCGCCCTGCTGCACGCCTTTGGCGTACTGGTTGAAGCCCGTGGGGCTGACGGTCATCAGGTCGTGGAACCGCCGGCCGTCGAAGCGGACGAGCCAGAGCGGCTGCATGTCGGTGTGCGACTGCGAGTCGGTGAAGCAGACGACCAGCTCGTCGTCCAACACCGAGAGAAACGGCGTGTACGGCGTCTCGGTGGGTTGCGGGTCGAGCTCGAACGCGGGCCCCAACCGCCGGGCTTCGTAGTCGAGCCGGCGTACGGTCACGGTGGTCCGGTAGCCGTCGCCCTCGGGACGCCACCGGCAGTAGCTCACCCAAAGCCCGTCCGAGAGCGCGGCGATGCCCCCGTTCCACGTGCTCTGGCCGGGCTGGTCGGGCTCGATCACGAAGGGCTCGCCGATCTCGCCGGTCTGCGTGTCGTAGCAGGCGATGCACTGGCGCGCGTGCGGGGCGTCGCCGTGGTACGCCCGCTTCCAGGAGACGTAGAGCTTGCGGCCGACGACCGCCGTCTGCGACTGCCCCTGGTAGCACGGCCGGCCGTCGACCGGATGAGGCGCCACCCACTGCTTCGTCCACCGGGCGTTGAGCTCGTCGTCCAGCTCGCTCAACCAAAGGATGCCGCCCCGGCTATCGCAGAAATAGAGCTTACCGCCCACGCTCTCCACGCACGGGTAGACCGAAGGCGGCGTCGGCCCCCGCCGGTCGGGCCCGAAGCAGAGGTCCTGCCACACGCGGTCCTGCTCGGGCTCGGTGGCCGCGGAGAGCACCTGGCTTTCCGCCTCGACCGTCCCGTCGCCCGACACCCGGCGGACCAGGAACTCGTACTGCGTCTGGGGCTCCAGGAAGATGACGTTGTGGAACCGTTCGCGCACCACGGCGTCGACCGGCTGCCACGGGTCCTCGCCCTTCTTGCGGAAGAAGACCCGCCAACTGGGCGCGCCCTCGAAGCCGCCGTTGGCCACGAGGTTTCGCGACGAGTCCGGCTTCGCGATGCGGACGTCGTCGTACCACGCCGTTCCCTGGCCGGACTGGTAGAGCAGGACGCGGGTGAGCCGCACGTCGTCGGGCAGCTCGAAGCTCCCCACGGCCTCGCTCCAGTCCTCCGAAGGCGGCAGGTCCCGGCTCACGAGCCCGTGGTACGCACGCTCGTCGCCCACGTAGCAGTCGATCACCACCCGGGCCGACCCTTCGTCCTGCCCAGCGGTGCGATAGAAGAGCCCATACTCGTAGCCGCCCGGCTCGCGCAAGTGCTCCATGTCCTGGAGGAAGCAACCACGGGCGTTGTCGGTCGACGTGGTCCCGGCGATCTTCGCCGCCGCCGTGCCGTTGCGCCCTTCCTTGGGCACGACGTGGGCCCGGTGCGTCGGGCCGGTGGGCGTGCTCGGGCTCCAGGCCGGGCCGGTCTTCAGCGTGCGGACCTCGTGGTCCGTCTCCCAGACGAGATGCACGCCGCGCGACGTTGCGCCCGCACACTCGATCTGGAACCCGGGCGTCGAATCGCCGGCACTCGATGTTGCCTCACCGGCTGCGCCGGCCGCCACCCAACCCATGGCCAACAGCACGCAGGTCGCTTTCAGATACATGACGTCGCACCTCGCTCATGCCCAACGCGGTCAAGCGGCTGAACGCCCGCCCCCCTTCATTCCCTCTCCGGCAGGCGGTACAGCTCCAGCTCCCAGATCCGGATGATCTCGCCGGGCGACGCCGTGACCAGGAGGCGGAACCGCCGGGCGGTGACGGGGGCGAACTTCGCGTTCCAGTCGAACTCGAAGTTGTCGGTCACGGCGGTGCCGGGGATTTCTTTCCAGTCGGTGCCGTCGTGGTATTGGAGGACGAAGTCCATGATCGGCGTTGTGGGCTCGATCTCGCCGGTCTGCCCGGTGACGACCCGCGCGGCATTGATCGTCTGCGGCTCGTCCCACGCCAGCTCGACCCAGGCCGGCAGGCTCTTGTCGCTGACCCAGCGGAGGCCGTTGTCGGCCACGTCGAACCGGCCGTCGTTGACGTTCGTGACCGGGTATTGCGTTTCGCCGTAGTTGCCGGAAACGCTCACCTCGGCCGCTCGGGCCAGGTTCGGCCCGGCCGTGCCGATCCAGGCCGGCGGCCTTTCGGTCACGGGCGGCGGAGGCGGCGCGCCGACGCCTTTTTGCATCAGGCCCTTGAGGTCGTCGAGGTAGTTCTGGTACACGCCGCGAGGGGTGGTTTCGTACTGCTTACAGACCGCCGCGGCCATGCCCGCCACCTCGCCCATCATCCCGCAGGTCCGCATCACCCGCACCGTGCCCAACGCCACGTGCGTGACGCTGATATTGCGCCCGGCCATCATCAGGTTCGACACGTTCCGCGAATAGAGGCACCGGTAGGGGATGGCGTACGGCTTGATGTGCAGGAACTCGGCGACGGAGCGGAACTCCTCGCCGGGGAAGTGCTCGGTGTTTTTCGGGTCGGGGTAGTGGAGGTCGATGCTCCAGGTGGTGGTCACGGAGGCGTCGGGCCACTCTCGCCGCTCTTCGATGTCCTGCTGCTTGAGGACGACGTCGCCCAGCAGGCGCCGCGATTCCCGCTTGCCGCCGACGTAGGCCACCCAGGCGAGCTTGAGGTTGGCGATCTCCTCCTTCTCCGCGCTGTGGTTCTTCAGGTAGGCCCAATTGCCGAAGACGGCCCGCAACCCGTGATCGCGCACGAGCTCGAACTCGGCGACCTGATGGCGGTTCATGCCGGTTTCCCAGTTCCAATCGCCCCGCTTCGCCCGTTGGTAGCTCTGGTCGTCGAACGGGAGGGCCCAGGGGCATTCGGGGAAGGGGGCCGGCTCGTCGGTTTCCGCGGTATACCACTGCACGGACGTGCCCATGGTCATCGCATCGCCCTTCTCCGGCGCGAGCGGTTCGCCGGTCTCCTCCCGGCTTTCGCGGCCCATCCGGTAGTCGGCCCCGGCCAGGAAGCCCAGGTTGCCGTCGCCGGTGCAGTCGGCGAAGAGCGGGGCGATGAATCGGTATTCCTTGTTGCTGCGGACGTCCTTGGCGATCACCGCGACGATGCGGTCGCCGTCCATCTCCACCCGGAACGCGTGCATGTTGAGGAACAGGTGAAGGTTCTTCTCCGCCCGGACGACCTCCAGCTTCTTCTCGTCCTCGTAGAACTTGGCCGGCGCCGCGTTGCCCCGGTCATATTGCGGCCCGACCTCGCGGACGAGGTTCCCCAAGGCGGGATACGGCTCCTGGTTGATCTTGCCGCAGAGGTGGACGCGGACCTCGGAGCTGTTGTTGCCGCCCAGCACGGGCCGGTTTTGCACGAGCGCCACTTTGCACCCCAGGCGCGCCGCGGAGACGGCCGTGCACGTCCCCGCCACGCCGCCGCCGACCACGACCAGGTCGAACGGGCCGGCGTCTTCCGGCGCTTCGGGCAAGCCGAGCAGCTTGCGTCGCAGCGCGGCCATCGGCTCGTTATCGTTGGGCGGGGTGAACGCCGGATCGGTGGTGAACAGGATCGCGTCGCAGCGCCCGTCAAAGCCGGTGAGATCGTGCAGGGCGAGCTTCGCCTGCCTGCCCTTGATTTCGACGGTGCCGCCGTCCTGCCAGTGCCACTCGGCCCCTTTCGTGCCGAACAGCGGCTTGAGGGTCTCGCCGTCAATGGACAACTGGAACTTGCCCGGGGCGCCCGGCGCGTTCCACGGGGCGACCCAGTCGCGGGTGCGGACCAGCACGCGGTAGGTACCCGGCGCGGGAAACTCGGCGGTGGTCGTCGCGTCTTCGACCGGCTCGCCCATGCCGTGGGCCAGCAACAGCGGCGAGCCCATCTGGTCCATGAACTGCTGATCGACGACCCAGCCGCCGTGCTCCTCGAAGCCCTCGGCCTCGACCAGGACCGTCTCCGCCGCAAGGGACGAAGCCCCCACGCCCAGCAGGAATACGCTGAACACCGCCGGCAGAACGCCTATCCTCGTCTTCATCTCGATCGAGCCTCCCGAGTTGGGGTCCGTAACAGAACGTACTCCTCACGCTCCGCAAGACGTACTCCTCACGCTCCGCGTGAGGCCCATTCGGACTCCGGGTCCCTCACGCGGAGCGTGAGGAGTACGTTGGCTGTGGGCGCCGGTCCGCGAGCCCATTGTACGACGCGGCCCTTGCCCGGACCAGTTTTCGGGCCCCAGAAACCAAAAAGCTCTCTTCCCGGGCCTCGCCATGATATACTACCTCCGACACGCCGAGATATCGAGTTTTTAGGAGGATCTTGACCATGCGCCGAGAACTGGGGATCTTGTGTTGTGCGGTTGCCCTGTTTGCCGCCGCGGCCCTTGCCGCCGAGCGCCCGAACGTCCTGCTGATCACGGCCGACGACATGAACTGCGACTGCGTGGGCGCCTACGGCTGCCCGGTCGAGGGCACCACGCCGAACATCGACCGGCTGGCGTCGCAGGGGATGCGGTTCGAGCGGGCCCACGTCACCATCGCCGTCTGCCAGCCGTGCCGCAACGTGTGGATGACGGGGCGCTACCCCCATCGCAGCGGCGGCGAGGGGTTCCACAAGCTCCAAAAGCCCGGCGTTCCCATCCTGCCGGCGATCCTGCGGGAGAACGGTTACCTGGTCGGCCTGTTCGGCAAGGAGCCGCACTGCACGCCGTACGACGACTTCCTGTGGGACACGCCCAAGGTGGACCTCGGCAGCGGGCGAACCCCCCGGCTCTACGCCGAGCACGCCAAGGAGTTCTTCCGCCAGGCGAAGCAGGCCGGGAAGCCGTTCTTCCTGATGGCCAATTCGCACGATCCCCACCGGCCGTTCTACGGCAACGATAAGTGGAAGTACGACGACCCCGACGGCCCGCAGGTGCCCTCGAAGGTGTTCAAGGCCGAGGAAGTCGTCGTCCCCGGCTTCCTGCCCGACGTCCCCGACGTGCGTCTGGAGGTTTCCGAATACTACAGCTCGGTGCGCCGCTGCGACGATACGGTGGGGGCCGTGCTCTCGGCCCTCGACGAGTCGGGCATGGCCGACCGGACGATCGTGGTGTTTCTCTCCGACCACGGCATGCCGCTCCCGTTCGCCAAGACGAACGTCTACTACCACAGCACGCGCACGCCGTGGATGATCCGCTGGCCGGGCCGGGTCGAGCCGGGCTCGTGCGATCGCGAGCATTTCGTCTCCGGCATCGACCTGATGCCCACGCTGTTGGACCTGGTCGGGATCGACCCGCCGGAGGGCGTCGACGGCTTCTCCTTCAAGCCGCTCGTGTTCGGCGGGAAGCAAGAGGGCCGGGAGATGGTCTTCACGCAATTCCATCAGACTTCCGGCCGAAATCGCTATCCGATGCGGGCGGTCGAGGACAAGCGATTCCGCTACATCTACAACCCGTGGTCCGACGGCGAGCGCGTGTTCCGAAACGAGTCGCAGTCGGGCCGGTCGATGCGGGCGATGCTGGCCGCGGGCAAGAGCGACCCGGTGATCGACGCCCGGTGTCAGCTCTTCCTCTATCGCGTGCCCGAGGAGCTCTACGATCTGGAAAACGACGCCGACGCCTTGCACAATCTGATCGGCGATCCGGCCTACGGTGCGGAAATCGAGCGGATGCGCGCCGCCTTGGCCGACTGGATGCGACGCACCGACGATCCGGCGATTGAGGCCCTCAAGAACCGCGGCGACGAAGAGACACGCCGCCGGTTCATGGCCGAACAGGACGCGAAAGCCGGCGCGCAGAAACCGAAAGCGAAGCAAAGAGCGAATAGAGAAGCGAAACAGAAGGCGAGGCAGAAGAGCAAGCCGCAGAAGACACGGGAGAACTGAATGTCATTACTCATCGTTCCGACGCTTCGCGTCGGAACGCACGGGATGGACGCTTTGCGTCCTGATCTGCGACGCAAAGCGTCGCGGCACTCGCGTTCCCACGCGAAGCGTGGGAACGATGAAACTGAATGTCCTATAAATACATCCCTCACACCCGAGGCAAAGGATCTTCGACCATGAACCGACTTGCGATTCCCGCAGGGTTGGCGGCGTTGATCGTGGCGTTCTGCTCGGCGGCGGTCCGCGCGGCCGAGATGCCCGACACGTCGAAGATGAACGTCCTGTTCATCGACATCGAGGACTGCGCGGCCAAGGCGTTGGCCTGCTACGGCAATCCGATCTCGAAGACGCCGAACCTCGACCGCCTGGCCGCCACCGGCGTGCGGTTCGACACGGCGTATTGCCAGGGCGTCTGCTGCAATCCGTCGCGGACGTCGTTCCTGACGGGCCTGCGGCCGTCGACCACGCGGGTGTTCCAGAACGACCAGCCGATCATGGAGCACCTGCCGCCGGGCACGCCGACCCTGCCCGAGCTGGTCAAACAGAAGGGGCTCTACGCCGCCAACATCGCCAAGCTCTTCCACGGCCGGCACGAGACGCCTCAGTTGGCCGTGTTCGACCGCCTGGAGCTGGGCGCCCGGCCGCCCGGCTGGAAAGGCCCGGACGCGATTCTCAAGTTTCCGCCGATCCCCAAGGAGTTGCGGTCTCCTCCGGCGCCCAAGTTCGACTGGAATAGCCCCGAGTATCGCAAGTGGCAGCGCGGGCAGTCGAACCGGTGGGGCGTCTCGGGCCTGACCGACGAGCAGGAGCACGACGGCAAGGTGGCGAGGATCGCCTCGGCGCTGCTCGAGGAGTTCGCCCAAACGAAGAAGCACTTCTTCCTCTCCGTGGGCTCGTCGCGGCCGCATACGCCGCTGATCTGCCCGAAGAAGTACCTCGACATGTACGATCCCGAGGAGATCCCCTGGCCGCCGGCGCCGCCGGAGGAGCTCAAGAACGTGCCCGGCGTGGCCAACAGCTTCGGGCGGAGCCACGACATTTATCCCGAGCCGGAGCAGGCCCGGGAGGTGATCGCCGCCTATTACGCGTGCGTGACGTTCGTGGACACCCAGCTCGGCATGGTCCTCGATACGCTGGAAGAGACGGGCCTGGCCGACAAGACGATCGTCATCTTTTTCGCCGACCACGGCTTCCACCTCGGCGAGCACGGCGTGTGGTCGAAATACACCCTGTTCGAGCCGACGACGCGCGTGCCGCTGATCGTGCGAGTGCCCGGGGCTCCGGGGGGCGGCAAGGCGTGCCACGAGCTGGTCGAGCTGGTGGACCTGGTCCCGACGATCGGCGAGCTGGTCGGGCTCGACTTGCCCGACAACCTCGAAGGCGCCAGCTTCGTGCCCCTGCTGGCCGATCCCGCACGCCCTTGGAAGAAGGCCGCCTTCACCGAGTGGGGCGACAAGGGCGAGCGGAAGACGATGCGGACCAAGCGCTACCGCTACACCGAGCGGCTCGAAAAGGGCGAGCGGATCGTCGAGCTCTATGACCACCAGACCGACCCCTGGGAGACGGTCAACGTGGCCGACGATCCCGACCATGCCGAAACTCGCCGGGAGCTTGCCGAGCTTCTCCGCGCGGGCTGGAAGGCGGCGTTGCCGGAAGACGCACGCCGATAGACGCGACCGGCCTTGTTGACCAATCCTTCCTTGGAAAAGAGTATTTGACAGGATGAACACGATGTTTCATCGTTCCGACGCTTCGCGTCGGAACGCACGGGATGGACGCTTTGCGTCGTGATCTGCGACGCAAAGCGACGCGGCGGTCGCGTTCCCACGCGAAGCGTGGGAACGATAGAAGACCCCAAGTCGGACGTTTCACTACCCACGCTACAGGAGCCACGCCATGAGATGCTTACTCGTGCCCGTTGTCGTCCTTGCCATCGGCGGCGCCGGTCTGCTTGCCGCGGAGCCTGAGGTCGTGTTCCAGGACGATTTTTCCAAGAAGCCGGCCGACGGCTGGTCGTGGCTGCGGGAAAACCCCAAGGCCTGGCGAATCCAGGATGAGGCCCTGGAGATCTGCGTGGAGCCGGGCAAGGCCAACACGGTGAAGAACGCCCTGGTGCGCGAGGCCCCCGATCGGAGCAAGGGGACGTTCGCCATGGAGGTGACGGTCACCAGCACGACCAAGCCGACCACCCAGTGGGAACAGGCGGGGATCACCTGGTACACCGGCGGCAAGCCCGTCTTCAAGCTGGTCAAGGAGTTCATCGACGGGGACCTGTACATCATTCCCGGCAAGAAGCCGATGGGGGCCAAGTCGGTCGAGCTCCGGCTGATCGTGACCGCCGACAGTTGGACCGCGCAGTTCCGTCCCGAGGGCAAGGGGGAGTTCCAGACCGCGGCCACCGGCAAGCTCCCCGCTCCGGAAAAGGACCAGGTCAGCATCCAGTGTTACAACGGCCCGCCCGACGCCGAGCACTGGATCCGCTTCGACGACTTCCGGATTCTGAAGATGGCCGATTGAGCCCGGGCGACGGCGGCGATCGACCGATTCAGGCTCCCGGCGGATCGTGGGAGCGGCGTAGGCCGCCGCTCTCCATAGCGATACGCTCGTGCCGCCTCAGGAAGTGTCCCGGTCGTCCGCAGACGATTTTCCGGCCGCGGGCCTAGCACCGACACGGCAATGAGTGTCGTTGTTCGCTCCGCGAACAAGCGCCTTTTCGCGGAGCGAAAAGCGACTATTGCGACGGCAGTTGATGCGCCGATCCTTAGGTGCGGTCCGCGCGACGCTTGGCCTCGGCCGGCTAGGTGGATGGGGCAGTTGCCTCGTAGGCCAGGCTTTCGACGAAACGGCGGGCGGCGATGTAGTCCATTTGCGGCACGTCGCGGATCTGCCCTTTCAGCTCGGCCAGCATGGCAGTCGTCGTTTTGCGGATCTGCAATTGATCGTCGACCCCCAGGACGCCGTGCTCCGCCCGCTTGCCGAATAGCTGCTCCAGTTCCTTGCGGTGAGCGGAGTATGCATCAGTCTGGAGCAACACCGGCCAGGCGATCTTCCCGGTAACCGAATCGACCTCGCTGGGGCTGAGCCGCTTGGGTTTGCCCGCCTGGGCATAGCGGACCATGGACTCCATCGAGGGGCGGGGTCCGCGTTCCTGGGCGCGGTACTCTTTGTTTGCCTCCCGCATCTGGAAGTACGTGTTGGTCCACTGGTCGCGGTTCTCGATGTCCTTCTTCTGGGCCTCGGTCATATTGATCGCTGCCTGGGAGGTCGTCAGGTTGTACTCCCCCGCGGAGCGGGCCAGGTCACCCATGCCTCGAAGGGCCCCTTCGGCGGCAGTTGACGAGTGATAGTTCGTCGGATACGGGGCTCCGTAGTAGTCCTGGGCGAACGCCAGTATCCCGCCCGCCAACAGCATCAGCGCCAAAGAAAAGGTGGCAGTTTTCATGATCTTTAAGCTCCTTCGTCCGAGAGGCCCGCGAGGCCGTATCGGCATCTTGCGCGCCGACTTGAGTCCGCAAGCCTTCTTCCCCTGCTTGGTTGGTAGGCGAAGGGACCGTCAATACGTCAGCCGGTTCCCTTTCTTGTGGCCGACGTTATACTATTAGCGAAATGCAGTTTGTCAATCGTTGTCGGGCCAAAACGGCCCCCGTTCTTGAACGTTTGCTACGCGGAGACAGCCATGCGAAACGTCCTATCTTCCGGCGTGGTTCTAGGTTGGTTGCTGTGCGGCGCGCCCGTAAGTGCCGCCCAGACCAGCGTTTCCGATCTGATCGCAGCCCTCGGGAGTGAGCAGGAATCGAACCGAATCGAGGCGATCGACACTTTGGGATCGATGGGGAAGAAGGCGGCCGACGCGGTCGCGGCGTTGGAGGGACTATTGAAGGACAAATCCGCGGCCGTGCGGGCCCACGCCGCGGAGTCACTCGGGGAGATCGGCTCGCCGGCCAAGTCCGCCGTCCCCTCCCTCATGACGCTGGTCACCGATCCGGACAAGGCCGTCCGTCGGGAGGCGATCGACGCGGTTCGGGCCATCCGGCCGGGGCCCGACGTAGTCCTCCCCCTTCTCGTCAAGCAGTTGGAGGCGGCCGACCCGGCGGTTCGGATGAGCGTCCTTTCCGCCTTTGCCGAGCAGGGGAAGGCGGCGGTACCGCACTTGATCGATGCGCTGAAGAAGAAGGAGGCCGCCTACTGGGCGTGCCTCGTGCTGGCGGAGATCGGCCCGGACGCCGCGGCCGCCGTCCCCGCGCTGATCGAGACGCTCAAGCACGACGAGCCCGGGGTCCGCCGCGAGGCGATCCTCGCTCTGGCCGAGATCGGCGGAGCGGCGGCGCCGGCCGTGCCCGCGCTGGCCGAGTCGCTCGATTGCGAGATCAACGGCGTCCCGGCGACGTATGCCCTGGGGAGGATCGGGAAGGTTTCGAGCGAAATAGAAGCCAAGATCAAGAAGAACGCCCAAAGCTCGGACAAGATCCTCAGCGCCGCCAGCTTGTGGGCGCTGGCCAAGATGCACCCGGACGACGAAGAGCTGTTGCGCAGGACGGTGCGGCGCTTGGCCGAGTTCCTCAAGGACGAGAACGTGCGCCACCGAACGGCCGCCGCGGAAGCATTGGTCGACCTGGACCCGGATCCGAAAATCACCCGGCCCATCTTGAAGAAGGCCATGGACGGCGCAAGCCCGGAAGTGCTCGACGCCGTGATGGACGTGATGGCCGGCCTGGGCGAGAAAGTCGTTCCCCGGCTGATCGAGGCCCTCGGGGTCAAGGAAGTCCGGCTCAGGGCGGCCGCGATCATTGGGCGGATCGGCCCGCCGGCCAAGGCGGCGGTGCCGGCCCTGGTCGACGCGCTGGGCGACGAGAGCTCGGAGACGCGCAACGAAGTGCTGTTCGCCCTGGGCGCCATCGGTCCGGCGGCCGAAGCGGCCGTGCCGGCGATCACCAAGTCGCTTCGCGATCCGGACATGAACGTCCGCTACGCGGCGTGCTTTGCGCTGTGCGAGATCGGCCCGGCGGCCATGCCGGCCAAGTCGGAGCTGGTGGGCAACCTCGGCAGCGCGGACCAGTTCCTGGCCATGGCCAGTGCCTGCGCGTTGGCCCGCGTTCACCCCGAGTGCTCGGAGACTGCCGCGAAGTCGGTGCCCGTCTTGGTCAAAGCGCTCGCGGAGCCCGACGCGATGAGCCGGCTGCACGCGGCCGAAGCGTTGCGCTGCTTGGGGCCGTTGGCCAAAGACGCGGTCCCCGCGCTCGAGAAGGCGGCCAAGGACGCGAGCGAACCCGTCCGCGCCGCGGCGTCGCAAGCCCTCAAGGCCATCGGCGGTTGACCCCTGGTGATTCCGGCATGCTGATCGAACTCCCGTTTCGGCCGCGTAGATCGAGGCGTCGATGATGGGCGGCCGGGGCACGTGGTCGATCGCCGGGCGGAATGCCGTCGGCGTCTGGCGCGATCTGAGGCACTGTTTCCCCCAGTTGCTGGGCTACGAGGTGCTCTTCAAGATCGTTGCGGTCACCGCGCTGGCGCCGCTCTCCGCCTGGCTGCTGGCGGCGCTGGTGCGCACCAGCGGCGGGGTCGCGGTGAGCAACGAACAGATCCTGTCGTTTCTCGCCTCGCCGGTAGGAGTCCTCACGGTCCTGATCACGGGATCCGTGGGAATCGCCATTCTCTTTGCCGAGCAGGCAGGGCTGCTTCTGATCGCCACCAACTCGCTTGCCGACGGCACGTTCACCACGGTGGGCGCTTTGGGGCAGGCGACACGGCGGATGCCCGACTTGCTCAAACTGGCGTTTCTTCAGGTCGCCGCCTACCTGCTCTGCCTTGTGCCGTTTCTGGGCGTCGTCGGGGTCACTTACGCTGCGCTGCTGTCCGGACACGACATCAACTACTACCTGACGCAGCGACCCCCGGCGTTCTGGCTGGCCGCGACCATCGCGGCGGTCGCCGGCGTGGTTCTGCTCGCGGCCTGGGCCGTCCTCTACGTGCGCTGGGTATTCGCCCTGCCGGCCAGCGTGCTCTCGGGCGAGAAGGCCGTCGCGGCGCTCGGGAGCAGCTTCGGCCTGTCGCGGCGCGTGCTGCTCCGGATCGCGGTCGCGCTGGGCGCGTGGCTCGTCATCCATAGCGCGGTGGGAACGATCACCGGGGCCGTCCTCTGGCTCGCCGAACGACTGCTGTTGGGGCTTGCCGGCCACGCCTTGGACCGCGTGATTCTCGCCGTCGCGGCGATCCTGAGCCTCGACGTGCTGGCGGCCATGGCCCTCTCGTTCGTGGGGATCACCACGCATTGTCTCCTCGTCGCCCGGCTGTACTGCGACGCGCGGAGCGAGGCGGGTGAGCCGCTCTCGCTCGGTCCCGAAGCGAAGTCGGCATCGAGCCGGCTCCGCTTGCCGGCCCGCGGGCTCCGAAAAGCGGCCGTGTTCGCCGGAGCGTTGGCGTTTCTGGGTCTCTCGGTGGTCACGTCGTATTCGGTCGTCGAGACGCTCGACGTCCAGGATCGCGTGGCGGTCACCGCGCATCGCGCGAACACGGGCAGGGCGCCGGAAAACACGCTCAGCGCGATCGAGGCGGCGGCCCATTGCGGGGCCGACTTCGCCGAGATCGACGCCCAGGAGACCGCGGACGGCGTGGTCGTCGTCTTCCACGACGCCGACCTGATGCGCGTGGCTGGCCTGGACCGGAAGATCTGGGACGTCACCTACGAGGAGCTCGAGGAGGTGGACGTCGGCAGTTGGTTCTCGCCCGAGTTTCGCGACCAGCGCGTGCCGACGCTTGAAGAAGCCCTCGAAGCCGCCCGGGACCGGATCAAGCTGAACATCGAGCTGAAGTTCAACGGGCACGACCAGAAGCTCGCCGAGCGCGTCGCCGGAATCGTCCGGGACGCGGGCTTCGAGTCCCAGTGCGTGATCAGCTCCCTCGATTACGAAGGGCTCCTGGAAGCGAAACGCCACAACCCGAACTTGACGGTCGGCTTCGCCGTCTTCCGGTCGATCGGCGACGTCTGGCGGCTCGACGTCGACTTCTTGAGCCTCAACGCCGCCCAGGTCGACGAAGAGCTGATCCACCGAGCGCGGCGAAACGGCAAGGCGGTCCACGCGTGGACCGTGAACGACCGCGCGACCATGGTGCGGCTCGTCGAGCTGGGCGTCGACAACGTCATCACCGACGATCCCGAAACCCTCGTTTCCATCCTCCGGGAGCGGGCCGCGCTGGGCGACGTCGAGCGACTCCTCGTCGCCTTCCGCAACTGGCGGTTGCGATAGAAACCAGAGAACCCGGGGATGGGAAACGTCGATTCGGACCGCGTGAGCTCCGTGTGATCCTCGTGCCGTCTCGCTTCGTGAGCGAACCTTCCCGCCCTGGACGCCTCCTTCCTCTCGCGGGATAATGCACCCGGGGCACCGATCGCGAACTCGACACACCGATACCCCCACGACCGATTGCTTCATGGCCACAGCGGACGCGGACAACTGGTGGACCCGTCCCTGTGGCGGTCGGGACGTGCTCACGCTGGCGCTTCCGCTGGTGATCTCCGCGGGCTCGTGGAGCGTGATGCACTTCGTCGACCGGATGTTCCTGCTTTGGCACTCGACCGAAGCGATGGCCGCCGCCATGCCGGCCGGACTCTTGCACTTCACCCTGGTCTGCTTCCCGCTGGGCGTGGCCATGTACTGCAACGCGTTTGTGGCGCAGTACGAGGGCGCGGACCGGCCGCAGCGGATCGGCCTGGTGGTCTGGCAGGGGGCGCGGATCGGGGTGATCGCCATGCCGCTCTATCTGGCCACGATCCCCTTGGCGCCGACGATCTTTCGGCTGGCGGGCCACAGCCCGGGGATAGCCGATCTGGAGGTGATCTACTACCAGGTGCTCACGTTCGGGGCGGGCGGGATGCTCATCTCGGCGGCGTTCGCCACGTTCTTCACCGGCCGAGGCCAGACGCGCGTGGTGATGCTGGTCGACTGCTCGGCCGTGGCCCTGAACCTGGTGCTCGACTACCTGTGGATCTTCGGCCGGTTCGGGTTTCCGGCGTTGGGGATCGAGGGGGCGGCCTGGGCCACTGTCGTGGCGCAGTGGCTCAAGGTCGCCGTCTACTGGTGGTGGATGATGCGGCCCGTCCATCGCCACAAGTACGGGCTGGTCAGCGGGCGCCGGTTCGACGCGGCCCTGATGCGGCGGATCCTTTACTACGGCGGGCCGAACGGATTGCAGCTTCTTGTGGAGGTGGCGGCCTTCTCGTTCTTCATCCTGCTCGTGGGTCGGCTCGGGGCGGACGCCATGGCGGCCACCACCCTGGCGTTCAACGTCAACAGCGTGGCGTTCATCCCCATGCTGGGCCTGGGGATCGCGGTGACCACGATGGTCGGGCAGCAGTTGGGCCGCAATCGCCCCGATCTGGCCGCCCGGGCCACCTGGACCGCGCTCGCGATGGCGCTGGTCTACATGGGCACGCTGGGGGCGTCGTACGTGCTGGTGCCCGACGTGTTCATGATGGGCCACGCCGCGGGCGTTTCGGCCGACGAGTTCGCCGCCTTGCGCGACGTCACCGTCGTGCTGCTCCGCTTCGTGGCCGCCTACTGCCTGTTCGATGCCTGCTTGATCATCTTCACCGGGGCGATCAAGGGCGCAGGCGACACGCGGTTCATCCTCCTCACCGAGCTCGTGATGGCCCCCTTGCCCGTCGTGGCAAGCTGGGTGGGCGTCAAGTTCTTCGGCGGGGGCCTGTTGTGGTGCTGGGCCGCGATCACCGTCTGGATCTGGGGTCTCGGCATGGTGTTCCTGGCCCGATTCCTGCAAGGCCGATGGCGCCGGATGCGGGTGATCGAGCCGGAAGCGGACGAGCCGGATGCCGCTCATCCGCCGGTGTCGCCCATCCCGGTGACCGTGGAAACGCTGTGAGCCCGACGGGACCCTCGGCGCTCTGTCGGCTTCCGTAGCAGGCACACGCCGTGTGCC
>DATKZH010000645.1:0-30317 GCA_035528065.1 Thermoguttaceae bacterium | reverse complement strand
ACGCAAGACTCGCTTCCGGCTGCTGGCCAAGCTCTTCCGGACGGGATTGACTACCCGCAGGGTTCCATCGAAAGGTTTCAAGCTGTATCCTACATCCATCCTCCTTTCCCAAGTTCATCGTAGCGCAAGGACATTCTACTTCTTGGTCGTGGAAAAGTAGAATGTCCCCTTTTGGCTGCTCCTATTGCAGCTCTCCCAGCGCGACCCGGATTGCCTGCATCAGGTTGTCGCGGGTGGTGGGGGAGTATTCCAGGTCGAACCAGAGGATCTTGCCCTCGGCGTCGAGCAGGTAGGGCCGGGGGAGCTTCTCCTTGGCCACCTTGGCGAACAGGGCCCCGTCGGCGTCCAGAAGACTGGGAAACGCGGCGGCGGCCTCCTCGACCAGCTTCTTGACCGACTCCGCCGTGTCGCCCTCGTTGACGGCGACGACCCCGACCCCTTTCTCCGCGTAGGGCTCGTGGACGTCCTTCTGGAGGTCCTCCAGAAGCGCTTGGGCCCGCATCGCCGAGAACTCCGAGTCGCCGCTCGTCCAGAAGAGCACGACGGTGAGCTTCTCGCCCCGGAGTTCGCCCAGCGCCTGCTTCTCGCCGTCCAGGTCGACCAGCTCGGCCTCGGGCATGGGGTCGTCGACCCCAACCAGGCACGTCTCGCGATCCGCGTCGAGCAGGTGGACTTCGGGGATCGTGCGCGGCGGAGGCGGCTCTTCGGCCGGGGTCGTATCGACGTCCGACCCTTCGGCCTCGCCCGGCACCGCTTGGGCCTCGCCGGACGCACCGGAGGGCAGGGGCCCCTCTGGCGTGCTCCCGTTCCGGCAACCTGCCCAACAACCGACCGCCAAGGCCCCCGCCAGAATCATCCATCGCGCACCTGCGCTGTGCCGCATGGGACGCCTCCTTTGCTTCTCGCAACCGATCGAATCGGAATGCCAATCCTGTAGCCCGGATTGTTCACGAACGCGGTAGCACAGGCTTCCAGCCTGTGGAATTGGCAACACAGGCAAGATGCCTGTGCTACAAGGCCACGGTATGAACAATCCGGGGTAGCGCCAATCCCAGTTTCCCTTGCCGCCGCAATCTCGTCAACGGCTGATCTTCAGGCCCAGCTCCCGCAGTTGCTTGGCGTCGACCTCGCCGGGGGCCCCGGTCATCAGGTCGGTCGCCCGTTGCGTCTTCGGGAATGCGATGCAATCCCGGATGCTGTCCAGACGCCCGAAGAGCATCACCAGCCGGTCGATTCCCAGCGCGATCCCGCCGTGCGGCGGGGCACCGTACTCCAGGGCGTCCAGGAGAAACCCGAACTGCTGCCGGGCGGTCGACTCGTCGATCCCCAACAGGTCGAACACCCGGCGCTGGAGGCCCTGGTCGTGAATACGGATGGTCCCGCCACCCGCCTCGTTGCCGTTGACCACCAGGTCATACGCCTGGGCCCGGCACGCACCGGGGTCGGTCGCCAGGAGCGGGACGTCCTGCGGACGGGGCATCGTGAACGGGTGGTGCATCGACGTCCAGCCCCCCTCTTCTTCGTCGTGAGCGAACATGGGGAACTCCACGACCCACGAGAAGTGCATCTCCCGGGGATCGTACAGCTTCAGTTCCGCGGCCAACCGCTTGCGGAGTGCATACAGCGCCTTGCCGGCCGGCTCCGACTTGTCGGCGACCAACAGCAGCAGGTCGCCCGGCTCGGCCCCCATCCGCTCGCCCATCTTGGCCAACAGGTCCGGGCTGAAGTTCTTGGCGATCGGGGAGGCCAGCTTCGGGCCCTCTTCGACCTTGAACCAGGCCAGGCCCTTCACGCCGAAGTCCTGCACCACGTAGTCGGTCAGCTCGTCGATCCCTTTGCGCGAGTAACGGCCCGCGGCCTGCTTCGCGTTGATGCCGCGGACGCGCCCGCCCGACTGGCAGCAGGAGCGAAACACGCGGAACTCCGCCTCGGCGGCCAGATCGCTCACGTCGACCAGCTCCATGCCGAACCGCAGGTCGGGGGCGTCGTGCCCGAACCGCTCCATCGCCTCGTCATACGTCATCCGCGCAAGCGGCAGCGAAAGCTCCAGACCGAGAATCTCCCGGGCCATCCGAACCATGAGCCCGTCGATCACCCCGATCACGTCCTCAGCCCGGACGAACGCCATCTCCAGGTCCAACTGGGTGAACTCGGGCTGGCGGTCGGCGCGGAGGTCTTCGTCGCGAAAGCACCGGGCGATCTGCACGTACCGGTCGTAGCCGGCGATCATCAGGATCTGCTTGTACAACTGCGGCGACTGCGGCAGGGCGTAGAAACAGCCCGGCTGCACACGGCTGGGAACCAGATAATCGCGGGCCCCCTCGGGCGTGCTGCGTCCGAGCATGGGCGTCTCGACGTCGATGAACTCCAGCTCGTCGAAGTAATCCCGCATGATCTTGATCATTCGATGCCTCGATAGCATCGTCTCTTGCATCTCCGGGCGTCGCAGGTCGAGATAGCGGTGCTTGAGCCGGAGGTTCTCGCCGGGCGCTTCCTTGGCGCCGGGCTGGAACGGGGGCGTGAGGCTGCGGTTGAGCAGTTCGACCTCGTCCACCCGGACCTCGACTTGGCCCGTAGCCAACTTGGGGTTGTCCGTCCCCTCCGGACGATGGGCCACTTTGCCGGTCACGGCGACCACGTACTCGGTCCGCAGCGACTTGGCCGCCGCCATGTTCTCGGGCCCCCCTTCCGGAGCGAAGACCACCTGGGTCTTGCCGTAGCGGTCCCGCAAATCGACAAACAGGATCCCCCCCTGGTCGCGGTACGTGTCGACCCAGCCGCACAGGGTCACGCGCTGGCCGATCTGTTCCGGCCGGAGCTCTCCGCAAGTGTGTGTCCGAAGCAAGTTTGGGCTCCTCGACAGGGAAGGGGCTGAGTCGTCTCATCGCGCGGTGGTCCCAGGCCACGGGACCCGCCCGAAATCAGAATCCGCTATTCTAGACGGACTTGCCGGGGGCGGGAAGGTTCAATGGCGGGCAGGTCTCGTGCGATCTGCGTGGATCGCGCAATCTTGGAAATACAGGCAGGTTAGGAAATCCTGGCAACGAAGTGGCAAAGCCGTAGCTGACAGCGCCGTTGGCGGAAAAAGGTGACAGGCACCTTTTGCCTGAAAGGCCCTTCGGGTGCTTCGCACAAAAGGTGCCCGTCACCTTTTTCCTGCGCAGTTGTCACGTAGCCCGGGCGTTCTCCCTCTCGTGGTGATGCACGGCCATGAGTCGGGTATACTCGGTCATGGCCATCTCTGAGCTTGCCAACCCCGGGAGGCGGGGGCGATGCCGAAGATCTTCATCTCGTACCGGCGACAGGACTCAAGCTACCAAACCACGACGATCTACGAGTTCCTCGCGAGCCGATTTGGCCGGGAAAACGTGTTCATGGACGTGGATACCATCCCGGCGGGCGTGGATTTCCGGCAGTACCTCCATCAGGCCGTAGGCGGCTGTGATGTGTTGTTGGCAGTGATTGGCGAGCAGTGGCTTGTAGATCGTCAAGGGAGCCGCCGGCTCGACGATGCCCGTGACTTCGTGCGGATCGAATTGGAAGCGGCCCTTCAGCGACACATTCGGTTGATTCCTGTCCTGGTGGGCGATACGACGATGCCCGGTCCCGGTGACCTGCCGGAGAGTATCCAGGACTTGGCTTTTCGCAACGCGCTCCAAGTGCGGCCGGGTCGGGATCTTCGCTCCGACATGCGTCGTTTGATTCGAGAGCTGGAGGCCGTGACTTCCCAGGCGGAAGCCGCGCGGCCCGCGCCAGCACAGGCTGAAGCACGATCACGCGAAGCGCCGGCACCCGTTCCCCGCCGCGCCTCCCCGGCAGCTTCCCGCGCACGCATTGAGCCTCCAACGGTATCCCGGGCAGGCGACGCAGTGCAGGCGGGCGCGGTTATCGCCAACTCCATCGGCATGAAGATGGTCCTCATGCCCGCCGGAGAGTTCATGATGGGATCGCCCGATTCCGACCCGGCCGGTCGGGATGACGAGAAACCCCAACACCTTGTGCGGATCACGAGACCGTTCTACTTGGGCATCTACCCCGTGACGCAAGCGGAATATGAGCGTGTGATAGGGGCCAATCCGAGCCATTTTCAGGGAGACCCGAATCGGCCCGTCGAGACGGTTTCCTGGAGCGATGCGAAGAAGTTCTGCGACAAGCTCTCCGCACTCCCCGAAGAGCAAGCAGCCGGGCACCTGTACCGGCTGCCGACTGAAGCGGAATGGGAGTATGCCTGTCGCGCCGGGAGCGCAACGCGGTACTCCTTCGGCGATCCAGCGGGAAGCCTCAGAGGCTACGCGTGGTGGAGGGCGAACTCGGGTGGGACGACTCATCCCGTGGGGAAGAAGAAGCCCAACGCGTGGGGGCTTCACGACATGCACGGCAACGTATATGAGTGGTGCGCAGATTTTTACTTACATAACTACTACAGCCAATCGCCTCCAAGCGACCCGAGCGGCCCGTCTTTCGGCGTCAACCATGTGTTGCGTGGGCCGTCGTGCGGCAGCGTCGTCGGCGCTCCGGCCGTCTTCCGGTGCGCGCATCGGAGTGACAGCTTCGCTCCGAACACCCGCGGCCAGACCTGCGGGATTCGCGTGGCCAGGACTCTTACGCCTTGAGCCTTTACTCCTTTCCCCCTTACGCGCGAGCGACGCGAGCGGGCGCGCCGTTCTGGGCACGGCGTCCGCGGGTTGCGTGACAGTGGCGGCTTCCCGGGCGGCCCCTGCCCCCAGGACCTCTTTGGACCGCAGTGCAGGGGCGCGCAGGTCGGCTTTAGCCGACGGACTGTCTGCCACCAGCTTTAGCTGGTGGAAAGGGGGCCCACCCGGTGACTCAAGCCGGCTTCAGCCGGGCTTCTCGGCCGGTCTTCAGACATCGGGAGTCGGTTGAAACCCCTTTGTCGAGAAGCCGGCTAAAGCCGGCTTGTTCTGATGGGGATCGTCCCCGTTCCCACCAGCTAAAGCTGGTGGCAAACCGTGGGTCGGCTGAAGCCGACTGGTTTCGCCCCACCCGAGCGCCGTTGGTACGCCGTAATACGTACCGGCAAGTCAACTCTCCGAAAGAGCGCTTTCACCCGGTTCGGCGAGGTTGGACGGCACGGAGCGCTCACGCTCTTACTGCCGCTGGAAGCCTTGCTTGCCGATCTGCTGGGCGACTTTCACCGGGTCGATCGGGTCTTCGACCGGGACGAACCGGCATTCGCTCAAGCTGCGAAACCACGTCCGCTGGCGCTTGGCGAATCGGCGGGTGTGGGTCTTGACCAGCTCAACGGTCTCGGGCAAGCCTCGCTCGCCGCACAGGTGCTCGATGACCTCGCGGTAGCCGACGGCTTGGGCGGCCGTTTTGCTCAAGGGTTGAGGGCGGAGGAGGAGGGCGCGGACTTCGTCGACCAGGCCGGCGGCGAACATCGCGTCGACGCGGCGGTCGATCCGGGCGTTGAGCTGTTGGGTGGGCCATTGGAGCACGAACACGCGGCACTCGTCGGCCGGGCGGGCCACCTCGAACTGGCGCTGCAACCGGCTGATCGGCCGGCCGGTCTTCTCGTAGACCTCCAGGGCGCGGATGAGCCGTCGGGTATCGTTCGGGTGGAGGCGCTCGGCGGCCGCCGGGTCGACCTCGGCCAGGCGACGATGGAGGAAACCGGGCCCTTCGGTCTCGGCTTGCCGGGCGAGCCGGCGGCGCAAGTCCCAATCGGCCGGCGGGCCTTGGAAGATGCCCCGCAGAAGGCCCTTCAGGTAGAGAGGGGTCCCGCCCACGAAAAGGACCTCGCGACTCCGGGCCTTGATCTCGTCGACCGACCGTTGCGCCGCGTCGACGTACTGGGCCAAGCTGAACTCCTCGTGAGGGTCGAGGACATCGACCAGGTGGTGCGGAACTTCGCGACGCTCGGCGGCCGTCGGCTTGGCCGTGCCGACGTCCATCCCCCGGTACAGAGCCATCGAGTCGAGCGAGACGATCTCCGCGTCGATCCGCCGGGCCAGCTCCACGCCCACGCCCGTCTTGCCGCCGGCCGTGGCGCCGGTAAGAAACCAACAGTCGAGCGCGGGCGGGGAGGACATGGGCGTTGTACACGGATCATCATTCATCATTCATCGACCCTCCTTCCCCGGTGCCACGCGGCCACGACGGGCAGGTCCGAGTCGAACAGAAGCTCGTGGGGGTCGGGCGCGTCGCGATCGGGCAGCGCCACGGCCGCCAGGTCGGCGTGCTTGCCGGGCTGGAGGCTGCCGAGCACGTGGTCGCGGCCCAACGCCCGGGCCCCGAGGATCGTGCCCAACTGGAGCACCGTGTCGGGCCGGATGGACGCGTGCTTGCGGGCGACGAGCCGCATCTCGGCCAACACGCTCAGGTCGGGCGACGACGCCCTGCTATCCGTTCCCAAGGCGACCGTGGCCCCGGACTGGAGCAGCTTGGTCAAGGGATAACCGGCGTGCCCGAAGTGGGCGTGCGTGCGGGGACAGTAGACCACGGCCATCCGGTCGGCGCGGGCGGCCAGGAAGGCGATTTCTTCGTCGTCCAGGTAGTTGCCGTGGATCACCAGGGCCCGGTGGGCCGCGGCAAGCTCGCGTAGGTAGTCGAGCGGTCGGCGACCTCCGGGGAACGCTCCGGCGTCCCACGCGCCGAGGCGCTGGAGGAAATCGCGGAACGGCCCGGTGCCTCGGCCCAGCAATTCCATCTCTTCGCGGGATTCCGCCAGATGAAAGGCAATCGGAAATCGCCCGTGCTGCGAGAGTTCCGCCACGTGACGCAGTAACCGCGGGTGTACACTGTACGGGGCATGCGGGCTGAGTCCGGGGAGCCAGCGGCCGGATGGGCCGGCCGACTCCAGATGTCGGCGCGCCAACTCGATCGCCGGATCGACGCGGTCGGCCGTCGGGGCGATCAGCTCCAGGAAGACGGTCGTCGCCGTCGGGGCGGTTTCAAACAGGCTCGTCGGCGAGTCGGGCTGTGCGATCTCGCCAAGAAGGGCCGTACCGCAGATCACGCTTTCCCGCAGACCGGCGGCCACGGCCTCGCGCGGGTCGTAGCCGGCCCCGCGTCGATATCGCATGACTTCGCCCACCCAATCGGTCATCGCAATGCCCGGTCTCCCCAGCGGCTCGGACAGATCGCTGAACTCGAGATGGGTGTGGGCGTTGACCAGGCCCGGGACGATGGCCACGTTGCCCAAGTCGTGAACGTGGCCGGCCGGCGTTTCACGCCCAACGGCCACGATCCGCTCACCTTGAATCGTCACCAGGCCGTTTGGGATCGGCTCGCTAGTGACGGGGAACACGCAGCGGGCCTTGAGGGCTTGGAGCTCGGGTTGGCCGGTCGGTTCGGGCACGGTTTGGCCGTCTTGCCGCGTGGACACGTGCGGTGGATGGAAAGCCGCCAGTGGCGGCCGTTTGGCCCCAAGCTACCGTTGGGCGCAACCGGGTGCAAGATGGACGATCGCCGAGCCGCGACGCCCTCACCCCCAGCCCCTCTCCCGCGAGCGGGAGAGGGGAGCTGTGATAGGGCCGCTCACTCCTCGTCCTGCGATGCCCGGCGGATCGCCTCGTACCGTTCCTCTTCGGCCGATCTCCAGTGGGGCAGACGCTTAAACCAGGCCAACAGGGCGAGCGTGGCCACCGCGCTGGCGAGGACGACGGGCCATCGGAACAGGATGCCGTCCCGGGACGGCGACACGAGCAAGGCAAGCGCCGGCCAGCGATCCAGAAGCTGGGGCGTGATCCGCTCGGAGACTTGAGCCACGACAACGCCCAGGGCGTTGTGGATGGCGTGGAACAGTATGCACGGCCAGATGCTGCCGGTCTGGAGCGCGACGAGCCCGATCACCACGCCCACCACGAACGCGACGATCTGCTGCTGGAGAATCGCGTGCGTCAGCCCGAACAGCAGGGCGGAGTACACGATCGCCCTCCACCGGTGGCCCAGGTGTCGGAAGCCCGACAGGATGAAGCCGCGGAAAGCGAGCTCTTCACAGATCGCCGGGACGACGGCGACGACCAGCAGCAGGTACCCAAGGCTGGGGGAGCCGGCGAGCATCCGGGCGAGTCCTTCCTGCATCTCGTCGCTGATCGGATAGAGCCGCATGACGGCGGCCCGGAGCACGTCGACCGTCGGATAGAGCACGACGGCCAACGCCGCCGCCCCGACCAGGGCGGTCCCCCGAGGACGCCGCAGCAGGAGCGTCTGGCGCGGGCTGCTGGTGAGCATCACGGTCATCAGCAGGGTGGGCGCGGCGATCACGGCCAGTTGGGTCACCAGCGCGATCACCGCGAAGTCCTGAAATCCCTGCGGCTGCCGCATCGAGAGGCTCACGAAGAAGCGGACCAGCAGGATCACGATGCCGCAAGAGACGGCCGCAGCGACGGTGGGGGTCGGCTGACGGTCCTGGAACAGGTGTCGCAGCCACGCGCCCACGTCGAGCCGCTCCCCCCCGCGGAACAGGACCGCCTCGGAGTTGAACTGTTCCACGGCCCAGCGGATTGCCAGCGCGCAACAGACGAGCGTGACCGCCGCCACCGGGAACACCATCGGCCAAACCTGCCAGAAGCTCCCCTCCAGCATGCTCCGCAGGAGGAGGACCACGCCCGTCACGGGGATCAGGCTGTTGCCCAGGTTCAATTCGACGCCGGGAGCCATCGGCAACACGACCAGCGGCATCGTGACCAAGAGCAGCGGCAGGAAGTAGTACTGTCCCTCCTTGGTGCTTCGGGCGAACGCGGCCAGGGCGAGGGCCAACGCGCTGAACATGGCCGAGACGGGCACCAAGACGATCGCAAGCCAGATCGCCGAAGTCGCCGGCGGCGGGCCGAACTGGGGCAACTGGGCCAAGAGCAACCCGCCCGACATGCCCATCATCACCAGGTTCCACGCGGCCGTCGCCATGCTGAAGAGCATCACGGTCAGCAGCTTGCCGACCACGATCTCGCTCCGCTCGGCGGGGCTACAGAGCAGGGTCTCGAGCGTCCCTCGTTCCTTCTCGCCGGCGCAAAGGTCGACCGCCGGATAGAACGCCCCGGTCATGGCCCAGAGCAGCAACAGCACCGGCAGCACCTTGGACCACATGGCCGTGCCGCGGCGTCCGGTCCCTTCGGCGACGTCCGCCGTGTCCACGCCGAACGGCTTCTCGGCGGCGGTCGGCAAGCCCACCTCGATCAGCTTCTGCCGCACGATCTCCTGACTCCATTGGTCCAGCGCGATGCGGACCCGGACGAAGGCGATTTGCGACTTCTCGGTAGCGCTGGAATGGAAGACTTCCGGCCTCGGCACGCCGGGCGGCGCTTCCCGGGCGTCGTCTTGGACCGGCTCCTCGCCCGGCTCGTCCAGCTCGGCCGGTTCGCGTCGCTCGCCGACGGCTTGTTGGAAGGCGTCGATTCGGTCGGCGAAGTCGGGCGGGAAGTAGATGGCGGCGTCGTAGTCGCCTTGCTCGACGGCACGGCGTGCCTCGGCTCGGGGGTCCCACGTGGTCGGCTCGCCGCCGCGCGGCTCGTCGCTCGCAAAGTGCAAGTCGAGTGGAGGCGCCGAATCCGCGTAGCCGGACCGCGCTCCGGCGGGACCGCCCGGTTCCCCGCCGGCAGGCCGACGACTCTCCGCCAACGGGGGCAGATCGCCCAGGTCTCTGGCCCCCACGACCAGCACCTTGCTCGGCTTCTTCTCGATGAACTGCGCGACCTGAAGGAAGCTCATCCACAGCAGCGGATAGAGCAGCATCGGCAGGATGGCGATGACGAACAGGGTGCGCCGATCCCGCGACTGATCGCGGATCTCGCGGAAAAGAATCAGCTTGACGTTTGACCAAGTCATGCGCTGCGTGTTGCGGGCGCCGTCGAGGGCGCTACCTCTCCTCTTCCGGCGGGTGGCTTTCGTCGTGGCGAGAGATCAACTGGAAGAACAGCTCTTCCAGGTCGTGCTCCTGGTGCCGATCCCGAATCTCTTCCAAAGTCCCCTCGGTGAGGATATGCCCACGGTGCACGATCGCGATCCGATCGCAGAGCTTTTCGGCCTCGCGCATGATGTGGGTGGAGAAGACGATACACTTGCCCTGATCGCGTAGCTCGAGCACGGTCTTCAACAGCGCCCGGGCCACGAGCACGTCCAGGCCCGAGGTGGGCTCGTCGAAGATCATCACCGGCGGATCGTGGACGATCGCCCGGGCCACGGAGACCTTCTGCTTCATGCCCGTCGACATCTTCGCTCCCAGCAGGTCGCGGATGTCGTTCATCTTCAGCCGCTCGAACAATCGCTCCATCCGCTCCGCGAGCCTGTCGCGGGGAATGCCGTGGAGCAGGCCGAAGTACTCGACCATCTCCCACGCGGTCATCCGATCGTAGACGGCCGTGTTGGCCGACATGAATCCGATCTCGTGCCGCGCGCGGGAGGAGTGGGTGACGACGTCGAACCCGTTGATCGTGGCCGTCCCCGCCGTGGGCTTGAGCACCGTGCTGAGGATTCGCAAGGCGGTGGTCTTGCCGGCCCCATTCGGCCCCAGGAGGCCGTAGATCTGGCCCGGCTCGGCGTGGAAGCTGATTCCGTCCAGCGCCACCAGCTTGCCCCGCTTCAGGTCGGCGAAGTGTTTCGTTAGTCCACGAACTCGGATCATGGCTGCTTCCGCTCTTGCGCGGGTGGAATCCCTTACCCTATCCTAGCTTACGACTTCCGTGCGACCGTTCGTAGGGGGGCCGTCGACAAGCTCGTAGAAGACGTTGCGCCGCCGGGGCAGATAGCCCGCCTCACGAATCGCCCGGCGGATCTCCGCTTCGCTCGTGCGGAAGCTCGTGCCCGCCGCCGCCACGACGTTCTCCTCAATCATCAGGCTTCCCATGTCGTTGGCCCCGAACCGCAGGGCCATCTGGCCGATCTTCAGGCCCTGCGTGACCCAACTGGCCTGGAGGTTGGGGAAGTTGTCCAAGAACAAGCGGCTCACGGCCAGCGTCTTCAGGTAGTCAAACGGGCCCGCCTTGCGCAGCCCGGCCAGATCCGTATGACCCGGTTGAAACGTCCAACAGATAAAGGCGGTAAAGCCGCGCGTTTCATCCTGCAATTGGCGTAATCGTGCCAAGTGCTCGATCCGGTCGGCAAGGGTTTCGAGGTGCCCGAACATCATCGTGGCCGAGCCGCGTCCGCCCAGCTCGTGCCAGCGGCGGCAGACGTCGAGCCAGCCGTCGGCGGAGACCTTCGACGGGCTGACCGCGCGCCGCACGCGGTCCACCAGGATCTCCGCCCCCCCGCCCGGCAGGCTTCCCAGGCCGGCCCCTTTGAGCCGCTCGAGCACGGCCGTCACCGAAAGCCCGGCTACCCGGCTCATGTGGTAGATCTCGGGCGGGCTGAACCCGTGGACGTTGATCTTCGGGTAGCGCTGGCGAACGTCGCGGAGAAGCGTTTCATACCAATCGAGCGTCAGTTCCGGATGCATCCCTCCCTGCAACAGGATCTGGTCGCCGCCGAGTCGGATCGTCTCCTCGATCTTCCGATAGAGCTCCCCGCGGTCGATCACGTAGCCGTCCGGGTCGCCGGGCTTCCGGGAGAACGCGCAGAAGCGACAGCCGCTCGCGCAGACGTTGGTGTAGTTGACGTTCCGATCGATGTTGTACGTGCGATACGGCTCGGGGTGCAGACGCCGGGTGAGAGCGTCCGCCGCCCGGGCCAGCGCGGCCAGATCATCCGACTCCAACAGACCGAGTGCCTGCTCGGGGCCAAGCCGCTCTCCGGCGACGGCTCGATCCAGCACGCTGGCGATCGCGCTAGACAAGTTTCACCCCCGTCGGGGCAAGCCGATGTTTGGCGGCCAACCGGTAGAACGTCTCCACTCCCTCGAGCTCCCGCTCGCCCAGCCGGAAACGAAGGTTGTCGCGAAAGTAGCTGCGGCAGTCCTCCTCCGGGATGCCCACCAGCGGGGCCTCGTGCCGGGCAATCTCGTCGAGCCGGCGGATTCCTTCGTCGCGGGCGGCCGCCAACAGCTCGCCCGTATTGCGCAGGTCCACGTCGGACCGGGCGGTCCACACCGCGAACACAAACGGCAGGCCGGTCCAGCTCGACCACTCTTCGCCCAAGTCCCAGACGAACTCGAACCGGCCGTCCACCGGGAGCATCGCCCGATCCCCGATCAGCATCACGGCGTCGGCCGCCGTCTCCCCAAACGACGCTCCGATCGGCAGCTCCTCCAGCTCCGGCTCCAGCCCGAATCGCTCCTTGAGCAGAATCCGCGAAAGCGCAGCACTGGTCCGCGATCCTTCGTCCAAGGCCAGCGTGCGGATCCGCTCCACCGGCACGCGCCCGTAAAGCTTGATGCTCCGGACCGGCCCGTCGCAGGCGACGCAGGCGTCGGAGACGATCGCGTAGTCGGCGTGGCGGCAGCGCTCGATCGAGGGGATCAGGGCGACGTCGAGCCGGCCTTGGGCCAACTGGTCGGCCAACCGGCTGGGAAGATCCACGACGATCTCTGCGTGCGGGGCCAACCCGGCGAGACACCACGTCAGAGGCCGGGCATTCAGGTAAGCGACCGCCCCGATGCGGATCGGGCTTCGGTCGCTGGCGGTAGACTCCACGCTCTCGTCCTCCGCAATCCCTCCAAAACAAATAATTATAAGACTCGGCTCGACCGCTGTCACCCCCCCGGACCGATGCCCCGCGCCCCCGACGGTTTGACCCAAACCCTGCGAAAGCTAGATTTAAGATGACACGTCTTCTTGCGAGATAGACCGCTCTGAGATCAATCCGACGCAGTCCCTGATCGACTCATGAATCCTTCTTCCGACGACAGTCTGCTGGCACGTCTGGCCGGTGCAGGCGCCGCAGGTGCCGATCCCTGGTCCGAGCTCGCCGCCACCGAGCCCGACCACGACTCGCCCGTCGAGACCCAAGCCAGAGATAGGAAGCTCGACTCCCTGCTCGATCGCATCAAGCGTTTGGGCGCCGGCGAGGCAGGCGCAGAGCCGGAGCCCGAGGACGCGCCGCAGGAAACCGACGCCGATGATACCAACGACTTCTTCCCCCGGGAGCCCGATTCGTTCCGCCAGGCCCAGTTGACCGACAGCGAAGTGGAGGCCTTGGTCCTCAAGTTCCTCTTGGCGCGCGGCGACGCCGTGGGGCGGGACGTCGCGGATCAGGTCAAGCTCCCCTTCGGCCTCATCGACGAGCTTCTGCGCTCGATGAAGAACGATCAATTGGTCGTTCACAAGGGCTCGGCGCCGATGAACGACTACCAGTACCAGTTGACCGACGTCGGCCGGGAACGCGCACGGCGCTACTCGGCCCACTGCACCTACTTCGGCGCGGCCCCAGTGGCGCTTTCCGACTACGTGGCCAGCGTCGAGGCCCAATCGCTCACCCGGCAGCACCCCACGCCCGAGCACCTCCACCGCGCGTTCGAAGACCTGCTGATGAACAAGAGGATGCTCGACCGGCTGGGCCCCGCGATCAACTCCGGGCGAGGGCTTTTCCTCTATGGCGCCCCGGGCAACGGCAAGACGAGCATCGCCGAGCGGGTCACCGCGTGCTTCGGCCGGAGCATTTGGATCCCCCGGGCGATCGGCATCGACGGCGAGATCATCCGCCTGTACGATCCGGTCAACCACGAGGACGTGCCCGTGGAGTCGTGCCGGGGCGTCTACGACGAGCGGAAGATCGACAAGCGTTGGGTCCGCGTCCGCCGCCCCACGATCGTCGCGGGCGGCGAGCTGACGATGTCGTCGCTGGAAGTCACGCTCAACACCTCGACGGGGATCAGCGAAGCGCCGCTCCAGCTCAAGAGCAACTGCGGCACGCTGGTGATCGACGACTTCGGCCGCCAGCGGATGAGCATCGACCAGCTCCTCAACCGCTGGATCGTGCCGCTGGAGAAGCGCTACGACTTCCTCAATCTGGCCAACGGCAAGAAAGTCCAGGTCCCCTTCGACCAGTTGATCGTCTTCTCCACCAACCTGGAGCCCCGCGAGCTGGTCGACGAGGCGTTCCTGCGGCGAATCCCGTACAAGATCGAGGTGATCGACCCCACGGAAGAGGAGTTTCGGGGCCTTTTCCAGATCATGGCCCCGAACATGGGGATCGCCTATAGCGAGGAGGCGATCGACTATCTGATCGAGACGCACTATAAGAAGGCGGGGCGGCCGTTCCGCTTCTGCCAGCCCCGCGACCTCTTGCTTCAGGTCCGCAGTGCCTCGGCCTACCACGACCGGCCCACCGAGCTGACCAACGAAGCCCTCGACCTGGCCGTGGACATCTACTTCTCGGTGATGTAGCCCAGGCTTCCAGCCTGTCACGCCGGTCGCAGCATCCAGGCGAACCAGGCCGCAATCACGAAAAGGACGCCCCCTACGCGCAGGGCCACGCGCAGAATGGGAAAGGCCTTCAAGAACACCGTCAGAAAGTTGCGATGGCCCAGGACTGGCGGACTCCGGAGGGGACTTGTTTTACGCCGCTGTTGCCGGGGCGTTTTGGGCTTCGTATTGGTCGGGTGAGAGATAGCCGAGAGCTTGGTGAAGTCTTACCGGATTGTAGAACGTCTCGATGTACTTGAACACGCTCAGCCGAGCCTCCTCCAGGTTGGCAAACGTATCGTGGCTGGTCCACTCGTGTTTCAACGACCAGAAGAACCGCTTCCCGGCCGACTGGCTGAGCGCATCCGCTGCCAAAATGAGGTGACGGCAAGAAGTGCACGCTGCAAGTCGTTACCGAGATGGCTGGCCGCCCGCAGGCTGGACGAAGAAGGATCCCGGCCGGTAAGGCTTGGGATCGCGCAAGAAACAACTGTCGCGATATGGCCGTGGGGCACGTTTCCAACGTGCCTGGCACGATGGAGTCGTGCCCTACTTATTGTTTCTGCGATCCTTACCGTGAAGGGTCAACTGTCGAGTATTCTATCGACCTCCATTCGATCCGCATCCGCGATCGACTGAATCCCGCTGACCTCTGCCGCTTCACGCGTCAAGGCTGCGATGTCGTCCCGCGATAGGTGCTCCAGGGCGAACTTCCGGCTGCCGGCCATGAGCTGGCGCAGGCCTTGGTCGAGGCGCTCGTAGTAGGTGTAAAGTCCCAGGGCACCGGGCGGGAGCTTCTCGAACTCCTTGTGGCCGAGCTCTTTGCGCAGGGTGCCGGAGGTCACGAAAATCTCGTCTTTCGAGCTGCCGAACCGGTCGATGTAGACCGGGACCTGGTGGTCATCGATCGCACGTCCGATGGTCTTGCCTACCATCGCCGCGGCGATCGGGGCCCGGGCCATCCCGATCAGCTTCACCAGCGGCGCGCCGAGGGCAAGGCCCTTGAAAATTTGATCTTCGAAGGCAAATCCACCAGCCAGGGCCAGGGCGGGGACCCGCTCGCCCTTGTCGGCCATCCGTTTGGCGTACTGATACAACAGGGAGTGCAGGACGACCGGAGGGACTCCCCACTCGTTCATCATCCGCCAGGGACTCATCCCGGTGCCGCCGCCTGCCCCGTCGACGGTGAGAAGATCGATCCCGTACCGGGAGGCAAAAAGTACCGCCCTGGCGAGATCTGCGGGCCGATAGGCGCCGGTCTTGAGAAAAACGTATTTAGCCCCGGCCCTGCGCAACTGCTCCACCCGCTCGGCGAACGATTCCTCGGTGACCATTCCCACCCGCGAATGCCGCTCGAATTCCTTGAAAGTGCCTCGCTCGAACTCTCGGACGACGTCCGGGCTGGTCGGGTCGGGGAGGACCAGGTAGCCGCGCTGATGGAGCATTTGGGCCTTTTGGATATCCCTGATTTTCACCTCGCCGCCGATGTCTTTGGCGCCCTGCCCCCACTTGAGCTCCACGCACTCGACGCCGAGCTTTTCGATGGCGTATTCCTGGGCACCGAGTCGGGTGTCCTCGATGTTTGCCTGGACGATGATCGCGCCGTAGCCGTCACGTTGATGGTCCTGGTACAGTCTCACCCGCCGTTTCAGATCGACCGTGTCGACGACCCGGCCGTTCTTGAAGGCCGCCTCGGGGTCCATGCCGACGACGTTCTCGCCGATGGTGAGCCCCGTTCCGGCCAGGGCGGAGCCGATCGCCAGGCCCTCCCAGTTGTTCTTGGCGACGTTGGTCGAGCCGATCCCGGGAATGATCCACGGGCGTCGGAACCTGATCCCGTCGTCGTGACCGAAACTCACTTCGAGACGAACCGCCGGGAAGATCGCCTTGTCGCTGTCGGCTTCGATGCCGTGGGCACCGACGGCGGTTCCCATGATGCTGAAGTGCGAGTAGTCGACGGGATAGGCCTTCTCGGCCGCGGTAGTGATCACCCCGAAAGGCTGCGGATACAGGACCTCATGGCCGCGATAGGCCGACTTGCCGATCTCGCACATCCCGATGCAGCCGTCCACGCAGGTGACGCACATCCCCGAGGAGGGCACGATCGAATCCTCCGTGCGGTTCTTCGTCAGGGTCGCGGCCGAGGCGTTTACCTTGGAAAACGCTGATATCATGGTCCACTGGGCTCCTGTTGCTCATGGGTTCTTCTGGATCTCGCAAGCGACGCAAGGGTCCATATAACACATCATGTCGTCGAATCGTTCCTTTTCGACGCAGGGAGGAGTCAGATTGGCACAGCCGCCGCAGATCGCTTTCCCCGGCTCGTTATAGGTGCAGCGAAGCTGACAGGCGGGGCACACGTAGATGCAGCCGCCGCACTGCCGGCAGACGTCGGACTTGACGTCGAACGGCGTGCCGATGCTCCGCTTCGAGCCCCGATGGCGGAAGCCGATGGCCTTGGCCATCATCTGTTCCTCGCACATCCGCACGCAAAGGCCGCAAAGGATGCAGTTCTCGTATTCCTGCTTGAAACGCTGGTGGCGTACGCCGTGGGCCGCGGCAAGGTCCTGGATCGTCTTCGACTGGGGACAGGAAGCCAGCAACAGCTCGATGATCATTCTTCGCGCCCGCAGCACGCGGGACGAGGCCGTGCGGACCCGGAGCCCTTCCTCGGCCGGATAGGTGCACGAGGAAACCAGCCTGGCTTTCGGCCCTTCTCCGATTTCGACGACACAGAGCCGGCAGGCCCCATAGGGCGACAGCCCATCAAGATGGCAGAGCGTGGGGATGGGAAAGCCGAAGAACCTGGCGGCCTCCAGCAACGTGCTGCCCTGGTCGACCGAAACACTCAGGCCGTTGATGTTCAACGTGGTCATGCCGGTTTTCTCGCTTCTGGCGTGACGTTGGTGTCGAGGTTCTTCTCACACTGCGTGAACCGCAGGTCACACCTTAGGCACCTTCGGGCCTCGGTGGTTGCTTCTTGCTCGGAGAGGACGAGCTCCACTTCGGCGAAGCTCTTCCTCCTCGCTTCGACGGGGATCGTGGCCGGTTCGGCCCTCGCCAGCTCGTCGCGTTGTTCCTCGTCGAGCGGAGCCGGCTCCAGGAAGACTTCCGGCAATCTGGCTTGGGACGGTTCCTGGAGTTGTCTGCCGCGGAGGTAGCGGTCGATCACCGCCGCGGCCGCTTTCCCGGCGGCGATGGCGTCAGCCACGGTATTGGGTCCGGTCACCAGATCGCCGCCGGCGAACACGCCTTGCCGATTGGTGGAGAGGGTTCTCGGATCGACACGCACCCGCCCGCCCCGATCGAGCTCCAGACCCATGGCGTCGAGGCAATCGCTGTCCGGGCGTTCGCCGATCGCGACGATCAAGGTATTCAAGGAAAGCGTGAACTCACTGCCCGGCACGGGCACGGGGCGGCGTCGGCCGCTCGGGTCCATGTCACCCAGCCGGTTCCTGATGCACTCGATGCCGACCAGACGGCCCCCCCTGGAATGGATCTTGATGGGGGAGACCATGGTTTCCACTTTGATACCCTCGTTGATCGCGGTTTCCATGTGCCGTATCTTTACCGGGGAGACCAATGTTTCGAGTTTGATCCCTTCCTCCAAGGCGGCTTCGACTTCTTCGGCGTACGCCGGCATTTCCCGGTCGGTGCGGCGATAGAGGAGGCTGACACTTTGGACGTTTTTCTGGCGAATCGCCACTCTGGCGGCGTCGACCGCGGAGTTGCCGCCGCCGATGATGCCCACGTGTCCGCCGGCCAGATCTTCTTTCCTTAGATTGAAGGCCTTGAGGAATTGCATGGAGGAATAGACGCCCTCAAGGTGTTCTCCTTCGAGATCCAGGCGCCAGCTCTTGTCCGCTCCGATGGCCAGGAAGATCGCCTGGAAACCGTCGGCGAAGAGGCCGTCGACGGTGACGTCGCGGCCGAGGGCCGTTCGGCACTTGAGCGTGACGTTGTCGTTCAGCAGGGATGCGATTTCCCGGCGCACCACGCCCCGCGGTAGGCGATAGGCCGGAATACAACTGGTCAGCATCCCGCCGGGCTCGTCTTGCGCGTCCAAGAGCGTTAGCTGGTATCCCCGCAGAGAAAGGTAATGGGCGGCGGAAAGGCCGGCGGGGCCGGCACCGACGACCGCCACCTTGGGAGCGTCCTTGCCGGCCCGGACGAGCTTTGTCGCCTGGTAGACGGAAGGATCCACGCGGTCGGTGATGAACCGCTTCAAAGCACGAATCGCGACGGGCTCGCCCCCGCCGGCTCCGAGCTGGCATCGCTGTTCGCACTTGCGATCGCAAACGCGCGCGCAAATCGAGGGGAGCGGGTTAGCCTCCCTGATCACCTGGTAGGCTTCCTCGTAGTCTCCTCGTTCAAGCAGGGCAACGTAGCGCCAGGCCTCGGTGTCCAGCGGGCAGGCGCCTTGGCATGGGGCCCCCACCAGGCCGGTGCACACGAAAGCATCGCACTTTTTGTCGACCACGTGCCGTTGATACTCATCAGCAAAGTACCGGAGCGTGCTCAAAACCGGATTCGCCGCCGTCTGGCCGAGGCCGCACATGGTGCTGTCTTTCACGACCAGCGCCAACTCCTCGAGGAGATCCAGATCTTCGAGCGTCGCCCGGCCGTTGGAGACGTCGTCGAGGATCTCGTACATCCGTTGGGTGCCCTTCCGGCAGGTGAAACACTTGCCGCAGGATTCATCCTTGAGGAAACTCATGAAGTACTTGGCGACGTCGACCATGCAGGTGTTCTCGTCCATCACGATCATCCCGCCCGAACCCATGATCGACCCCGCTTGGGCCAGGGTGTCGTAATCGATGGGCAAATCAAACTTGTCGGCAGGGATACACCCTCCGGAAGGTCCGCCGGTCTGGACGGCCTTGATCTTGGCCTTACCCGCCGGGCCGCCACCGATGTCGTAGACGATTTCCCGGATCGTGATGCCCATCGGCACTTCCACCAGGCCGGTGTTCTTGACCTTGCCGACCAGGCTGAAGACCTTGGTTCCGGAGTTGTTCTTTGTCCCGATTCTGGCGAATTCGTCCGCGCCCTTGCGGAGGATGAGGGGAATGTTGGCCCAGGTCTCGACGTTGTTGATGGCCGTGGGCTTGCCGCCGATGCCTTTGTGGACGGGAAACGGCGGGCGCTGGCGGGGCTCGCCCATCTTTCCCTCGATGGAGCGAATCAGCGCCGTTTCCTCGCCGCAGACGAACGCGCCGGCACCCCGGACCAGCCTGACGTCGAAGGAAAAACCGGTCCCCAGGATATCCTCGCCCAGGAGGCCGTGTTCACGGGCTTGTCCCAGCGCGATGATTAGATGCTTGATCGCAAGGGGATACTCATTCCGGACGTAGACGACTCCCTCGGTGGCTCCGGTGCCGTACGCGCCGATGAGCATTCCTTCGAGGATGCTGTGGGGATTGCCTTCGAGGATGCTGCGGTCCATGTAGGCCCCGGGGTCGCCCTCGTCGGCGTTGCAGACGAGGAACTTGCCGCGGTCACCAGGCTGCTCTGCAAGCATTTTCCACTTCAGGCCGGTGGAAAAGCCTCCGCCCCCGCGGCCGCGCAATCCCGACTTCTTGACCTCCTCCACTACCCACCGGGGATTTCGGCTGGACAACGCCTTCTCCAGAGCTCGGTATCCCTCGTGCGCCATGTAGTCGTAGATGCGGGTGGGGTCGATCTCTTGGCTCATGCCCAGGATGGTGCGCTGCTGGTTCCTGAAGAAGGGGATCTCGTCCCGCTTGTAGCATGGTTCTCCCGTACGGGAGTCCCGGTAGAGGAGGTCTTCAGCATAGGCGTCCGAAAGCACGGCCTCGATAATCGCGGGGACCTGGCCGGCGGTTACCTGCGCGTAGAAGGCCTGTTGTGGCTTGGTAAGTATGAACGGCCCCATCTCGCAGAATCCATGACATCCGGTCGTTTGCAGCGAGATCCTGTCCTGCAAACGATTTTGGACGATGTATCCTTGTGCGGCTCGGACGACGTCGTTGCAGCCACTGGCCCGGCAGGCCGTTCCGGCACAAATCGCGATACAAGGCTTGCTCTCGCTCCGATCGGCCAAAAGCATGCTTCGCAGTCTCTGCAGTTCCTCGACGGAAGATAGCCTCGGCATTGTGTTTCCCCGCGGGACAATTTATGCTAAGCAAACAACCCGGATGTTATCGGTCAGAGCAAGTCCAGCATGCGGTTCTGGCATCCCCGGCGCGGGCAGATCTGCAACATTCCGCCGCCGCGGACGATCATCTGCACCATCGGCGCGTCACACATCGGACAATCCGATCGGGCGACAAGCTCCGCATGGCAGTGGGGACAGAAGAAACGCGTGACGGTGTTCTCGGAGACGTCGCATTCGGCGAAGAAACTGCTGCTACCGTACAGTGAAGAGAGCCTGAGCCACCCGTGCGTGCAATCGAAAGATACTCTGACCCGGATTGACGGGTGCCCGTCGATGTCGAAGCTCGTGTCCATCAGGCTGTGGTTACAGCGGGAACAGCTTACGCTAAGGGGGAAGAGCCGGTTGTCCTCCGCGGCGTCGGTCCGATCGAATCCTGCCAAGGCGTCATCCAACAACTGCTTGACTTTCGATTTCCTGACCTTGGGAAAGTAACGGCCGTCGATCACGACCACCGGCCCTAAGGCGCACGCCCCCAGGCAGTTCACCGTCTGGAGCGTGAACTGCTTGTCGGGAGTCGTTTCTCCGGTCTTGATCTTGAGTTGCCGTTCGAGCTCTTCCACGATCCTCGGTGCCCCTCGGACGTGGCAGGCGGTGCCTAGGCAGGCGGAGATCAGATGCTTTCCCCGCGGTTGGAGACTAAAGGAACCGTAAAACGTAGCGATGCCGTAGATGTCGACCAAAGAGCGACCCGTCCTCTCCCCCACCGTTCGCAGCGCCTTTTCAGGAAGATAGCCGTACCTCCGCTGGATCTCCCCGAGAATGGCAATCAACCCGTGTCCCTCTTCCTGATGCTTGTCCAGGATTGCCAGCACATCCGTCCCATCGCCGTCTTCCGGCGGGTGGGTTTTTGCTTCGTGCGAAGCGGCAATGGCTTGTTTCATCCTACCGATACTCCTCGCAATGCCAAACGCCCCCTTCGGGGTCGCGGATCGTGCAGGTCTTACGGTCTTCGCAATTGAAGCACAGCCCCTTGTATTTGTCGGAGCCTTCCTTTCCATCGGAAGTCGTTCGGGAGGCGCTTCCGAAGGAAACGCGCGACACGGGAATGTACGCGTCGAACTCCTCGCAATAGAAAACGGGCTTGTCGGCGGTGCCACCGTTGATGCAGCCGGGGCGGTGATTACACGTCCTACAAAGGTCGCGATGTCTCCCAGACATGGCACATCCTCCCCTGTTGTCTTCGTGAGCACGCTCGGTAGCCAACGGCTTGATCCTTGCTTCCCAGAGCAAGAAAGGGAGCATCGCGTCGTGTTCAACGGCGCGGCCCCAGCTCAGCAGGGACCAAGGGCAATTCGTATGCCAATCGCTCCGTGCCGGGGGAATGGGACGGCGTGCGGCAGAAGCGGAGCCAAGAAAGCGGCGATGCAGGCAGGAACTCCCGCGAAATCCGCCGGTGGAAGGTCGGAGACGGGGGACAGACGCCGACGCTTTCCCGGGGAAATGTGAACCAGCGGGGAGAAACTCCCCGCCGCACGCCCTCTCAGCCGTCAGGCGTGTTTTCGATTCTCTTGAGTTTCTCTCGCAGCGTTTTCCGGTCGATATCGAGCACTTTTGCGGCCCGGGTCCGATTTCCCCCCAGGCTTGCCAGAACGTGGCGAATGTATTCTGCTTCGACTTGCGCCAGAGTGCGATTCAGATCGGGTTCCCGGGAGACGGAAAACCGCATCAGCGGCGGGAGGTCGGCCACTTCGATGCAGTCGCCCTCGGTCATGACGACGAGGCGGTGGACGAGATTCTCCAACTCTCTCACGTTACCCGGCCAAGGGTAGTCGCTGCGCAACACGCGGAGTGCCTCGTCCGAGAACCGGGGTGCCGGCCTGCCCACCTCCCTGGCGAACTTCTTGCTGAAGTGGCGGATCAACAGCAGAACGTCGTCGCCGCGCTGGCGCAACGGCGGAAGCTCGATCGTCACCACGTTCAGGCGGAAATAGAGATCCTCGCGGAAGAGGCCCTTCTTGACCAACTGCGGCAGATTCTTGTTCGTCGAGGCCAGCACCCGCACGTCGACTTCCCTGCGGCGGCTGGAGCCGACCATGTAGATTTCCTTGTCCTGGAGCACGCGGAGCAGCTTGACCTGCATGCTGAGACTCGTCTCGCTGATCTCGTCGAGAAACACGGTGCCGCCGTCGGCCGTCTGGAAGAAGCCCGCCCGGGACTCCGTCGCCCCCGTAAACGCCCCTTTGACGTACCCGAACAACTCGCTTTCCAGCAGTCCTTCGGGAATGCTGCCGCAGTTGATGGGGACGAACGAAGCCGAGACGCGGGGGCTACAGTAATGAATGGCCCTGGCAACCAGCTCCTTGCCCGTACCGCTTTCCCCCGTAATCAGGACCGTCGCCGAAGTCGACGCGACTTTGCCCACCGCGTTGAGCACGTTGCGCATGGGTGCCGATTCTCCAATCAGTCCATACGGTGCGGGGGAAGCTTGCGGCGCCGGTCCCCCGCCAATCCTGCGGACGCGCAGCTTTTCCAGTGCCCGCCGCACGGCAGCGAAGAGCTCCTCATCGGTGAACGGCTTTGCCAGGTATTCTTCTGCGCCGTTCTTGACCGCTTGGACGGCGCCTTCCACCGACGGATATCCGGTAATCATGACGACTTCCATGTCTTTGAAGTTTTCACGGATATGGCGGACCAAATCGAGTCCACTGATCTTCGGCATCTTGAAATCCGTCACGACCAGGTCGACGGGCGTGGTTTCGATGATCGCGAGCGCCTCGGCCACGCCCGGTGCCGTGAACACCGTGTACCCCTGGGAGGCAAGATTCCGCTGAAGGACTTCGATCGTACTGGGTACGTCGTCCACGACCAGGATCGATTCCTTCTTACTCGCCGACGTCATCGGGATCCCTTTCGTTGTCTTCTTCCGCACCGGCGACGGGCAACTGAATCTCGAATCGCGTGCCCTGGCCCGGAGTGCTCTCGACGGCAATGGTTCCACCGTGAGAATTCACAATCCCGTGAACCACGGGAAGGCCGAGCCCGGTTCCTTCGTGAATATCTTTGGTGGTGAAGAAGGGGATGAAGACCTGCCGGAGCACTTCCTCGCTCATGCCGATCCCGTTGTCTTCGACGGTCAACAGAACATGACTCTCGGATGCACCCGTGGCGATCTTCAACGTGCCTCCCCCCGCCATGGCCTGAATCGCATTGACCACGAGGTTCACCAGGACCTGATTCAACTGGGACGGATCGGCGACGATTTCGGGAAGCCGGGGCGAGAAATGCCGCTCGAGGGTGACCCCGTGCTTGGAACACCGCGATTCGAGGAAGTACAACCCGTCCTCAACGACCGTATTGAGATTGACCCGTGTCTTCTGCGGCGGCATTTGGCGGGCGAACAACATCAGTTTCTTCACCACTTCCCGCGCGTGAAGCGATGCCGCCACGATCTTTTCGAGATCGCGGGCAGTCTGTTCGGGAAGGTCGGCGTGCTTCTGGGCAAGCTGCGCGAAGGCCAGAATATTGCCCAGCGGCTCATTCAATTCGTGCGCGACGCCTGCCGAAAGCTGCCCGATCGTCGCCAGGCGATCGGCGTGGCGCAACTGATCCTCGAGACGCATTTTCTCGTCAGCGGCCTGCCGCCGTTCGACAATCAGGGCAATCTGACGTGCAACCGCATCAATCAAACTCCGTTCTTCCTTCAAAAAGGGCCCTTCATCGAGCTCAGGCTTCTCCTCGAAATAGACGACATCCACGCTGCCGCGACGCCGGCCACTGACCACAATGTCGACGGACTGCATTTGCAGGCCTTGCTTGAATTGAGGCGTCCCGTAGCAACTGCCGTCGAGCGCAATCTGCGCCGCCGTGATTTCCGGATACTGCCATGAAGGCGGCAAAAGCTCCGCAATGCCTTGGAGAATTCCTTCGAGCGTTATGCCCGGTCGCTCGGCGAGTTGGGCGAGACTATAGAGGCACGTCAGTTCTTTTACCCGCTCTCGCAAAGCGGTATGCGCAACCTGATTCACCAGCGCCAGCCCAAGTGTGTGGGCGACGTTTTCATAGAATTCGACGTCACCGGCCCCAAAGAAATCCTCTTCCTTACTCTTCAGTTGGACGAGCCCGATCGTTGCCTCCTTGCCAGGCAACGGAATAACGACCAGCGAGCCGTAGTATCTGTCGGAATCAGGAGCTTCTCCGTCGCCCGTGGCATCGGGCCCCAGCACGCGGGGTAGCGCGTGCCGTACGTTCCCGCTCCAGAAGCTGCCGCTGGCGGTAAAAAACGGCGACGAAGAAGGGTACTGCTTCTCGAGGATCAGCCGGCAGAGCGATTCCAGATCGCTGCTCTCCTCAGCACGGGCGAATAGCGCATTTGGGTCTTCGTCCCCGCATCGCATAACCTCGATGGTGAAAGGTTGTACAGATTCGCGTGTGGCTTCACAGCGGAAGCACTTGCCTTCCTTTCGTACACGCAGTTCCACCGCGTCGCATCCAGACAAGTCCAACAGCATTCCCGTGACTTCGCGGAGAAAGTCAAGACGGGAAACGCCACTGTTTGCACAGTGGAGTATCCAGTGCGACAATGCACGAAAATCCCTACGGGGCAGGCTGGCGGAAGGATCCATAATCCCCGATTATACCTGTTTTCTCGCCATCACACACCTGGGATGATCTCAAGGGAATGCCCGGCTCGACGTCGTCGTTCCGGGCCGAGCAGTTACGCCGCCTGGCCGTCCGACAGACTGCGCCCGGCAAACCACCAAAGCCCGGCGGCTGTTCCAAACTCTATCCGAAGTACCTCGTCAAACAGCCCGATGGCCGCGTACTTCAACCGCGATAACCGACGGACAAAGAAGGTCTGAGCCATGCTTCCTCTTGACTGACCATCGCTCCAGGGTAGTAGCTCATGAAGTGTCGCTCCCAGCGAATAGATGCCCGTACGATGGTCCAGGACGCAGCCGTTGCCTTGGGCCCGTTCCGGGCTCATGTAACGAAGCGTGCCCAGAAGCAACGGCGAGCCAGATCGCCGAACGCACCCGGCGCTGGTTGGTCGCGAACACCTAAAGCCACGCGGGAGCCCCAAAAACCTTCGATTCTCAGGACGCCGAATCCGCCGCGATTGGGCTTGGCCAGACTGAACTGGAATCCAGCCCCCCCCGGCCGGGGCGGCGGAGGCGTCCCTGCATTTGCGTCACTTAAGGGTGGTTTTTTGAAACACCCCGGTCGACGATTTCTTGCTCAAGACTGGGGTTGCGTATGGCCGATGAAGCGGTTAGATTTAATCATCCGGATAGACAGATATACCGGTGCAGGAGATTCTCGGGATGTCCACGATCCAAGTGTTCAAGGCGTTGGCCGATGAAACGAGGCTGCGAATCCTTAACCTGCTTTGTCGCCGGGAGCTTTGTGTCTGCCAGATCGTCGAGGTTCTGGGGATAGGCCAATCGAAGGCGTCGCGGCACCTGGCGACCTTGAGGCATGCCGGTCTCGTAACGGATCGGCGAGAAGGGCTTTGGATGTACTATTCACTGGCTCAGCCGAGCGGAGCGCTTCATCGGCAGTTGGTGGAATGGCTGAGGCAGGCGGAGAATGAGGTTCCGATGGGCGCCGCGGACTCGGAGGCATTAGCCCATCTTCCCGAGTGCGGGGCTCTATGCCCCAAAGATTCTCCGAGCCGAATGGACCAACGGCCCGAGGACGTGGCCGCGGTTGGCTCTTGACCGGTTCCCGCGAGCGAATGAGCGAGACGTCTGACCGTTTTTTGCATAGCTGGCCATCGAAGGAAACCTGTTATGAGAAAGCTGATTGCACTTGCCGCGGTGGTGATGATCGCTGCGGCCGGGACCGTTGGATGCGGCTCCAACACGGCGGCGGAGCCATCGACGCAAGGGCCCGCGGAGGTGGTCGTGGTCGAGACGCCATCGGAGACAACCGTAAAGGCCGAAGGCGGCATGGCCGCCATGGAGAAGGCCGCCGAGGCGAAGAAGTATCTGTTCGCCCTGTTCCGGAAAGAGGAGGACGGTCAAACGGCTGCCATGCGCAGCGTGTTGCAGGAGGCAATGAAGGAGGTGGCGGATAGAGCGGACTCGGTTGAAGTCAGCGTCAGTGCGGCATCGGAAAGAGCCATTGTGGACAAGTTCGATCTCGACCGTGCTCCCATGCCGCTCATTCTGGCGATCGCCCCGAATGGTGCCGTTACGGGCGGTTTTCCGACGAAGGTGGAGAAGCAAGAGCTTCTGAAGGCGTTTGCTTCGCCGTGTACGGAGAAGTGCATGAAGCAACTCCAGGAAAACAGGCTCGTGTTCCTGTGCGTACAGAACGGGACTACCGAGTCGAAGGATGCGGCCATGGAGGGAGTCCGCCAATTCAAAGCGGACGCCCGGTTCGCTCAAGCCACGGAGATTGTCATGCTGGACCCGACGGACGCGGCCGAAGCGGACTTCCTGAAGGATCTTCAGATAGACCCGAAAACCGAGGTGGCCGTGACCGTCTTTCTGGCTCCGCCCGGTATGCCCGTCGCCAGGTACGAAGGCGCAACCAGCAAGGACGAAATCGTGGCGACACTTCAAAAGGCCAGTTCGGCTTGTGGCCCCGGCGGTTGCGGCCCCGGCGGTTGCCCCCCTCAGCAGTAGAGGCTTGGCTTATTGAAGCCCCCCGGTTGGCGCGAGGGCCTTCGCATCAGAGATCAAGCACCGTCAGTCTTTCTGGTGATCGGCGCAACCGTTACCGCGGGCCGATTGCTCCAGCAGTGTAACCCAAAAGGAGAGTGATGATGAGTAGGAGGGAACCTACGCATGCAATCATCATGGCGATTGTCCTGTTGGGCCCGTTGATGGCCGTACCCGGGCACGTCATGGCTCAGGCCGTTCAGGGAAGAACCGTGTCGTCGGGTACGAGCAAAGGGCTCGCCGCCATCGATGCGGGCGCGCGCGACGGCAAGTACACGTTCCTCTTCTTCTGGAAGGAGAACGACCAGAGTGCTCAGTCGATGTATCAAGTGTTCCAATCCGCCATGAGCAAATGGAGTGACTCTACCTACTCGATCGGCATTCAATTGACGGATGCAAACGAAAAGCCGGTTGTGGACAAGTTCGGCGTCAGCCGTGCTCCGATGCCGCTGGTCTTGGCGTTGGCCCCCAACGGGGCCGTCACCAAGGGCCTCCCGATCAAGTTCGACGAAAACCAACTCCGGCAGGCATTCGTCAGCTCCTGTACCGCAAAATGCCTCAAGGCGATCCAAGATCGCAAGCTGGTCCTGCTGTGCGTTCAAAGCCGGAGGACTCAATTCAACGACGCCGCGTGGAAAGGGGCACGGGACTTCAAGGCCGACGCGCGGTTTGCCGGCGCAACGGAGATCGTTCCTTTGAATCCCGACGATCCGACGGAGGCGGCATTTCTGAAGGACCTTCAGGTTGATCCGCGTACCCCGCAAGCCGTCACGGTTCTCTTGGCTCCTCCAGGTCAGCCAATCGCCAAGTTCGTTGGCGCGGTGAGCAAAGACCAGATCGTTGGGAAAGTCGCATCGGCACAATCGGGCCCTTGCGCAAACGGCCAATGTGGGCCCGGCGGCTGCGGCCCCAAGAAATAGGAGGTGCATCGATGAAACTGCGAACCCTCGTCTGGCGTGAACTATTCGAACGCAAGAGCCAGATGTTCACCTGTTTCTTGGCGATCGTGCTGGGAATCACCACGGTGGTGGCCATCAAGAACGTCACCTTTTACTCGGAAAAGGCCGTGGCACGGGAAATGGACTCCCTGGGCGCAAACGTCCTGGTACTGCCCAAGTCGGTGACCCTGCAAGACTACTACTCGGCGGACATGCACGAAGAAGTGATTCCGGAAGAGTACGTCATGCGGCTAACGATGTCGAGCATCCAGGGCGTCGACAACTTATCGCCGAAGTTGTGCGTTCCGGTGGAGCTGCAAGGCAAGAACTTCACGCTCACCGGAATCCTCCCCAAGGAGGAGTTCAGGGCCAAGGCGGCCTGGGGCGGGGTCGGCATCTTCGCGCGGCCCGTGCAAGGATGTGGAACCATCGACGTGGGCGGCGAGCCGAAGCCGGAAGACAACAAAACGCTGGTCCGCAAGCGTGTGATCGAAACGCTCGATACCCACGAAGCGCTCGTCGGGGCAGACGTGGCGGCCGCCTTGGGAACCAAGGAAGACGATTCCCTGACGCTGCTGGGAGAGCCGTTTTCCATCGTCGCCGTCTTGCCCCAGACGGGTACGATCGACGACTCCCGCATCTTCGCCCATCTGCACACGGTGCAGCGCCTCTCGGGCAAGGACGCGGTGGTCAGTTGCATCGAGATCGTCGGTTGCTGCGAGGAGATTTCAGCCGGGCTGGTCGACAACGTCAACAAGCTGCTCCCCGACGCAAAAGTGGTCACCGTCAAACAGGTGGTGGCGACTCAGCAAAACGTCAACCACATGATGGGACGGCTGTCGGTGATCTTCCTGGTGATCATCGTGGTAGTGGGAGGGGCCGGAATCGCCAACTACATGTATGCCAACGTGTTCGAGCGGAGACGCGAGATCGGGACTCTGATGGCCCTGGGCGCTGAGTCCGGCCTGGTTCTGCGAATCTTCCTGCTCAAGGCGTTGTTGCTGGGGCTCGTGGGGGGAATCACTGGCTTTGTGATTGGGACGACGCTTGCCGTCACTCTCGGCCCGAAACTCGCCGGAGTGCCGGTTCTTCCCATGCCGGTGCTCGCGCTATGGGCGGTCGGCATATCCGCCGGAATCACGCTGCTGGCCAGCTACTTTCCGGCCCGGCGCGCCGCCCGACTCGATCCTTGTGCCACTTTCCAGGAGGTCTGATCCATGTTGAGAATGGAAAAAGTCAGCAAGAGTTATCAGCATCGCGGCCAACAGGTCAAGGCCCTGGATGAGGCGACGGTTCACATCGGCAAAGGCGATTTCGTGTCCGTCGTCGGGCCAAGCGGAAGTGGCAAGAGCACGCTCCTGTTGATGCTCGGCGGAATGCTCTCTCCTTCGTCCGGGCGTGTGCTGCTTGAAGACGAGTCGATCTACGACTTGACCTCCGACGGTCGCGCTCGGCTACGGAAGGAGAACATCGGGTTTGTCTTTCAGACATTCAACCTCGTGCCCTATCTCACGGCACTGGAAAACGTTCAGGTTCCGCTGTACTTGGCGGGGGCCGATGAGAAGACCCAGGAGGAGACGGCAACCTCCCTCCTGAACCGCGTGGGCCTCGGGGATCGCCTCGACCACAAGCCCGCGGAACTGAGCGTCGGTCAGCAACAAAGGGTTGCACTGGCCCGGATGCTGGCCAACGATCCGGCGGTCATTCTGGCCGACGAACCCACCGGCAACCTCGACCCGGAAACAAGTCAGGAGGTGATCGGGTTCTTCGAGGAGTTCAATGGAGAAGGCCGAACGATCGTCATGGTCACGCACGATCCGAGGGCGGCGGAGCGGGCCGGGAGAACGCTGAAGTTGCGCGAGGGAAAGATACTCTCCGAGGGAAACGGACAGCAGCCGTCGCTGCACGTGGCCTGAAGGCTTGAAGCGGCCCCTCGTCGGCACCCCCACCACGATGGGTATTGCCTTTCCATGTTTGCACGATATCAGGCAAATAGGGATGGCAGGAAAGAACACGCCCTCGACTGACACGGCTGCTCGCTACCGCCTTCGTTGGAGGAGAGACCGTTGCTGCCTGAAAGGCGGGCGGACGGCTTGGTGGTGCTGTTTATTGAGCCTTGCATAGCCAATGAACGGAGGGCTTCCACCGGAAGCCCGGAACCGAAGGGTCCGGTGTAGTGGCCCAGCGATTCTTTACAACCCTTTCGGGTGGTAGCAGCGCTGGCTCTTGCCACCCAGCAGAGGGCCCTGCGAAGTTGACCGCTCTTTCTTGAGGAAGCGAAACCGAAACCGCCAAGAAAGGTCGCGTTCCGATAGGATTGCAGGCTGCTGGGTGACGGTCTACATTTTGACGGCAG
>DATKZH010000644.1:0-13953 GCA_035528065.1 Thermoguttaceae bacterium | reverse complement strand
GCCATTTTTGGGCGGCCCGGGGTGCTTCCAGTTTCTCCCGGCCCGGAGGCCGAATCGGGAGCCCTCGTGCTCGCGGGGCCGCCTGCCGTTGCCCCGCTCTTGTCGCGTCCTGTGTCAAGAACGAAACAAGCTCGAAGCCCACGGGTTGCAACCCGTGGGCTTGGGACCCGATCGACGTCCCGCGATCGAGGCCGGGATCGACAGGATGCACGACTCCGGAAAGGGAGGAGGGGAGACCTCCGGTCGGGGGCTGGTGCGGGGTCGGGAGACCCGCGGACAGCGCGGTCGCCGGCTTGTGCGGGGCCGGGAGACCCGCGGACAGCGCGGTCTCGCGGTTGGCGAGGGTGCTCACTCGACGGTGACGCTCTTGGCCAGGTTGCGCGGCTTGTCCACGTCGCAGCCGCGCAGCACGGCGATGTGGTAGGCGAGGAGTTGCAGGGGGATGACGGAGACGATCGGCTGCAAGTAGTCCTCGCACGCCGGGACGGCGATGATGTCGTCGGCCAGGCCGGTGGCCTCCGTGTCGCCTTCGCAGACGACGGCGATGACCGGCCCGCCTCGGGCCTTGATTTCCTGGAGGTTGGCCATCACCTTGTCGTAGACCGTGTCCCGGGGCATGAGGAACACGCTGGGCGTGCGTTCGTCGACCAGGGCGATGGGGCCGTGCTTCATCTCCGCGGCGGGGTAGCCCTCGGCGTGGATGTAGCTGATCTCCTTGAGCTTCAACGCGCCCTCCAGGGCCGCGGGAAAATTGAACTGGCGGCCCAGGTAGAGGAAGTTGTCGCAGTCGGCGTACTTCTCGGCGATCCGGCGGACCTCGTCGCTCGTGGCAAGCGCCCGGCGGACCTTGTCGGGCAGCTCCTTGAGCTGGCGGATGATCCGCATCCCGGCGTCGAAGCTCAGATGGCGCAGGCGTCCGAAGTAGAGGGCCAGCATCGCCGTCGTCGTGCACTGGCTGGTGAACGCCTTGGTCGAGGCCACGCCGATCTCCGGTCCGGCGCGGAGGTAGACGCCGCCGTCGGATTCCTGGGCGATCGTGCTGCCGACCACGTTGCAGATGCCCAGCGTGGGGTGGCCCTGACGCTTCATCTCCCGGAGGGCCGCCAGCGTGTCGGCCGTCTCGCCGCTTTGGGTGATGGCGAACAGCAGCGTGCGGCTCGGCAGCGGCGGATTGCGGTAGCGCAGCTCGCTGGCGTACTCCACCTCGACGGGCAGCCGGGCCAAGGTCTCGAACTGGTACTCGGCGACCAGGGCCGCGTGCCAGCTCGTGCCGCAGGCGGTCATCAGCAAGCGCTCGACGCGCCGCAGCTCCTGGGGCGAGAGGTTCAGCCCGCCAAAGTGGGCCGTGGCCGCGTCCTCGTCGAGCCGGCCTCGCATGGCGTTCTCGATGGCCTCGGGCTGCTCGAAGATCTCCTTGAGCATGTAGTGGTCGTAGCCGCCGCGGTCGACGTCGCCCGACTCGATCTCGATCACCTCGACGCTGTGCCGCACGTGGCCCTGGTCTCGGTCAACCACCCGGATCGAATCGGCCGTGAGCACGGCCAGCTCGTGATCCGAGAGATAGACGATTTTGTCGGTATGACCGGCCAACGGCGAGGCGTCGCTGGCCACGAAGTGCTCGCCGGACCCGACGCCCAGGATCAGCGGGCTCCCCAGCCGGGCGGCGATGATCACCTGGGGGTAGTCGCGAAAGAGGATTGCCAGGCCGTAGGTCCCCTGGAGTTGGCGCAGGGCGGCCTGCACGGCGGCGGCCAAGGGGGCGTAGCCGGCGGCGGCCATGTCGTCGACCGAGGGCTGCTGGCTGAGGCAGTCGGCGATCAGGTGGGCGATCACCTCGGTGTCGGTGGAGGACCGGAACACGTAGCCCTCGGCTTCGAGGCGGGCCCGGAGCGACTGGAAGTTCTCGATCACCCCGTTGTGGACCACGGCGCAGACGCCGTCCCCCCCGAGGTGCGGATGGGCGTTCTCTTCGGTGGGCCTCCCGTGGGTGGCCCAGCGGGTGTGCCCGATGCCGATCCGACCGGGCTGCGGTGTGCCGGTCAGCCGGGCTTCCAGGTCCTCGATGCGGCCGACGACTCGAGTCGTCAGGATCCCGCCTTCGGGGTGGATGGTCGCGACCCCTGAGCTGTCGTAGCCTCGGTACTCCAGCCGGCGGAGCCCTCGGACCAGGAAATCGGTAGCCTCCGAAGGACCGACATATCCGACAATTCCGCACATCTGCCCGACCCTCGCGTGGACGCTGACATTGACTTGCCGAGGCGATAACCCCCCGTGCGCGGCAGGGCGCGGGGAGAAGACTCGCATTCGGCAGGGAAAAACTACGCAAGTGTAGCAGATTGCCGGGCCGGACGAAGGGCAAAAAACCGATGCGAGCGCTGACCATTGGCCCGCACTCACGGCGGGAATCCGGTTGCTCCGGTACCTCCTAAGAGTGGAAATAAGCCGCCTGCCAGGGCCTTCCACGGGGGGACGTTCGACTTGTTTCCGCGGGAGTTGGGGGCCAGAATGAGGTGTGGTAGCTCTTGCACGCAGCCACTTGTCTGAAACGCTCGGGAATTTGCCATGGCCTACGCGATTGCCCCCGCGCCCGGCGCCTGGACCGCCGCGGATCTGGCCGAGCGGTTCGGCGCCATTCCGCTGAGCCGAATCCGGAGCAATCCTCCCCCGGGCACGGCACGCGAGGAGGACGTGATCGAGATCCACGACCGCGAAGATCGACTCTGCGAGCTGGTCGACGGCGTGTTGGTGGAGAAGACCGTGGGGACTTACGAAGCGTATCTCGCGGCGTTGATTGGGCGGTTGCTCGGGAACCACGTGGAAGGGCATGGCCTGGGCTTTGTCCTGGGAGCCGATGGCATGATGCGGCTTGCACCGGGACTGGTGCGGATTCCCGATGTGGCGTTCATCTCCTGGGACCGGCTGCCCGGACGTGAATTTCCCCGTGAGGCGATCTGGGACTTGGCCCCCGACCTGGCCGTCGAGGTGATCAGCAAAGGCAATACCGCCGAAGAGATGGATCGCAAGCTGCAAGAGTACCTTGCTGCGGGAGTCCGAGAAGTATGGTACGTCTACCCGGCCACGCGGCAGGTGCACGTTTTCACCTCCGCGGAGGACTCGGTCGTTTTGAGCGAGCCACAGACCCTGGAGGGCGGCGACCTCCTGCCCGGACTCAGCCTCCCACTCAAGCGCCTGTTCGCCGAACCGGGGCAAGCTGCGAAGTCGTGAGCTTGCCTCGGGCCGTCCGGGGGTCGCCGGCTGGCGACCGTCTCCCCCGCTTTCGTGGCTCGACGTCCGCTCTACCTCGCTTTCATGGCTCCGCCCCCGGTTCCACGGCCCACTGATCTATGCCCGATGGGCGAAATCGGGTAGAAACGGTGCGTTTTGGCAGGTGGTCACGGAGGACCGACGCAATGGCCCAGCCCGCCCCCAAGTTGAGGGTCCGTAGTACGAGCTTCGTGGTGATCCCCGCCCGACTGGCGTCCACGCGTCTGGCCAGGAAGCTGCTTCTGCGCCAGACGGGAAAGCCGCTCATCCAGCACACGTACGAGGCGGCCCGGCGAGCGTGCCGCCCGGCGGGCGTCTGCGTGGCGACCGACCACGCAGAGATCTGCGACGAGGTCCGGTCGTTCGGCGGTCAGGCGGAGATGACCTCTCCGGAGGCCGCCAGCGGCACCGATCGCGTGGCCGAGGTGGCCCGCCGACTGACCGACGTGGATATCGTGGTCAACCTCCAGGGCGACGAGCCGGAGCTGGCCGGCCCGTCGATCGATCTGGCCATTCGGCTCCTGGAGGAGGACCCGGACGCGGTCATGTCGACCTTGGCCACGCCGATTCGCAACCGCCGGCAGTTCGAAGACCCGGCGTGCGTGAAGGTGGTATTCGACGCTTCGGGCCGGGCGATGTACTTCAGCCGGAGCCCCATCCCTCACGCGCGGGATTGGGACGATCGACTGCTTCACGCCGATCCCCCGCACTTCTACCAGCACATCGGCCTGTATGCCTACCGCCGCGAGTTCCTTCTCCAACTCTCTCAGATTCCTCAATCTTCTCTGGAGAAGCTGGAGAAGCTGGAGCAGCTTCGGGTCCTGGATGCGGGCTATTCGATCCTCGTCGGGGTGGTGCCCGAGGTCACGTCCGGGATCGACACGCCGGAAGACTACCGCCGGTTTGTCGAACGCTGCCGCTCGGCGTAGAATGGGCGCTTTGGCTGTCTCGGAAACCGGGTAGGCATGCCGTCCTCTGCGGAGGATCTTGGGGGGAGGCACGTGTTCCGCTTGGTTCCCTCCTTCCCTGCCCATTCTCCCGGCACGACGCAACCCTCTGAGCCAGGACGGTGATTCTATGACGCAACACATCACGAAACACATTTTTGTCACCGGCGGCGTGGTCAGCTCCCTGGGCAAAGGGCTGACCAGCGCGTCGATCGGCATGCTCCTGGAGAACCGCGGACTCTCGGTCCGCATGCAGAAGTTCGACCCGTACCTCAACGTCGACCCGGGCACGATGAGCCCCTACCAGCACGGCGAAGTCTACGTGCTCGACGACGGCAGCGAGACCGATCTCGACCTGGGCCACTACGAGCGGTTCACCGACGGCCCGCTCACCCGAGACTCGAACTACACCACCGGCCAGATCTACCAGGCGGTGATCAATAAGGAGCGGCGCGGGGAGTTCCTCGGCCAGACCGTCCAGGTGATCCCCCACGTCACCAACGAGATCAAAGGGGCGATCGCCAAGCTGGACAACGACGACGTCGACGTGGTGATCAGCGAGATCGGCGGCACGGTGGGCGACATCGAGAGCCAGCCGTTTCTGGAGGCGATCCGCCAGTTCTCGCTCGACGTCGGCAAGGAGAACTGCCTCTACATCCACCTGACGCTCGTGCCCTATCTGAAGGCCGCCGACGAGCAGAAGACCAAGCCGACGCAGCACTCGGTCGGACAGCTCCGACAGATCGGTATCCAGCCCGATATCCTCATCTGCCGGACGCAACGCTCGCTGGGCCAGGACGCCCGGGCCAAGATCGCCCTGTTCTGCAACGTGCCGGTGGAAGCGGTCATCGAGGAGCGGGACAAGGACTTCTCGATCTACGAGGTCCCCTTGAGCCTGGTAGACCACGGGCTGGACAAGCTGATCGTCCGACGGCTGGGGTTGAAGGGGGGCGAGCTCGACCTGGACCACTGGCGCGACCTTTTGCACCGGCTCCGCAACCCCGATCACGAAATCAGCATCGCCGTGGTGGGCAAGTACGCCGAGCACCGCGACGCGTACAAGTCGATCTACGAAGCGCTGGACCACGCGGGAATCGCCAATCGGGCCCAGGTCTGCGTTCAACGGGTGCACAGCGAGGCGATCGAGCGCGAGGGACCCGAGCGGCTGCTCGCCGGCGTGGACGGCGTGCTGATCCCCGGCGGTTTTGGCGATCGGGGGATCGAGGGGAAGATCGATGCCGTCCGATTCGCCCGAGAACGCGGGATCCCCTTCCTGGGCATCTGCCTGGGGATGCAGTGCGCGGTGATCGAGTACGCCCGAAACGTCATCCATCTGGAGGGCGCCAATTCGACCGAGTTCGACAAGGACAACCCCTACCCGGTGATCTGCCTTCTGGACGAGCAGAAGACGATCACCGACAAGGGAGGCACGATGCGTCTGGGGGCGCAGCCCGCCCGGCTCGTGCCCGGCACCCGTGCGGCGGAGTGCTACGGCGGGCTGGAGATCTCGGAGCGGCACCGTCATCGCTACGAGTTCAACAACCTCTACCGGCAGCAGTTCGCCGCCCATGGGATGCAGGTGGTCGCCACGAGCCCGGACGGCGCGTTGGTGGAGATCGTGGAGATCCCCGACCATCCTTGGTTCGTGGCCGTGCAGTTCCATCCGGAGTTCAAGTCGCAGCCGACGCGTCCCCAGCCGCTGTTCGACGGCTTCGTCGCCGTCGCGGTCAAGCGGCACACGAGCCGCCCCGAGCCGCAACCGGCCGAGACCCGGGAGGCAACGGCGAGCGAGTAGAGCAAGCAGGTCTCGCAGTCTGACGAAGGATGCGATCCATGACCGATCCGCCCCACGACGAGCCGGAAAAGAAGATCATCGTCGACGAGGACTGGAAAAGCCGGGTCCAGGCCGAGAAGGAAGCGCTCGAGCGCAAGCAGCAGCAACGGCAGCAGGATGAGGAGCCCGCCTCAGCCGCGCAAGCGGAGCCCGACGCTTCCCTGCCGCCCGCGTCGCTCGAAGTCCTGGCCGGCTCGCTGGCCATGCAGGCGATGATCGCCATGGGGCTGATGCGCGTTCCGGAAGGCGGCAAGCCGGAGGTCCACCTGGATCAGGCCAAGCACTTCGTCGACACGATCGCCATGCTCGAAGAGAAGACCGAGGGGAACCGCACGCCCGAGGAAACCGTCATCCTCAGCAACCTGCTGCACGAGCTGCGCATGGCGTACCTCGCGGTTCAACAGCGGCAAGCCGACGGCTGACCATCCATCCATGCCCGGCCCGGGGCAAAGAGCCAGGCGGGTCCGTGGCCCTCGAGGGCCAAGCCCTGGTGACTTGCGTTCCAACCGGGTGACACAATCCGGAAGGTGCTCTATCTCCACCGGGCCGGGCATGGTGTTTTTGGATGGTCGCTCCGATTCAGATTCCTATTGGGTGAGGTGTTCGAACAGGCGACGGAACTTGGGCATCTGTCGCTTCAGATATTCGAGCCAGTCGGCCGGGTTCCAGATCTCGACGCACACGGCGGCCCCCACGATCATCACCTCGCCCTGGCCTTCCGGCGGGTCGACCCCCAGAAACTCGCGAAAGCCTTCGGGGATCACCAGGCGCCCGCGCCCGGCAAGCTGGACCGGCGTGTGCCGCGTGGAAAACAGGCGCCCGAACATCTGCACGCGCCCAATCTCGCCCTCCAGCTTTTCGTGGCCCAGCTTCTCCTCGATCCAGCGGACGCCTTGGTCGAGCTTCGCCTGCCAGGCCCGGGCGGGCCAAAGGCTGATGCACCCCGGGCGCTCCTTGGCGAGGATGCAGTCGGCCGACTCGGCCCCCAGAAGGTCGGCGAGCGGCTTGGGGATCAGCACCCGGTGCCGCTCGTCGACCGTGCGACGGTACTCGCCGAGCAAGAGCCTTCGGGAGTCGGGCATGTCGGGCCAGTTCGGGCGGGAGGGACATGGGACCGTCGACTCCGTTCACCAACTTTTTCGATCCGCTTCGTTTCCGGCGGAATGGCACGATTCCCCATCCCCTCGGCCATTTCAGACCAATGAATGGGCAGCCATCCCACGCCCGAGAGTTTACCGATTCTCGCCGGCTTGGCAAGCACCCCGCGGAGAAATTCTCTCGGAATTCCGCCGTCCCCCCATGCTGGGTGACACACAGAAGAAGGGGTGGCCCGAACCGCTGGAGATGCCGCGGTTCAGCCCGAGTCGTCCCGGCGGCCCTCCCACCGTTCAGGGCCGGCTCTCCGGCCCACTCGACGACTTGCCGAATCAGAAGAGCAGCCCTTCGATCCCTTTGACCTTCTTCTTGTATTCGATTTCCGTCGCCTTGATCTCGGCCTGAAGGCGTTTGCGATCGTGCTCCGGGCCCACTACGCAAGGCGGGCGCGCAGACGTAGGGTGCGTGAAACGCACCATATTCGCCTGGCCCGGAGATAATGGTGCGTTTCACGCACCCTACGCCTCTCCCGCGGCTTGGCCCGAACCTGTCGACCGCGAATCCGCGGGGGCAAGCCGGTCGCGCCCGGGCTCCGTCGCGTTGCATTCGCCCGAAGAGTGTGATAAGAGAAGGAGTTGGGGGAGCGTCGGCCGGCAGGAGGGGAGAGGATGCCGTCGGGCGGGCACAGTAATCTTGTGGGGATCGACCTGGGGACGACCCTTTCGGTCATCGCGCGCTTGGACAGGACCGGGTCGGCGGTGACGATTCCCAATCGGAGGGGTGATCCGCTGACCCCCAGCGTGGTCTACCTCGACGGCACGACGGCCCTGGTGGGCGAAACCGCCCGGATCGCCGCGGCCCGCGATTCGAGCAAGGCGGCCGTGTCGGTCAAGCGGGAGATGGGCACCTCGCTCTACTCGCGCACGGTGGACGCTCGCCGGCTGCGGCCCGAGACGCTCTCGGCGATCATCCTCCGCAAGCTGAAACAGGACGCCGAGCGGCGGATCGGCCCGATCGCCAAGGCCGTGATCACCGTGCCGGCCTACTTCGACGACACCCGGCGCAAGGCCACGCAGGACGCCGGCCGGATCGCCGGCCTGGACGTCTTGGACATCATCAACGAGCCGACGGCCGCCGCCCTCTCTTACGCGGCGATGCAGGCCCAGGCGGGGCAGGGTTCCGGGCGGCTGCTGGAGATCCCGGGCGAGAAGATGACGGCCGTGGTCTACGACCTGGGGGGAGGCACGTTCGACGTGACGGTGGTCGAACTCCGCTCGAAGCGGTTCGAGACCCTGGCCACCGACGGCGAGGTCCAATTGGGGGGCAAGGACTGGGACGACCGGATCGTGCGCCTGCTGGCGGAGGAGTTTCACCGGCAGCACGGCGTCGACCCCACCGAGGACCTCCAGCGTCGCGACGCCCTGGCCGGCCTGGCCGAGGAGAGCAAGAAGCTGTTGAGCGATCTGGAGACCGCCCCGATCGAGCTGACTTATCAAGGCCACACGCTCGCGCTGGATCTGTCGCGAGCCGAGTTCGAGCGGATCACCTCGGACCTGCTCACCCGCACGCGCGTGGTGGCGAAGCTGGTCGTCCAGAACCAGGCCAAGCTCGCCTGGGAGGAGATCGACCGCGTGCTTCTGGTCGGGGGCTCCACGCGGATGCCGATGGTCAGGCGGATGCTTCGGGAGCTGACGGGCAAGGAGCCCGACGACTCGCTCGACGCCGACCAGGTGGTGGCCCAAGGGGCGGCCATTCACGCCGGGATCCTCGCCGCCAAGGCCGACGACGGCAAGCTGAGCATGCCCGAGGAGCTGAGGCGGGAGCTTCGCGGCGTGGAGCCGATCGGCGTCAACGCCCACAGCCTCGGCGTGGTGGCCATCTACGGGGGCGAGCGGATCAACGCCGTGCTGATCCCCAAGAACACGCAGCTTCCGACCGCGGCCAGCCAGATCTTCGAGACGCGCTACGCCTCGGCCACGGCGATCCGGGTGAAGGTGCTCGAGGGCGAGGCGCCCGAGGCGGAGCACAACATCCAGATCGGCGAGTGCTGCATCGCGGGCCTGCCGCCCGGCTTGCCCCAGGGATCGCCCGTCCAGGTCCGCCTGGCCTACGATCCGAACGGGCGAGTGAGCGTGATGGCCCTCGACATGACGCACGGCCGTTTCGCACAGACGGAGATCGAGCGTCAGAACCGGCTCACCGAGGAGGACGTCCGGCGGGAGGCCGCGTTTGTGGATAGTCTGGACATTCAGTAGGGTGCGTGCTTGCACGCACGCGCAACGGCCCGCCCGGTGCGACGGCCGCCGCCGCGTCGGTACGAACGTCCGTGTGGATAGCAAAGACTGAGGGGGTGCAAATGCCTGCGTGGGTGCAAGCACCCACCCTACGATTATTGACGAGCGGGAGGGAATCTTCATTCATGGCGTTCATCGTTCAGTGTCCCCATCGCGACTGCCGGAAGTTCATGCTGCTGGAAGACCACCTCCGCGGCACGCAGGTGGAGTGCCTGATCTGCGAGCGGACGATCGCGCTGGAGCCGTCGGCGTCGGAGGAGCGGCGCAGGCCCCCGCCGCTGAAGAAAGCGGCCGCCTCGGCGTCGCCGAGCGCCAGGCGCCAGGAGATCGCCAAGTGCCCGAACTGCCGGATGCCCTTGCGCCTGCCGCCCGCGCACGAAGGCAAGGCGATCCGCTGCCCGGCCTGTAAGCACGTGTTCACGCCGTGACTTTTCGACAACCGCCAACCACCGAGTTAAATGGGCCGGAGACCAGGGATGCATCGCTTCCAGAAAAACGACTTCGACAACGTGACCCGTGCCGTCGAGCAGGCCGAGACGCAGACCGCGGCCGAGATCGTGGTTGCCGTTCATCCGCAGTCGGGCCGCTATCGCGACACGGACTATCTCTTCGGCGGGCTGGTCGCCCTGGCCGGGCTGGTGTTCATCGTGTTCAACCCCTGGACGTGGCATCCGGCGCACATGCTGCCCGTGGAAATGGTCGTCCTGTTCGCCATCGGCACGCTGGGCTGCTCGGTGTGTCCGCCGCTGCGGCGCCGGTTGACGACCGGGAAGCGGCGCCAGGCCCAGTTGCGCGAGGCCGCCGCGGCGCGGTTCGTCGAGGAGGGCGTGGCGAACACCCGGGCGAGGACGGGCGTGCTGGTCTACGTGTCGCTCCTGGAGCGGCAGGTGGAGGTGATCGCCGACGTCGGCATCACCAACCACGTCCTGCCCGAGGCGTGGAGCCGTTGCCTGTTCGAGCTGAAGAAGATCGGCTCGGCGGACGACACGGCGCAAGCCCTGCTCGACGGCATCCGACGCTTGGGCGACGTGCTCTCGCAGGATCTTCCCGCGGGGGAGGATAACCCCGATGAACTGCCGAACCGGCCGAGGACGAGAAAATGAGACGCGCATCCGACCGTCGAGGGCTCCCCGGTGGGCCGACCGCGCGATGGCTCCTGCTGCTCGTGGCGGTGCTCGCGTGCGTGCTCATTTGTGGCGGCGACGCCGATGCCCGAGTCGGCGGCGGCGGCTCGTTCTCCGGCGGCGGGGGAGGTGGCGGATTCAGCGGCGGGGGTGGTGGGGGCGGATTCAGCGGCGGTGGAGGCTATTCGGGAGGAGGAGGCGGAGGCGGTGAGTTTTCCTGGCCGGTGTTCCTTCTCATTATCGCCGTCTGCATTGTCTTCGCCGTGATCAAGGCCCAAGCTGAAAAGAGCAACAGCTCGCAGACGTACTGCTCGACGCACACGGGCGAGCCCTTGTTGGCGCCGCACGAACGCGGGCGTCGGTCGATCCGTGCCGTCCGCTCGCGTCTCGAGCAGCTTCGCCGGCACGATCCCAACTTCTCGGAGATCCTGTTCATGGATTTCGCCTGCGCCCTCTATGCCCGGGTGCAGGAAGCCCGGGGCCGCGGCGACCTGAAGACCTACCAGCCGTACTTGGGCCCGGGAGCGATGCGGGAGCTGGAGCAGGTGGGCGGCCGGGAGAGGCAGGAAGTGCGGGAGTTCGTGCGGAAGCGAGACGGAGCGGCCCCGCCGCGGGAGAAGCTCGACGTGCGGGGCGTCATCGTCGGCGGGGCCCAGATCACCGAGGTGACCGACCCGCAGCGAGACGCGATCAGCATTTCCGTCCGCTTCGAGACCAACTACACGGAGGCCTACGGCGACGGGCCGTCGGCCAGGGAGAACACGTTCTACTGCGAAGAGGTCTGGAAATTCGCGCGCCGGCGCGACGTCCTCTCACTCCCGCCGGAGAAGATAGGTGCCCTGGGCTGCCCCCACTGCGGCAGCACCGCGGAGCGCTTGCCCGACGACTCGTGCCCGCACTGCGGCGTGAAGATGGTGGCGGGGAAGTTTCACTGGTTCGTGATGAGTATTGCGGTTCTCCGCCGCGAGGCGCGGGGGCCGCTTCTCACCAGCGACGTGCCGGAGGCGGGCACCGATCTGGCGACCGTCGTCCAGCCCAACTATACCGCGGCGCGCGATCAGTTCGCCGTGGCCAACCCCGCTTTCTCCTGGGAGCGGACCGAGGCCCGCTTCCGTCACGTCTTCCTGGAGCTTCAGCAAGATTGGACCACGCTCCAATGGGAGCGGGCTCGCCCTTACCAGTCCGACCAGTTGTTCCAGTCCCACTACTTCTGGATTCGGGAGTATCAGCGCCAAGGGCTTCGCAACGTGCTCGAGGACGTGCACATTAGGCGCCTCCGGCCGGTCAAGATCGCGTCCGACGCCTTCTTCGACGCGATTACCGTCCGGATCTGGGCGAACATGAAGGATTACACGATCGACGCGGCCGGCAAGGTCGTCTGTGGCAGCCCGCATCGAGCCCGCCGTTTCACGGAGTACTGGACCTTCATCCGGCGTCGCGGCGTGAAGGAGTCGGAGAAGGAGGATAGCGCGTGCCCCAACTGTGGGGCCCCGCTGAAGATCAACATGGCCGGCATCTGCGAGTTCTGCGAAGGGAAGATCACCACGGGCGAGTTCGACTGGGTGCTCAGCCGGATCGAACAGGACGAAGCCTACGTAGGCTGACCATTGCCCAAGATCCCGTAGTAGGCGTAGTGCGCACGCGGCTTCTTGCTGAGTAATCGAAGTAACCGGGTCCGAACCTGCGACTGGGCAATCGTGTCTCCCATGAACCACCACGGCCTGGACAGCGTAGAGGGGGTGCGGTTGGCTTTGGCTGTGTGGCAAGACTGATCGCCACGAATAGCGGGGTAGCTTGCCCGCCGAAGTGGCTATTCCGGGCAGTCGCGCACTAGGTAAGGCATGGGATTGAAGGGGTTGAGAGCCGACGTGGCAGAAGGCGTGGCCCTGCCCCCCTTGAGTGCGGGGTATGGGGCAGGCCTCGATCGCCCGAGGTTTTCCGGATTGCCCTGACTTGCACACGAACGGCTAACCGATATAATGCCGTTGTGGCGAGTGAGGAGCCTCCTCCCGTGGAGGGGGCGGGCGATTTTCAAAAGAAGTTGTTTTTCGCCACCAGAGGCGTTTGACAACACGGGGCGGCATCGCTATATTGAGAATCTTCCGAGGGGCGAGCGGTCGGCGTATCGACAGATAGCCAGGGAACGGGTTCGGTTTGGCCGTTGGAGAGTGGCGGCCCGAATCCGCTCCCTGTCTATCTGGCAGTACTGATTCGCGATTCCTCGTTGGGATTCGCGGCAGTTGATCTTTGACAATTTGGTTGTGGCAAGAGTGGCATCTCACGAAGGCGTCGAGACGGTTCCTGCTTGCAGGGACGGACTCGGCACCTAAGAGCGCAAACCGGACCGAAGGTCGGCCGAGGGGACTCCCCCGCGTCGGCTGGAGGGACGGATCAATCGTTACTTGGGCCGATCCGGGGCGTCAGCGCGAATGCGTGCGGGGCGCACGTGTCGGTCTGTAGTAGCGGCGTGTGAATCGGCTCCAGCTTGTTTCGCGATTGCTTTCACCAGAGAGGATCGCGTTAGGAGATGGAGCGTTGGATTCATGCGGCCAAGCTACTAAGGGCGTATGGGGGATGTCTTGGCGTCAGGAGGCGTTGAAGGGCGTGGAAGTCTGCGATAAGCCCGGAGGAGTTGACAAACGAGCTGCGATCCCGGGATCCCTGAACTGGCGTGCGCTGAATCCATAGGCGTACGTGGCCAACGCGGTGAACTGAAACATCTCAGTAACCGCAGGAAAAGAAAGAAAACTCGATTTCCTCAGTAGCGGCGAGCGAACGGGAAATAGCCCAAACCGCGGGGGTTCCCCCCTGCGGGGTTGTAGGGCCTTCCACATGGGAGTTACAAAGTGAACGCTAGCGGAACTGTACTGGAAAGGCAGTGCCATAGAGGGTGAGAGCCCCGTACGCGAAAGCGGATCACCTCCCGGAGGGTACCTGAGTAGGTCGGGTCACGTGGAACCCCGACTGAATCCACGGGGACCATCCCGTAAGGCTAAATACTCCCTGACGACCGATAGTGAACCGAGTAGGGCGACCGAAAGATGAAAAGAACCCCTGCTAGGGGAGGTAAGAGAACCTGAAACCATACGCTTGCAAGCGGTCGGAGCACCATGGCTGCCGCTTCGTGCGGCGTGAGTCCAAGTGTGACGGCGTGCCTTTCGCATAATGATCCGGCGAGTTACCGTCTGCGGCTTGGTTAAGGCCTTCCGGGCCGGAGCCGTAGGGAAACCGAGTCTGAATAGGGCGATTTGTCGTTGGCGGTAGACGCGAAACTGGGTGATCTACCCATGAGCAGGTTGAAGCGCGAGTTATATCGCGTGGAGGACCGAACCCACTTGGGTTGAAAACCGAGGGGATGACTTGTGGGGAGGAGTGAAAGTCTAATCAAACCCAGA
>DATKZH010000643.1:0-15662 GCA_035528065.1 Thermoguttaceae bacterium | reverse complement strand
CTGAACCCCACAAACTTGACTCATCTGCAACAACTTTCGGAAACCAAGTACCCTAGTGCCCTGTCGAGTCTCGTTTGACAGGCTCGTCGTGACCCCGTTGATGCAGTCGGAGCTGCGGACAGACGGGATGAATCGGGTCGCGACGAGCCGGGAAACGTGTTGACGGTCCCCAAGCGGGATCCCCCGTCGGATGGAAGCCGGCGTTGCCGATCGGCAGACGGACGACTGCCACAGGGCTTGGGCCACGTGCGGGAGAGTATGGACAGCATGGCGGTTCTGCGCAGTTCGCGCCGGAATGGCCTGCGGGCGGCGGCGTGTGGGATTGAAGCGACCTGCCGTTCCCTCGATAATAAGGGTAACGGAGATCGGGCTGGCCGAGGCATTCGTTCGCCCGGGATATTGCTCGCCTATGGCCCTCCCTGGGGGGGCTCGCGGCTTGTTGGGCTGGACAGAGGGTTATTGTGATGGACTCCAGAGCGGAGGGAGGAATGATTCGTAGTCTTCCCCAGGCGTTCATCAACAAGAAGGGGGAGGCCATCCTGGTCAACACGCTGGACGACAAGCTCTGCCAGCGGTTGATCGAGATGTACCTCGCCTACGAGCCGAAGCACTCTTTCCAGGGCCTTCCCCCGATCGGCGACCACGCCTGCAAGAGCTGGGTCCAGCACATGATCGGAAACGGCGTCAACCTGGTCGCGCTTTCCTTCGAGGAAGGACTGGTGGGACACGCGGCGTTGTTCCCTATCGACGATAGCGCGTGCGAGATGCTCGCCGTGGTGAGCCCGCGGTTTCAGAACATCGGAATCGGGACGGAGCTGACGCGGTCGAGCATCCGGCTGGCGCACGAAATCGGTTTCGAGACGATCCGGCTCACGGTGGAGGTGACGAACACCAGGGCGAGGCACGTCTACAAGAAGTGCGGCTTCGACTATCTGGAGTACGACCACGTGGGCGAGGTGGAGATGGCCCTGGATCTGGCGCGCTACCGCGACGTGGCCAGCGTCTGCGTGGCGGACATCATGAAGCGCAACGTCGTGGCGGTGCGTGAGGAGGAGCCGTGCCGCAGCGCCCTGGCGCTATTCCTGAGCGATCACATCGGATCGCTCCCCGTGGTGGACGAAGAAGGGCGGCTCCAGGGGATCATTTCCAAGAGCGACCTGATGTTGCCCTCGCAGATCGACAGGAAGGTGGGCGACGTGCTCACCCGACAGGTGCTCACCGTGGAGGAGGGCTGCACGATCGCCAAGGTGATCCAGATGCTCCAGTCGAAGAAGATCCGCGGCATTCCCGTCGTGGATTCGGAGAGGAAGCTGGTGGGGATCGTGGGCCGGGAAGACATCCTCGCCTACTACGCGAAGAACTTCTGAGGGCGGCGAGTCGTCGGTCCTTGCCGGGAGAAGGGAGCAGAGAATGGACCCTGGGCATTCTTGGTCATGAATAGGCAACTCCCCTCGTACGTCGGCTTGGTGGTGCTGTTCGCCGTTTCCTTCGTCGCGTACCAATCGGTATACGGCTACGTCATTGCTTTCCAGAGCGACACCAACGACTGTTTCTTCGTGTTCGGGCGTCCGTTCCTGCGGGAGTTCCTCGACCATCCCGCGGGCGCGCTGCGCTATGCGGGCCGGTTTCTCGGGCAGCTCTATCACTACCGATGGCTCGGGGCGCTGGTCGTGTCGGCGTCGATTACGTGCTTCGGCTTCCTGTTCCATCGCGTGCTCGTGAAGCTCGAGAGGAGCGCGTCCGTCGCCCAGACGCTTCTTCCGTGCGTGTTGCTGCTGGCCCTGCACACCTCTACGCTTGTCCTCGTCCAGGACACACTCGGGCTGTGCGCGAGCTGCGGGGCGTTTCTGGGATACTTGTCGTTTCGCGGGAAGGCGGCGCGGCGCGTTTACGCGTTGGCGGCCACTCCCATCCTCTATCTTCTTCTGGGAGTCTATGCCTGGTTCTTCGTGGCTTGGGTCGTCCTCTTCGAGTGGCTCGACGGTCCGCTGCGCTCGGGTCTTCTTTTCAAGATCTTTTACGTCATCTTCAGCGTCGCCGTCCCCCTGGCCGCCTGGCGCTGGGTGTTCCCGGTTTCGCTGCGCGGCGCGCTGACGTGTCCCCTCCTGATCAATCCCCCATTTCGCACCGGCTCGGCGGCCATGACCACCGCCTACTTCGCGGTGGATTGCACGCTGGCCGTCGCGCTCTCCGTCTTGCTGCTTTTGATTCCGTTTTGGGGCCGCTTGTTTTCCGGCACGCGCTTGGCGGCGTTCTGGCGGGCCAAGCCCGACCGGGCGAGCCGCGTCGCCCTGGCCGTCGCGATTCCCGTCCTGGCGATTCTGCTCCACCTGATTCGGTACGACGCGCCGCTTGCCACGGTCGTCGCCTGCCACCGGTTGTACAAGCAGAGGCGATGGGACGCTCTTCTGGAGAAAGCGAAGACGAATCCGTTTGGGGACGTCCGCCTACAGTTCATGACCAATTTCGCCTTGTCCCACGAGGGGGCGCTTCTCGACGAAATGTTCAGCTACCCTCAGCCGTGGGGCTCGCGTGGGCTCGTGTTCAACTTCGCCGGCAGGCCGGGGCTGACCGCCGCTGAGGACGATACCGGCAAAGGAATGTACAACAGCGACCTGTTCTATGAGATGGGCCACGTCAACGCCGCGTTGCGACATGCCTACAACAACATGTGTCTGCGGGGAACAACGTACGAGAACATGAGGCGCATGGCGCAGTGCAGCATGGCCAACGGCAACTACGATATGGCGGCCAATTATCTGAGCGTACTGGAAAAGACCCTCTTCCACAGGGATTTCGCGCGCCGCTGCAAGGCGATCATCGCGGACACGGACGCGGCGGAGAGGGAATTCGAGGATCTCAGAAAACGCCTTCCTGAGGTGGACGGTTACCTGTTCGAAGACCCGACCGTCCCGTTCGTCACTCTGCTCGCGAAGAGGCCGGACAATCGCATGGGGCTCGAATACCTCATGGCGTGGTTACTCCTCGACAAGGGCCAGGATTCCATCACGACGATTGCGATGAACATCGACCTCTTCAGGACGGCAGGATACGCCTCGATACCAACCCACTGCCAGGAAGCGATCTTGCTGAAGGAGAGGGCGGAAGGGATTCGCGTCGACTTGCGGGGGTTCCGCTACGACGCGGCCGCCATCGCAGGCGTGGACAGGTTTTTCCAAGACGCGTTACCGTATTCGGGCTCCCAGGGGGCGCCGGAGCAGACTCGGGGTCTGTACGGCGACACGTATATGTTCTACTACTTTTTCGTTACCACGCCTCGCCAGCCGCGACGGATCACGGGGGCGAGCGGCGGTTTCGGCGGCACGACGCGGGAGGAATAGGGGCGCTCGAAACCGGGCACGTGGTGACCCGGCGATTCGGAAGGGCGGAACTCGAGGTGATTCCCCGCCAGTCAACGGCGCACTCCACTTGAGGATGATTCGCATGGGACGTTCCGTTCTCGCAGCCTGGCTGACCGCGGCGGCGATCGTGTCCGTGTTGATTGCATGGCTGCTCTTGCCGGCGTCTTACGGCCGTGTGCCGGACATCGCGTCGGCAACCACCTCGGGGAGGGAGCCGCGCATCGATCCGGACTACACGTCGCTGGTGATTCCGCCCAACATCGCCCCGTTGAACTTCCGGATCCTCGAGGACGGCCGAGACTACCTCGTCAGAATATCCTCCGAGGGTGGTGAGAAGCTCGAGATCCGTTGCCGCGACGGAACCTGCCGGATCCCGGCCGGATCATGGCGACGACTTCTCGACACGAGCAAAGGAGGCCGCCTGGCCTACGACGTCTTCGCGCAAGAACAAGACGGCACCTGGGTGCGGTTCAAGCAGTTTACCAACACCGTCGCCCAAGAGCCCGTCGATTCCTACATCGTCTATCGGCTCCTCATGCCGAACAAGAGTCGCACGGCGATTCGGGGCATCTTCCAGAGGGACCTCGAGTCGTTTGGAAAGTCCGCGCTGGTGACCACGCGCGACGGGACCTTTCCCTGCTTCAACTGCCACACCTTCTGCCAGCACGATCCCAACCGGTTTCTCGTTCACCTGCGCGCCGCGCATGAGGGGATGATGCTCGTCATGGACGGAGAGGTGCGCAAAATCAACACGCAGCAGGAGCCCATGTTCCGCCCCATTGCCTACGCCTCGTGGCATCCGGACGGCCGTCACATTGCAGGCACCTGCAACCGGTTCATCGGCCACTTTCCGGCCAACAGCAAGCTGTTCTATTTCGAGGCGCTTGAGAAACGCGGCGATCTGGTGGTGTACGACGTCGAGAAGAACACGATCAGCACGACGGAAGCCGTCTTCGGCCCCGAGTACATCGAGACGCATCCCTGCTGGTCGCCCGACGGCAGGTACATCTACTATGTACGGGGCAAAGATGTCCCGATCACCGACGCGAAGGACTGGGAGAAGAGCAGGTTCGACATGATGCGGGTGCCCTATGACGTCGCCACCGACACGTGGGGATCGCCCCAGACCGTCAAGGCCTACTCGGAGCTGGGGGTCTGCTGCTCGTTTCCCCGGCCCTCGCCGTGCGGGAAGTACGTGCTGCACGTTCTGGCCGACAAGACGACGTATCCCATCCACCAGGAGAGCTCCGACGTCTACCTGCTCGATCTCGCCACGAAGGAGCACCGGAGGCTCGACGCCGTGTGCAGCGATCTAGCGGAGAGCTACCCGCGCTGGTCCTCCAACGGGCGCTGGTTCTCCTTCGTCAGCAACCGGCGCGACGGGATGAGCGCGATCCCCTACCTGGCGTACTTCGACGCCGAAGGCGAAGCCCACAAGGCGTTCGTGCTCCCGCAGAAGGACCCGGCGTTCTACGACACGTTCATCGACACGTACAACGTGGTCGAGCTGGTGAAGTCGAGAGTGAACGTCAGCACGTTCAAGCTGGCCCAAGGCATGCAGCAGCCGCCCATCGACGCCAAGTTTCCCAACCCGCCCGAAGTGGACGCGTACACCGGGCCGACCAAGCTCTCACCGGGCGGTTAGCACGGGGATGCGCGTTCCAGCTCAATCGCATGTCGAGCACGTTCTCGGCGGGCGGTTCCATCGTCGACGCCGGAGCCCCCGTCGCGCCCGCTATGGCTGCGCACGCTCGTAGCGCACGCGGGCCAGGCGAAGCTGGTCGGCACGGGTGCCGGTCTTCGGATCGAGGCAGTCTCGGGCACCGAATCCGACCAGCAGCACCCCCGTGCTGATCTCTACCACGTCGGTGTACCCGGAGTAGGGCGTCGGGTCGACCACGGTCGGATCGGTCCAGGTGCGGCCCCCGTCGGCGCTGAACACGAGCATGGCACCCGGCCGTCCGTAACCCATCACCACCAGCCCGTCGCTCAACACGGCCAGGCTGGGAAACGCCCCTTCGACTCCCGTGCGCTGGGGCGGCGACCAGGTGCGACCCTCGTCGCGGCTGGTGGTCCACATGATCGGGTTGTCTTGGCAGGCGGGGTCTTTCTCGCTCCCCGTGCGGAGCACGGCCAGCAGCTCTCCGCGGGGAAGACGCCGCATCGTGCCCTCATTGTAGCCTTCACTGCCCAGCTCGGCGTAGCCGATCGTGTCCAGGTAGCGCCAGGTGCGTCCGCCGTCGCTCGACTCGCAGGTGTAGCTCCGCGAATAGGGACGGCCTCGTCCGTAGGGACACGGCGCGTCGTCCCCGTGGAACCAGCCGGCAAAGAGCCCGACCAGCGATCCGTCGGGCCGCGCGACGATCGATCGCATGAACAGGGGGCCGACGTGCGGCCCGTGCCCCATCGCCGCCTTGGCCTGGGGGACGAAGACGCGGGCGTGCGTCTTCTCAAAGCTCCGCCCGCCGTCCACGGAGAACGACCTTTCCACCCGGTACCAGCCCTTTTCTCCTTCCTCGGGCAGGCAGCGGTACTGGAGGCCGAGCACCGCACCGTCTTTCAGCTCGACGCTCCCGACGCCGAAGCCGCCCGTGCCTTCTTGCCACGTGCGGCCAGCATCGACGGATCGCTTGTCGGTACAGAGCAGCGTGCCGTCGCGGAGCTTGACGAACTTCTCGAAATGCGTGCCGGGCGCGAAGTAGTGCGATGGCTCCACCGTCACCTTCAGGCGATCGTTCGGTCCGATCACCTTGACGGCAAACGAGCGATGATCCACCGGGCGACCTGCCAGCCCGATCACGTTGACGAGCAAGTGATGCGCGCCGGCGGGCCAGCCGTGGGTGTCCATTTCGAGGACGAGCTTGCCCTGGGCCGTTTCCCGATCGAGATCCCCGTCGTCGGCGAGGGTCTGCGAGCCGGGCGGCCCGTAGTATGATTTCTTCTCGTCGGGGACATACGAGAAGCCGCCGAGCGTCTCCTCGGCAGGGATGTGGTACGGGTTGGTGATCTCGATGCCCCGGATCGCCGCGGTGCCGGTCTCGAGCGAGAGCGTCACGGGCTGCCCCGGCTCGATCTCCATGGGTGCCACGTCGAAGGCCGCGATCGTCCGGCTCCGGCCCGGAGTCGTGCCGCCCAGATCCTCGATCACCACGCGGTCGCCCTCGACCAGGACGGCGAAGTCGTGCCGGGCGGCGACAAACGGGCCGGTCGCCGGGCGGCAACTGGCAAAGAACGCAAAGCAGTAGGTCCCCGGTTTCCAGCCTTGCGTGCTCACTTCCAGGGTGAACGCATTCGGTTGCGGATTGCGATCGAGCCGGCCGTTATCCTTCAGAGAGTACTTGCCCTCCTCGGCCACGTAGTACTTGCCGCTGGAATAGAGCGGGAAGCCGGGGATCGTACGCTCCTTTCGCACCTCGTCCGCAGTGCGGAGCAGGAAGCTCCCGAGCTTCACGCCGGTTGCCGCGGCCCGCGCCTCGATGACGAACGGCTCCCCGAGCCGTAGCGTCGTCGGCTCGATACGGAACTCCTTCAGTTCGATCCGCGGCGCCGTCTGGGCCGGGCAAACGGCTTCGTAAGACAACAAGCACGCGCCGAGGGCACACACCCCCATGAGCACACGACAAAGTCTCATGGCGTCAGATTCCTTGTGCTTAACCTTTCCGCCTCTCGTTCCGGCGAACGTAGTTCGCGCCGGCTCCCTACGGCGTTTCCGCGTGCATGAGCAGTTCGACCGCCTCGGGGAGCCAGCCGCTGTGCCACTGATGGTCGCGTTGCGGGCCGTCGCGGTATACGTGCGGAATGCCCAGGGCGACCAGTCGCTCGTGCGTTCGGGCGTGATGGGAGCGGAAGTTGTCGTATCCGGTGAGCACCAGCCGCGGCTTCCCGCCGAGCGCGTCGGCCTGCTTGGCCAGCAGTGCCGAGACGCGATAGCGCTCGAAATTCTCCTGGGTGCCGAAGATGGGGCCCATGCCGAAGCGGGCCGGGCGGTCTTCGGCCAGCGGGGCGTCCCAGGCGGCCGCCTTGCCGAAGATCTGCGGATTGCGCAGAAGCAGGCTGAACGCCCCCCAGCCCGATTTGCTGAAGCCCAACAACAGCCGCCCCTCGGGCTCGGCGATTGCCGGATACCGGCGTTCCACCGCCGGCACCACGACGCGGAGGAAATGGCTCTCCTGGCGGATGCCGGGGTCGGTGGGATGGTCGGCGTACCAGGGCAGGTGGGAGAAGGTGGGCAGCACACAGATCAGACCGTGCCGGTTGTGGAGGTCGTGCTTTTTCACCTCCGCCGGCCCGTCGCCCCAGCGGGTGCCGTCGCCCGCCTCCACCGGCAAGACGTACAGCACCGGGTATCGTCTGCCCTCTTCCAAGCGATCGGGTAAGAGGACCTTGATCTGCGTCGGTCCCGATTGATACTCGGAGCGGACCGTGTGGACGAGGAAGCCCTGTTCGTCCGGCTTCGCCTCCGAGACCTGCACGGCCGCGTGTGCCGATCCGGCCGGTTCCTCGGCGCCGAGAGCCATCCCGGCCGACAGGAGCATCCCCGACGCAAACCCGAAGCGCAACCAGCCAGACATCGATACGGTCCTTTCTCGTGCGGCCTCATCGAGGACCCGTCGGCCCGCATCGCATGGTAATCGCCCGGCAGGCGCACTGGCAAGATCCCGGGCGGCAGGAAGTGCGCCCGATCGTACGTTTCGCGGGCGAACCTCTCCCGGCCGTGCGGCCCTCGCCGCCTCGGCAAGACCCGGAGATCGGCGAACGCACGAAGTCCTTTCGACAGGCCACCGGCCACAAAAAACGTTTCTGGACGGATCGCGAGCGATCAGTCCGAGTCCGCGCGGAACTGCCTTGCGCGGCGCGTGCTGCGCACCCGAATCACACCCAGGTGGTCACCTCGCTGGTCGAACAGGCGCTCGGCCTCGTCGAGGGCGGCCCGGGCTTCGGGATCCCCCGGGCCGAGCACCTCCGAATAGCCGATGAGAATCTCGGGCAGGAGGTTCACGTCGCCCAGATCGCGACAGACTGCAATCGTTTCCCGGTAGACGGCGCGGGCCTCGACGGTTCGGCCCAACCGCCTGAGCAAGCTGGCTCGCATCATCAGCGCCAGGCGGAGGTTTGCGGGGTCCTGGAGTTGACGGTAAATCTCCTCGGCCTCCTCGATCAGAGGCAGCGCCGGTTCATGGCGTCCGAGATGCTCCAGGCCGTTGACCCGCCCGATCAGGCAGAGCCCCACGCGTTGCCAAATCTGGCGCCGCCGGTAAACGGCCCCAACGCGTTCGAACTCCTCCAGCGCGGCGGGCGTGTTGCGGCTGCCCACGGCCGCATTGGCCCGGAAGAACCGGGTCTCGGTGTCCAGCAGTTCCGGATCCGCGCCGGACCGAGCCAGGTTGGTCAGATAGGCCCGCACGTCGGGATCGAGATCATCGAGGCCGGGCAGAGGCGTACCGCCGCTCGCGCTCGATCCCGGGGAAGTCGTCGTCGAGACGGAGGACGACCCAACCGCCGCCTCGTCGGGCCGGGCCGGAGCCGAGGACCCCGCAATGGAAGGAGCGTCCAGCCGGCGCTGGAGTCTCGCCCGGGCAGCTCGCGACGTCGCATCGAGGTCCGCGCCGTCGAGCGCCGTAAGGATTCTCCGTGCGGCCTCGCGCCGATCAAGACGGGCGAGCAGGTCGGCCAGCAACAGCGCCAACGCAGGATCGCGCTCGGGCGAATCGAGCCACGGGGCGAACGCGGTTTCGAGGCGGCAGGTTCCCTGCCGGGTCTCGTACGCACGCCAGAAGGCGACGGTGCCTTCGGGATCGGCGGTGCCGAGGATCCTGATCAGGTCGGGGTCCGCAAGCCGTGCGGCCAGCGCCGCGGTGTCGCCGGCCTGATCCCAGTGCCAGAGCGCCGCGCGGGCCGTGCGAGGCGACCGGGGCTGCGTCTCAACGTACTCGGCACAGCGCTGATGGATCGCGCGCACCCGTGCAGGGCCAGAAAGATATCGCGCCCGGACCGCGCGGCGTAGGGCCTCCGCTCCCAGGTCAATTTGGCCGTCGCGCTGGATCAGAAGCGGCTCCAGGGCCAGGAACAACGGGGCCCAGAGCGCTGCGGGCAGGGGCCGATCGGGGGCGCCCAACAGGTCGCGGAGCTCGCTTTCCGAGAGTCCGCGATCGGAGCAAGCCAGCAGCGACAACGCGTCGCCGACCAGGCCGGCGCGGTCGGTTTCGTGCTCGCGCTGGAGCCGGTCGAGCACCGGCGTCAGCAGCGTTTCGACGGTCGGGGCCTTAAGCAACTCGGCGATCAGGTGGTCGAGTTCCTCGTGGCGTCCAAAGACCCGCAGCTCGTCGAGCAGCGTCCGGAGGTACAGCGGGTCGCCCGTCTGCGGCCGCGTCGCCAGGAACGTCACCTGGTCGTCGAGGAGCCGCTTGCCAAATCGGCCCAGGTACGTCTCGACCATGGCGCGCCGTTCGTCCATCGAAAGCGGCTCGACGCCCAACCGCGGCCAGCCCATCGCCGGACGGCATTGGCAGAGCGGCTCGGCGTCGAAGCCCACGATGACACTGACCCGGGGCGGCAACCGGCCGGGGATCGCGTCGAGCAGCGCCTCGGCGAATGCGGGGTCGAGCCATTCCAGGCCGTCGAGCACCAGGACGAGCCGCACGCTTTGCGCGGCAGAACCAAGCTGCTCCGCCAGCGCAGCCAGCAGGCCGGGAACGTCGGCGGGGAGCCGTCCCGAATCGAACGCGGCCCCGCCCAGTTGGGCCAGGAGGTGCCGCAGCAGGGTCTCGGGCCTTGCGCTGAGTTCGGTGGCTCCCACGAAATGAAAGGCAACACGCGTGGCCGGGTTCTCGGCGCGGAACTGCCGGCACCACCCCCCCAGAAGCGTGGTCTTGCCGACACCGGAGGGCCCCGTCACCACGAGCGGCTCCCGCGAGGTCCACATGTGAGCGTCGATCGATCGATACGCGGCCAATCGGGGCAGTGCGCCGGACGCTCGATGGAGGATGAAGGAGTTCTGGCCCTGAGTCTCTCGCTGCTCAGGCGTCAGGCCACCGTCGGCGGGGAAGCGCCGCTCGATCACCCCCATCAGGTCGCGGAATACCAGCTCCCCCAGCGCGTCCGCAGTCGGGTAACCTTCCTCCACCTTGGCGCCACTCTGCCGGATCGTTTCCTTGAGTCTTTGGAGCTTCGCGGCCGATTCGGGGCTCTCGGACAGAAAATCGGCCCGATCCGTCTCCGCCGGAAGCCGGTCGCCGTACCCCGGATCGCGGAAATAGAACAGGGCCTGGGCGGCGTCCTGCGGCTGCCGCAACACCCCGTGAACGATCTCCAACTCGGTGATCGACCGGCCGGCGTGGTCCTTGATCCACGGATACTGCGCGACGGTCGCCGGGTCGATCAGCTCGGCGGGGATCCAGCCATACCGCTCGCCCAGCAAACCGACGAAATAAGGCCGGCAGCGGTCGATGGCGTGCAGGCAGACCCGCAACGCCTCCTGGCGCTGGGTCTGCTCTTCGGTCACCCCCCAACGCAGGTCGATGTCAGTCCAGGTGACGCCCCGTTGCTCGCAGATGGCGCGGAGCCTGGGGAACACCCGTTTGACCAGCACTTCCCGCTCCGCTTGCATGTCGCGAAACGTCGACGAGAGGAATACGGCGATGGCGGGCTCGGCAGGGTTGCGGCTCGGATCGGGGGCAACGTCCTTGAAAGCGGGATGGGCCTCGCCGCCGGTCGATTGATGGAGCGTCAGGATCTCCTGGACGTAAGGCAAGGCGGCCATCGGGTCCCCCCCTTTCTTGGCGAGTTCCACCAGCTCCATCAGGCATCCCACGTAATGCGGGTGTTCCTTGCCGAGCCGCTCCCGAATCAGGCCGAGCAGTTCCTGGCCCTGGGCGAATGCCACGTCGAGCCGGCCCGCCGCCTCCGCAGCACGGACCTCAGCCACCCGGGTGACGGCAAGGCTCTCCCACGCTTGCGCCACGGTAGGGTGATCCGGAGGATGCACCTGCCGGACCAGATCCAGCTCGCGATGGTGCCAATGCCGCGCCTCGGCAAGCTGGCCGGCCCGCCGACAGAGCACCGCAGTCGAACCGACCTGGTCCAGGTAGCGCGGGCTTCGCTCCCCCAGCAGCAAGCGGGCCTCCGGTTCCATCGCGACGGCCTCGGCGACCGCCTCTGACGCCTTGCCCGCGTTGGCCAATTCCGCGATCTGCTGCTGCTTGGCCAGGAACTGCTGCATGCGGTCGAGCAGCGAGTCCGGGACGCGACGCTCCGGCGGGTGCGTGCTCAGGCCCATCCGCTGCTTGATCGCCGCCGAAACGGTCGCGATCGTCTGGACGAGCTGATCCGATGCTTCTCGCAGATCGGGTCGCTCCTCGAGCAACAGCTCGCAGCCAATCCGCTCCGCTTCCTCGTCGCGTCCTTGAGCCAAGAGGACTTCATAGAGCCCAAACTGAGCCGTGCGCCTCCAATCGAGGCCCTCGGGCCGCGCGGCGTCGGTCTGCGCGAGCATCCAGCGAAAGTCCGCCTCCGCCTCCGCCAGTGCGCCGGCCTTTTGGTGCATCGCCGCGCGGAGGTGGACGCTGGCCAGAAGCTCTTCCCTGGACGATCCGGACACCCCGTCGGGGCCACCTGAAGCGTCGCCGGACATGACTGCTCCTTCTTGGAATTCAAGAGCGCGCACGACCGTGTCGTGTGGCCCACCGTGAGCCGGAGAGGGCTTGATCGCCCTATGCGCGGATCGCTGGAATTGTCGGTATCGATTCGGACTGCCCGATGCTTCGGCACGACCACGCTATGGTGCGGCAGCCTCGACGGCACGAATGCGCAAGCGCACCGGACCCCGGATGGCGGTCTCAGCAACCGAAGATCCATCGATCAATGCGCCCGCACGCCGAATCGACGTTTGCCACAGTCTACATCGATTCTTGACAATGGCCATGCCCTTTACGGGTCGGCACGGCCAATCGTGTGTGGCGATTCCAGGCAGTCCTCGGCCGTTCGCGCGTGCGCCTAGCGAACGGCCGTCTCCCGGACGTACCGCAGGCGGCTGGCGGTGGCTTGGAGCGCGGACTGCATTTGGGAGGCGAGCTGACCGGCCGGCGTCTTTCCCGTCACCCGATTCAGGGGCACGCCCTGGGGCGACATGAATTGGACGGTCGGGTACGCCCGCACGCGGAACTCGCGACAGATCTCGGGCTCGGTGTCGGCGTCGACCAGGATGCACACGAACCGCCTCGACAGTTGCACCACCTGCTCATCCGCCGATGCCTCGCGGACCATCTGCTCGCAGTAACTACAGCCCGGGGCCGTGAAGAAGACCAGCATCGGTTGGCCGGCCTCTCGGGCCTGCTCATATCCTTGGAGATAGCCTCGAACGAACAGAAGGCCTCCAGGCGTCTCGTCCGTCCGTGGTGAGGCGGAAGGCATTTGCCGGGCGGGGCTGTGCGCCGGACGACGCGCTTCGCAGCCGGCGAACACCGCCAGTCCGAGCAGGGCAACGAGACAGAGTCCCCATTGTGGGCCGCGCATGGTAGTCCGTCTGGTCGGGGCTTCTGGGTCCGTGAGAACGGAACGCCGGCTGTCCCCCTGAAAGAGGCAGCCAAGGCGAACCGCCTGGAAGTGATATCGCCCTGGCGTCTGGGGAACTTGAAGCGTGGGGAGGATCGCAGTGCGACCGGCCCCCTTCGGTGGTACTTACTGATGGGCATGGCACCCCCGGTCAATCTCGGCACCGTGACCCACCAAGGCCGAAGCAATTCCCATCTCCGGAGCCAAATCGTTCCCCCGCTTCCGCGTGGGAACGCGCTGGCGGGACGCTTCGCGTCTGTGCGCCCGAAGCCGCTACGGTGCAACAGGTTATGCACTCCCGAGGACGCGAAGCGCCCCGAAGCAGCGTCGCGACGCGAACCGTCGTGACGAGGTTAAGAGGCGACGATTTGCGGCGAGGCGTGCGGAGGCCCTAGAGACGTGTGGAGTCGGGACGCTTTCACTGCTAGCAGCCTCTTGTTGCCGGTCGATCGGTTGCCTCTTGCCGGCTACCGGGCAGCATCAAACCGACCTGGACATCCCCGCACGTTTTGGATACTTTCCCCACCCTCACTTCTACCGAGAACCCATCGCGACCGAACACCCAAGCGCATCCGGAGAGACGGATGGCTTCTGACGCCCTGCCGCGCGCGGGTGCGGGCCCGTTCGCCCGCACCCGAGACCTGGTCTTGCCCGCTGGCATTATCGCCAGCGTGTTGGTGATCATGGTCCCTCTGCCGGCGGGGCTGATGGACGTGCTGCTGGCGGCGAACATCACGGTTGCGGTGATCATTCTGTTGACGACGATCTACGTGCGCACGCCGCTGGAGTTCAGCATCTTTCCTTCGCTGCTGTTGGCCACGACGCTGTTTCGGCTGGTGTTGAACGTGGCCACCACGCGGTTGATCCTCACCCGGGCGGAATCGGCCGGACTGGACGCTGGCGGGGGAGTGGTCCGCAGCTTCGGAGACTTCGTGGCCAGCGACAAGATCGTGGTGGGGCTGATCATCTTCGTGATCATCGTGGTGATCCAGTTCGTGGTGATCACCAAAGGGGCGACGCGAATCAGCGAAGTGGCCGCCCGATTCGCCTTGGATGGGATGCCCGGCCGGCAGATGGCCATCGACGCCGATCTGAATGCCGGGATTATCGACGAGCGCGAGGCCCAGCGCCGACGCGAAGAGATTACCAGCCAGGCCGACTTCTTCGGGGCTATGGACGGTGCCAGCAAATTCGTCCGCGGCGACGCGATCGCCGGGATCGTGATCACCTTGATCAATATCATCGGCGGGCTGTTCATCGGCGTGGTCGAGGCGGGGATGAGCGTGACGGACGCCGCCTCCCTGTTCACGAAGCTGACCATCGGCGACGGCCTGGTGAGCCAGGTACCCGCGTTCCTCATCTCCTTGGCCGCGGGGCTGTTGGTCACGCGGAGCAGCAAGAGCGTCAACTTGCCGAGCGAATTCCTCCGGCAGTTGTTCTCGCGACCGCAGGCGTTGGCGGTAGCGGGCGCTTTTGTGGGCGTGTTGATCCTCACCGGTCTGCCGACGATCCCCTTGACGATAATCGGCGCCAGTTGCGCCGGATTGGCCTTGATCCTGTCTCGTCGTACGGTCCAGGCCCAGGCGTCGGAGCAGGCCAAGAACCGGGCCGAGAAGGCGAAGAAGCCCGAGGAGCGCGTCGAGGACTATCTGATCGTCGATCCGATGGAGCTGGAGATCGGCGTGGGCCTGATCAAGCTGGCCGATCCCGGGCGGGGCGGCGATCTGTTGGAGCGGATTCACCGCATCCGCCAGAAGGTGGCCGGAGAGATCGGGATCATCCTGCCCAAGGTTCGCATCCGCGACAACTTCCAGCTCGACCAGCACCAGTACCGCGTCAAGGTCGCCGGCATGCCGGTCGCCGACGGCGCCGTCGAGCCGGCGATGCTGATGGCGATCGATTCGGGCATGACGACGGGCCAAGTGCCGGGAACGCCGACCAAAGACCCCGCCTTCGGCACCGCGGCCCTTTGGATCGCGCCGGGCGCACGCGACCAGGCCGAGATGCACGGCTACACCGTGGTCGAGCCGGGCGCGGTGATTGCCACGCACTTGATGGAGACGGTCCGCAAGCACGCCGCCGAGATCCTCAACCGCGACGCCGCCAAGCACCTCGTCGACGAGCTCCGGCAGACGTCCCCGGCGGTCGTCGACGAGCTGATCCCGGGCGTGATGAAGCTGGCCGAGGTCCAGCAGATCCTCCAGATGCTTTTGCGGGAGCAGGTGCCGATTCGCCAGCTCGGATCCATCCTGGAAACCCTGGGCGATTACGCGCCGCGGACCAAGGACCCGATCCTGCTCGCCGAGCTGGTTCGGGCGAAGCTCTCCCGGACGATCTCCACCCGGTATCGCGACGCCGAGGGCTGCCTCCACGTGGTCACGCTCGACCCGGCCCTGGAGGATCGCGTTCGCGCGGGCTTCGAGCACACGGAGCGAGGGCTGTTCGTGCGCATGTCGCCCCGGGCGGTGGAGACGACCTGTCGGTTGATCGCCGCGGAGGTCGCGAAGCTCGTTGCCGCGAACCATCCGCCGCTCGTGCTGGTGAGCCCGCAGATCCGGGCGGCGCTCAGGGAGATGACGTCGGCGCATCTGCCGAACCTGGTCGTGCTCAGCTACAACGAGGTCACCCGGGATACCAAGATCGAATCCGTGGCGATGGTCACGGATGCCAGGTGAGTGGGAAGTAAGGAGTGGGGAGTAAGGAGTGGGGAGTGGGGAGTGGGGAGTGGGGAGTGGGGAGTGGGGAGTAAGA
>DATKZH010000642.1:0-6173 GCA_035528065.1 Thermoguttaceae bacterium | reverse complement strand
TCGACCCACCCTACACATTCTCGACCCACCCTACACATTCTCGACCCACCCTACACATTCCTCGCCACTTGCCACTACTTCATCTTCTCCGCTTGTTCGGCGGCCTGCTCGATGGAGCCGACGTACATGAAGGCTTGCTCGGGCAGGTGGTCCCACTTGCCGTCGGCGATTTCTTCGAAGCTGCGGATGGTATCTTCCAGGGGAGTGATCTCGCCGGGCTTGCCCGTGAACACTTCGGCCACCAGGAACGGCTGCGAGAGGAACCGCTCCATGCGGCGTGCCCGCTGGACGACGATCTTGTCTTCCTCGCTCAGCTCATCGACGCCGAGGATGGCGATGATGTCCTGGAGCTCGCGGTAGCGTTGGAGCGTGCGCTGGACGCGTCGGGCGATCGCGTAGTGGCGGTCGCCCACGTACTGCGGGTCGAGCACACGGCTGGATGATGCCAGCGGGTCGACGGCCGGATAGATTCCCTTCTCGGAGATCGCCCGTTCCAGATAGACGAACGCGTCGAGCTGGCCGAAGGCGGCCGCGGGGGCGGGGTCGGTGGGGTCGTCGGCGGGGACGTAGACGGCCTGAACCGAGGTGATCGCGCCCTTCGAGGTGGAGGCGATTCGTTCCTGGAGCGCCCCCATTTCCGTGGCCAGGGTGGGCTGATAGCCGACGGCCGAGGGCATGCGTCCGAGCAGGGCCGACACTTCGCTCCCGGCCTGCGAGAAGCGGAAGATGTTGTCGATGAACAACAGCACGTCGGCGCCGGTCGTGTCGCGGAAGTACTCCGCCATGGTAAGGGCCGAAAGGGCCACGCGGAGCCTGGCGCCGGGGGGCTCGTTCATCTGGCCGAAGACCATGCACGTCTGCTCGATCACCTTGCGGCCGGTGTCGCCGATGGCGGCTTCCTGCATCTCGAGCCAGAGGTCGTTTCCTTCGCGGGTCCGCTCGCCCACGCCGGCGAAGACGGAGTAGCCGCCGTGGGAGCTGGCGATGCGGGCGATGAGCTCGGTGAGGATGACGGTTTTGCCGAGTCCGGCCCCGCCGAACAGGCCCGCCTTGCCGCCGCGGACGAAGGGCGTCAGCAGGTCGATCACCTTGATGCCGGTCTCGAAGACCTCGGTCTTGGTCGAGAGGTCGGTCACCTCGGGGGCCTCGCGGTGGATGGGCCAGTAATCTTCCGCCTTCACGGGCCCGCGCCCGTCGATCGGCTCGCCGATCAGGTTGAACACGCGGCCGAGCGTCGCTTTGCCGACGGGCACTTGGACCGGCCCGCCCGTGTCGAGGCATTCCATTCCGCGGACCAGGCCGTCGGTGCTCGCCAGGGCGATGCACCGCACGATGCCGCCGCCCAGGTGCTGCTGCACTTCGGCGGTGAGTTTCACCTGGATGCCCTTGTGCTCGCGCTCCACCTTGACGGCGTTGTAGATCCCCGGGAGCTGATCCTGAGGGAACTTGACGTCGAAAGTCGAGCCGATCACTTGGGTGATGCGGCCGACGTTTCGGGTCGCGGAGTCGCTGGCAGGGGTCGCTGTGGTCGACATGCTCGTCTCGCCTCATCCAATTTGCCGTCGCCAGATGTCAATCCGCAATCGGCAATTCCTCATTTGTTCAGGGCTTCCGCTCCGCCGATCACTTCGAGCAGCTCGGAGGTGATCTGGGTCTGACGGGCGCGGTTGTAGGTCATGCTCAGGTGGTCGATCATCGCGTCGGCGTTTTCGGTGGCGGCTTTCATGGCCATCATCCGGGCGATCTGCTCGCTGACGGCCGCGTCGAGAAAGCACTTGAACAGCCTCACCTTGAAGCTGGCGGGCACCACCTCGTCGACGATGCTCTCGACCGTGGGAAGGAACTCGTACTCGATCTTGGCCCCCGGGCCCTCTTCCTCCTCCCCGGCGGCCAACTCGGCGAGCGGCAGCAGCGTCTCCAGCACGGCCTGGTGCCGGCTGAGGCTCTCGAACTTCGTGTAGGCCACGTCGAGCCGATCGAGCCGGCCTGCCCGGTAGTCGTCGAGATAACGGTTGGCCAGCAGCTCGACGTCTTCGAACGCGGGCCGGTCTTCAAAATGGGTGAAGGTCTCGTCCGGGAGGACTCGGCGGAAGCGGAAGGCCGAGATCCCGCGCGTTCCGGAGACCTCCAGACGCACATCCGGCACGTCGCTGCGCAGCTCAGCCCATCGGGCTTGGGCCAGGCGGAGGACGCTGGCATTGTACCCGGCGCACATGCCCCGATTGGCGCTCAAGACCAGCAGGGTGGCCTGCCTGGTCTCGTCACGACCCTCCAGGAGCGGATGGCTGACTTCGAGTCCCGTTGCGGCCAAGTGCCCGACCATGGCGATGATCCGTTCGGTGTACGCCTTGGCGGCGGTGGCCCGGTCCATCGCCCGCCGAAACCGCGCCGTGGCGATCAGCTCCATCGTCCGCGTGATCTTGCGGATGTTGCGGATCGAGCGGCGGCGTTTTTCGAGTTGACGGGCTTTGGCCATTTCAGGGGTCAGGGATCAGGGGTCAGGCGGTCGCGTTCTCTCGTTCGCGCAGTTCTCTCGTTCCCAGTCCGCCTGGGAACGAGTGCGAAGTTGTCTGTTGGGCCAATCCTAAACGGTGGCGGTGGCTTGCTGCTTGGGTTGCTTTCGGTCGGCGCGGGTCTTCTGGAATTCGGCCAGGGCTTCGTCGATTTGTTGGGCGGTTGGGAGGTCGAGGTCTTGGGTGTCGGTGATTTTCTGCCAGACGTCTTGCTTGTTGTCGCGGAAGAACTGGAGAAAGGCCTCTTGCCACGCGGCGACTTCGGTGCGGGGGACCTTGTCCAGGTGGCCGAGCGTGCCGGCGTAGATGGCCAGCACCTGGTCGGTGACGTGCAACGGGTGGTAGAGGCCCTGCTTGAGGATCTCGGTCATGCGGTAGCCGCGGTCGAGGCGTGCCTGGGTGGCGGGGTCCAGGTCGGTGCCCAACTGGGCGAAAGCCTCCAGCTCGCGGAACGCCGCCAGGTTCAAGCGGAGGCCGCTGGCCACTCTTTTCATCGCCGGGACTTGAGCCGCCCCCCCCACCCGGGAGACCGAAATGCCCACGTTCATCGCCGGGCGTTGGCCGGCAAAGAAGAGGTCGGGCTGGAGGTAGATCTGTCCGTCGGTGATGGAGATCACGTTGGTGGGGATGTAGGCGGAGACCTCGCCTTCGAGCGTTTCGACGATGGGAAGCGCGGTCAGCGACCCGCCGCCCAACGCGTCGCTCAACTTGGCCGATCGCTCCAACAGCCGGCTGTGGCAGTAGAAGATGTCGCCCGGGTAAGCCTCGCGGCCCGGCGGGCGTCGCATCAAGAGCGACAATTGCCGGTAGGCCTGGGCCTGCTTCGAGAGGTCGTCGTAGATCACCAGCGTGTGCCCGCCCCGGTACATGAAGTACTCGGCCATGGCACAGCCGGCGTAGGGGGCGACGTACTGAAGCGGAGCCGGATCGCTGGCCCCGGCCACGATCACGGTGGTGTAGTCCATGGCCCCTTCGCGGCGAAGCGTGTCGATCAGGCCGGCGACGCTCGACTCTTTCTGCCCGATGGCCACGTAGAAGCACTTCACGTCGGTCTGCTTCTGGTTGATGATCGTGTCGACGCAGATGGCCGTCTTGCCGGTCTTTCGGTCGCCGATGATCAGCTCGCGCTGACCGCGTCCGATGGGGGTCATGGAGTCGATGGCCTTGATGCCGGTTTGCAGGGGTTCCTTGACCGGTTGGCGTTCGGCCACGCCGGGGGCGTTGGATTCGACGGCTCGCCGCTCGGTGGTGGCCACCGGCCCGCGTCCGTCGAGCGGTTTCCCCAGCGGGTCCAGCACCCGGCCCAGCACGGCCTCGCCCACCGGCACGCTCAACAGCCGGCCGGTGCTGCGGACCTCGTCTCCCTCGTTGATGGTCAGGAAGTCGTCGAGGATGATGACTCCCACCGAGTTTTCTTCGAGGTTGAACGCCAGGCCAAAGATCTTGCCGGGGAACTCGACCATCTCGCCGGACATCACGCCGGAGAGTCCGTAGACCCGCGCAATGCCGTCCCCGACCTCCAGCACCCGACCGACCTCGCGGACGTCGATCCGCGACTCGTACTGTTCAATCTCCTGCCGGATTACGGAAGCGATCTCGTCGGGTTTGAATTTCATGGGCGCTCCTGTCAATCATCTGTTGACGGGTGTTTTCCAACTGGGTGGCAATGGAGCCGTCGTAGACGGTATCTCCCACGCGGACGACGATCCCGCCGATCAGGTCCGGGTCGGTGATCTGCTGCACGACCGGTTCCCCGTCGAGCACGGCGCGGAGGTTCTGGGTGATGCGGGCGACCAGGCCGGCGTCGACGGGCGCGGCCGTCGTCAGTTGCACCCGGACCCGGCCCCGCATCCGATCGTAGAGTTCATGCGCTTGGTGGTGGACCGCCCGCAGACAATCGAGCCGGCCGTGGCGGGAAACCACCTTGAGGAAGTTCAGCAGCACCGCCGACGCGTGGCTCCCCAGCGTGCGGTCGAGGAGCCCCACTTTCTCCGCATGCGAGATCCGCGCGGAGGCGAGGACCTCTTCCAGCTTCGGGAAGCGATCCAGCACGTCGGTCACGAGCGAATCGAGCTCGGCCAGCAGGGTCTCGGTCTGACCCGCGCTCTCGGCCGCCCCGAGAAACGCCTCGGCGTAGACGTCGGCGACGTGCTCCACGCCCACGTCGGCCTCCATTTCGGCGACCAGTCGGGCATCTCGTGCTGTCGGGTCCTGGGACATCGGTCCATCCGCTCGGGGGGTCAGTTGTTCCCCGGTTTCGCCTTGGGGAAGTTGCTCACCGCCTGTTCGATGAGCCGGGCGTGGCTGTTGGGGTCGAGCTGGGCGCTGACGATCTTTCCGGCCAGATCGACCGCCAGGTCGGCACTCCGCTCGGCCAGCTCTTTGAGCGCGTCGGCCGTGGCCAGCTCGATTTCCTCCAGCGCCCGCTGGTGCTCGGCGCGGCCCTCGTCGCGGGCCTTGTCGACAATCGTCTGGCCCGACTTCTCCGCCTCGCGCCGGCCATCTTCCAGCATCTGCCGGATCTCCTCCCCCGAGGCGGCAAGCCTCTGCTGGTAGTCGTCCAGCAGTTGGCGGGCCTCGGCGTTGGTCCGCTCGGCCGAGGCGATCTCGTCGGCGATCCGCGTCTCGCGTTTCTTCAGCCCGCGGGCGATCGGCCGCCAGGCGAACGCGCTGAGGATGAAAAGCAACAGCAGGAAGACGACGCCGGTCCAGAGGGCCAGATCGACCTGGAAATCCAGGGGGTCCACCCCTCCGCCTTTACCGCTCTCACCATGAGCTGGGGAGGTCTGGCCGGCACTCCCGTGGGCCGGGCCCCCGCTTTCACTCGCCCCGGGGGCCGAGTGGGCAGCGGCTGCCTCGCCGGCCGCCGGCACGGCCGTCAGCGACCATGCCGCCAAGGCCAGGACCGCCACGAGACCTGTAACGACTCGGGTCAACATCGTGCTTTCGCCTTGCGCGTTGGAAGCCACTGAACAATCGACACACAACCGGCAGACCGTCAGCCCGAGGCGTTAATAGCCAAGAGGCAGACGATCAGGCCGAAGAAGGTGACTCCCTCGATCAGCGCGGCCGAGATGATCATGCCGGCCTGGATGCTGCCGGCGACCTCGGGCTGCCGGGCCATGCTCTCCACCGCGGCGGCGCCGATCTTGCTGATCCCGTAGGCAGCCCCGATGATGATCATGCCGGCCCCGAAGGCGCCGCCCATGAAGAGGGAAAAGATCCCCGGCCGGGCCTTGTCGATGGTCGGCTCGGCGGCCTCTTCCGTGGCGTCGGCCGCCGCCGGTTCGGTCCCCTCGGCAACCGCCGGTTCGGTGGTGGGGTCGTCGGGCACGCCGGGAAGCTGTTGTGCCAGGACGGGCGCGGCCAACAGGAACAGAATGGCACCCAACGCTGCGATCTTGCTGAGCTTCTGGTTCACTGGATCCTTCTCCTTGATTAACTCGTGACGTTGACTTTTTCGGCAGCTTTCCCCCAGCAGCCTAGTGCTGGTGAACCGCCATGCCGATAAACAAGGCCGACAAAAACGCGAATACGTACGCTTGCAGGAAGGCCACGAACAACTCCAACAGGCTCAAGGCGGTGGCCCCCAGCACGCTGGCCACCGTCACGCCCACCCAGAGGGCGAACAACGAGTGGGCCGCCGTGGCCACGAAGCCG
>DATKZH010000641.1:0-12746 GCA_035528065.1 Thermoguttaceae bacterium | reverse complement strand
CCGACAAGCTCTGGCAGCGGGCCGAACAGCAGGTGGCCGGGCAGCCGGACGTGCTCCGCCGCGTGCGGCTTTCGCGGATGAGCGTCGACTACGCGATGCTCGAACGCGCCCGGCTGATGGCCGCGGGGAAGCTGCCGGTATAACCGCAATCGCGCCGCGCGGCGAACGGGCAAGAGACCGCGAGCCGGTTGTTCCCCGGCGCCAAGCCACGTCCCCGTGAGAGCCTCCGATCCTCGGCCTCTTGATCCCCCGTCCCTGATCCCCCGTCCCTGGACCCGAATACCCCATCCCTGGCACCTGGCCCCTGTCTAGAACACGTACCGGTTGACCACGTTCTCGAACAGCTCTTGCCGACCGCTCTGGTTGGGCTCGGCGTCGCCTTTCCGGAGCATGTACGCTTCGAGCGACTGGAAGTCGTGCTTGCCGGATTCGATCTCGGCGCCCAGCCCCGAGTCCCACGAGCCGTAGCGATCCTCGACCATGCCCGTTAGCTCGCCTCGGGCGCGAATCGCGGCGGCGATCTTCAGGCCCTTGGCAAAACAGTCCATGCCGCCGATGTGGGCGTAGAGCAAGTCGACGGGCTCGAAGCTCTCGCGGCGGACCTTGGCGTCGAAGTTCACGCCGCCGGGGGCGATGCCGCCGTACTTCAGGAAGGCGAGCATGATCTTGGTGCCCAGGTACACGTCGGTGGGGAACTGGTCGGTGTCCCAGCCCAGCAGAAGGTCGCCCGTGTTGGCGTCGACCGAGCCCAGGAAGCCCTGGTAGCCCGCGTATTCCAGCTCGTGCTCCACGTTGTGGCCGGCCAGCGTGGCGTGGTTCGTCTCGATGTTCAGCTTCACGTGGTCCGTCAGGCCGTACGCTCGGAGGAAGTTGATGCAGGCGGCCGCGTCGAAATCGTACTGGTGCTTGGTCGGCTCCTTCGGCTTGGGCTCGAAGTAGAACTGGCCGGTGAAGCCGATCTCTCGGGCGTAGTCGACGGCCATGTGCATGAATCGGGCCAGGTTGTCGAGCTCCCGCTTCATGTCGGTGTTCCAGATCGACTGGTAGCCTTCGCGCCCGCCCCAGAACACGTAGCCTTCGCCGCCCAACTCCTTGGTCACCTCCAGGGCCTTCTTCACCTGGGCGGCCGCAAAGGCGAAGGCGTCGGCGTTCGGGCTCGTGGCGGCGCCGTGCATGTAGCGGGGATTGCTGAACAAGTTGGCCGTGCCCCAAAGCAGCCTGACCCCGGTCCGCTCCATCTCCTCCTTGGCGGCTCTCACGACGGCATCGAGATTCTGGTTCGACTCGGCCAGCGTGGCGCCTTCCGGGGCGACGTCGCGGTCGTGGAAGCAGAAGAAGCCGGCGCCGAGCTTCTCGCAGAACTCGAAGAAGACGCGGAGCCGGTTGACGGCGTTTTCGACCGTGTCCTCGGGCCCCTCCCAGGGGCGGAGCATGGTACCCGGCCCGAAGGGGTCGGCCCCCGTCCCCCGCATGGTATGCCAGTAGGCCACACTGAAGCGGAGGTGGTCCTTCATCGGCTTCCCCTCGACGAGCTCATTCTCGTCGTAATGCCGGAAAGCCAAAGGGTTTTGGGAGTCGGGGCCCTCGAACTTGATCTTCTCGACGTCCGGGAATCCGGGCATGGCTTGTCCTCCGTACCTCCGCCAGCGCTCGGTTGGCATCCGCGGTCGCTGGCCTTTGGGGTCTGTCCAAGGAGAATTTGCGGGTGCCACGGTTGGCTTGGCCAACCGTGCTTCCGGCACTGCTGGACAAGCCAGCAGTGGCACCCAACGTGCAAGGTCGACGTGAACAGACCACCAGGGTCTGTCTCGTTGTGCGTCGAAGCGGGTATCATGCCATAAGTGAGCCTCGCAAACAAGTATCGGCGAGGTTTGGCCTATTGGGGGGATACGTGTCTTGCGGCAACCGCCTCGGTCCTCGGGACCGGTGAAGCGACGCGCCTGAGAACGATGTCCCCTCAAGGTAGGGCAGCCGCCGAGAGTGCACCCGCTTCCCGGAGAATCCCTGATGAGCCTCACCCGTGAACAAGCCGTCGAGCAGCTTCATGCCTGGACGAAGACCGACTCGCTTCGCAAACACGCCCGGGCCGTGGAAATCGCCATGCGCGAGGCGGCCAAACAGTACGGGGGCGAAGACGCCGACGCCGAGCGGTGGGCGATGGCCGGGCTCGTGCACGACGCCGATTACGAGCAGTGGCCCGAGGAGCATCCGCAGCGGATCGTCGACTGGCTCCGCGAGCAAGGCGAGGAGGAGATCGCCTACGCCGTCTCTTTTCATCAGACCAAGTGGGGCCTGGAGCCCAAGACGCCGATGGACCGGGCGCTGTTGGCCTGCGACGAGCTGGCCGGATTCATCATCGCCTGCTGCCTGGTCCGGCCCGACGGCATCGCCTCCCTCGCCCCGAAGAGCGTCAAGAAGAAGATCAAGGACAAGGCGTTCGCGGCCAAGGTCGACCGCGACGTCATCCGCCGCGGCGTGGAGCTGCTGGGCGTCGATCTGGGCGAGCACGTCCAGTTCATGATCGACGCGCTTCGGCCGCACGCGGAGGAGTTGGGGATTGAGGGAACGGGCAAGTGACAAGTCACCCCGGCTGGCTGCTGCTGATCCTCGGTCTGGTGATCGCGGCGATCGGCTCGGCCTGGATTTTCGCCCCAACGATCCCCTGGCTGGGGCGTCTCCCGGGCGACATCGTCATCCAGCGCGGCAACACCCGCGTCTCCTTCCCCATCACCACGTGCATCCTCACAAGCATCGTGCTGAGGGGCCTGTTGTGGCTGATCCGGCGGTTCTTTCACTAGCCCCCTCCGCCTTCATCGGCGGCGGTCAGCCGTGCGGCGCAAGGCATCCTTGGGCTTCCCTATCTCTTCTGAATCTTGGGTTTGCCAAAGGTCATGAATGCATACACGTCCCCGGCGGGGCCACGGTACGCACCTTGAGCATCACATAACAACGTGGCGATCGCCGCCATCTGCCAAGCGTCCTCTTGAGAAGCCTTCCATTCGGCTCTGGTGAGCTTGGCATACCCATGCTCCTTCCCGTACTTGAGAACCTGGGTGGCGTGTCTGGTCAGACTCTTCTCGACATGCGGATTGTTCCACGCCCAAAGCCAGGTACCCTTGGATGCGTCAAAGGAACCGATGATCTGGGCCTCGCAGGTGACAACTTTGTCAGGGAAGGTGAAGATGAGGATGCCATCGTCTTGATTCAGATCCCACCGGTCCGAGTTGCCCAGCCCCCATGCGGCTTGATGGCCCAACGTCTTGGCCCGCAGCTCGTTGACGGCCTTCTCTGCGAGCTCGTGGAAGGCCGCATCGTTGCTCTCTTGTGCGGAATATTGAAATGTTCCCAGCAACTCCAGCGGAGCCCCCTCTTTGGGAGACTCTGGAATGACCAGGCGGCTGTAATCCAGATCATAGTAGAGGACAAATGACTTGTACTTTTCCTGGGATATCTTCGAGATCCGGTCGGACAGGTCGGTGCTGATGATAGACCCCCGTAGGGATGAGCGGATTTCCGCTTCCAGGTTCGAGTCAATCGTTCCGTATTCGATGGCATCGACGTCAATCGGTCCAAATCCCACATCCGAGCGAAATCCGTCGGGATGAGCGCTGAGGTAGTCCTGAAGCGCCTCTTGCGAGTCAAGCGTCGATACCCATATCGTCACCAATCCCGGACGTTTCACGCGTGAGACATCCGTCTCGAGATCGACTGGGATGAAGCCATAGATCCACAGGATCAGAAAGGCGACGACGGCGGTTATGGCGGCCGTTGCAAGCGAGGTGAACGGCCATGCGATCAGCCCGATGATGATCGCAACAATCGCCCACATCGGAGTCGCTTCCTTGAAATGGACTTGGCAATGGTGCAGCCACAGTCTGAGGAATCTGGAAACCATTTGTCCCTGACGCTCCTCAATGAACTGGAGGTCCCTTGCGGGCTCGGCCCGGTCCGACCACACGGAACCGGAGTCAGCCGGCGGCACCGCTCGGTTCCTGCGTAGCGATCGGCACGTCGCCGGCGGGCGACGATTTCAAGAGCGCGCCGGCGGTGTCCACGTCGAGGACCAGGTGGGTCCACAACCGGAGACTCCGCTCGGTCAAGAGCGGCTTGAGGGCGTCGGTCTTCAGCGCGCCGCACTCCCCGCAAGGCCGGGCCAGCAGGACGACGTGCTTCCCCTCCGTCTGGGCGATCCTGGCCAGGTCCGAGAGCTCGAACAGGGTCACGGCCCTCACGGGGCACTCCTCCAAGATCGGCCCGGTCGCCGCGTAGGGCCGAAACTGGACGTCGCCGGTCCAGCCTGCATCGAGCATGCGCCGGATCGTGTCGGGGTCGAGCTCGCCGGCGTCGATCAGGTGTTCGAGAAACTGGCGAAGCATTCCGTGCTCGTCGTGGGCCCAGGCGAAGGAGGTGACGACGATATCGATCTCGTCGGCCCGCTCGAATGCCTTCTGCACCCCGGGGCTCTTCCGGATCCGCTCGTAGTCGTCGTTGGGGACAATCGTGTGCGAGAACAGCGCGACGAACTCCACCTTGGTCAGGGCGCCGTCGAAATAGTTGAAATACGTGATCGGTGATCTCTGAGGTTTGTCGACCTGGAAACCGCCCGCCGACAAGGCGTGGAGCACCAGGCTGGGACAGTCCGGGTCGGAGCGGATCCGATCGGCGAGGTGTCGGGCGACCATCATCGCCGAATAGCCGGCTCCCAGGCCGATGTGAACGGGTCGCTTCTCGCGGCCGATCTTCTCCACCAGGGAGAGAACCAACTCGGCCCCGGCGGAGGTCACGTGCCGGATCGCCTCGGGGCTGCGGACATTGACGACTTGGACCTCTCGCTCGTCGCCCAGCTCGCGGCCCACGTGGTACGTGTCGGCGATTCGCTGGGCCAGATGCAGTTCGCGGGGGGGTTGCAGGAAGAGGAAACGCCGCCGGGCCGCCTCCCAGAACAGCGGGTAGATCTTCTCCCGTGTCAGATCGTCCCTGCCCCATCGCTCTTTCAGCCAATCGGCGATCGCTGCGGCGGCCCCCTTTCTGCCGCCGTCGGCGTTGAGCGACTGCGGGTTGTATTGCTGGTCGAGCTGCGACAGGAAGCGGTCACAAACGGCAAACACCAGTTCGTCGGTTTCCTGCGACGGATGCCAACGTTTCTTCTTCGGCATGGCAACCTCCCCGGTTTTCCCCCACCACTGCCACGGGGCTGGACAAGATCGAACAGACGGTCCGGCTACGAACGAGGCTCGAATGGCTCTCCCGACCGCCCCATGAATCTAACAATCCGGCAGTGCGGTCGCAAGGAGCCCCCCGCCAGCCGGGGCACGCGGCCTTCTTCTCCTTACACCCGAGCACGCGCGCGCAGCCTTTCGGCCGCTTGGGCGTCGACGCGGACGCCGCGCGAGTCGTGCTCATCCGTCGACGGACCAAGCGTTTGGCACGCACTGCCCGCGGCTTGCGGATCGGCGATTCGGAGGCGATAATGCGCCACGCCTCCATTGGCTTCGCACGTAGGAAGGACGTCCCGATGCCCGACGACTACCTCGATTTTCGCAGTGACACGGTGACCCGGCCCACGCCGCCGATGAGGGCGGCCATGGCCGACGCAGCGGTGGGGGACGACGTTTTCGGCGAAGACCCGACCGTCAACCGCCTCCAAGAGCGGGTGGCCGAGGTGCTGGGCAAGGAGGCGGCGATCTTCGTCTCTTCCGGCACCATGTCGAACCTGATCGGGGTCCGCTTGCACTGCAAGCCGGGCGACGAAATGATCTGCGAGGCGGGCTGCCACATCTACAACTACGAACAGGCCGGCTACGCGCAACTGAGCGGCGTGGCCGTGCGACCGGTCGAGGGCGATTACGGCGTGATGCGGGTCGAGCAACTCAAGGACCTCATTCGGCCCCTCGACGCCCACCAGGTCCGCACGCGGCTCGTCTCCCTGGAAAACACCCACAACCGGGGCGGTGGTCGGATCCTGCCCTACGAGACGGTCGAGGCCGTTTGTGATTGGGCCCGACAGGCCGGCTTGGGAACCCACCTGGACGGCGCCCGGCTGTTCAACGCCGCGGTGGCCACGGGCATTCCGGCCGACCGGTGGGCCCGGCACTTCGACACGGTCAGCGTCTGTTTCAGCAAAGGGCTCGGCGCGCCGGTCGGCTCAGCCCTGGCCGGACCCCGCGATCTCGTGGCCGAGGCCGTTCGGCACCGCAAGGTGTTGGGCGGGGGGATGCGTCAGGCGGGCGTGATCGCCGCCGGGGCTTTGTACGCGCTCTCGAACCACGTGGACCGGCTGGCCGACGACCACGCCAACGCCCAGCGCCTGGCCGAAGGAATCCGCCCAATCGACGAGCTTCGGCTCGGCCCCGACCGGGTCGACACCAACATGGTCTTCTTCCGCGTCGATCCGGCGTGGGGCACCGCGCGGGAGTTCTCCGACCAGCTCCGAAAGCGGGGCCTGTTGATGCTTCCCATCGCCCCGACCAAGATTCGGGCCGTGACGCACTTGGACGTCGACCGCGCCGACGTCGACCGGGCGATCGCGATCATCCAGGACGTTGCGCGACGTGCCGGGTAGCGCGCATCGACGGTGACGCCTAGCCCTGTGGCCCCAAGACCATTCTCTCCAGTGCGCCAATGAGCGAGGGCAGATCGCCGGTCAGTATCTCCCAGAGGATGTCCAGATCGATCGTATCGTATCCGTGAATCAGACGATTTCGCAAGGCGACGATCTCCGACCAGGGGATCTCCGGACGCTCCGCCCGTCGCGATGGAGAGACACGACCGGCCGCCTCGCCCATAATCTGAAGAAGCTGCACCAGAGCAAGCGTCAACACGCGCTCGACGTCGAGATCCTCCCTCGCACGGCCTTCGACGAAGCTCACTGCCTCCCGCGCGTGATCGAGCATTTGACGCAGGCTGACCGAGTCGTCATGGCGCGGCATACAGCACCTTTGCCTCTCGAAGGACCTCCTCCCGGAAATGGCGATTCAGGAATCCCGGCGTGTTCAAGTCGACCTTCCTCCCCAACAGCTCCGACAACTCCTCCTGCATCCGGAAGAAGGTTAGCCCGGGCGTATGCCCCGGCTGGAACTCCACCAGCACGTCGACGTCGCTTTGCGCGGTGAAATCCTCTCGGAGGACCGAGCCGAACAGCGACAGTCGCCGAATGCGATGCCGCCGGCAGAACTGCGAGATGCTCTCCAAAGGGATGTCGATCGCTTCCGGCCCCATTGTACGTACTTCCGCCGGTATGGCCCTCAAACGAGTCCCAGGCGCAACAGCCTAGCCCGGGAAACGGAACACGCGGTCCGACGAAGCCACGTTTCGCCTCGCACGGACGGACAACGCCTATGATGCTCGCGAGTGGTCTCCGTATCGCCTCGCAGATCAAGGGGACGCCGTGGCCACGAATGTCAGTCGCTCGCCAACGGGCGTATCCATTTCTACCACACCGCGTCCGTCGGGGGCAAGCTCAATCGGCTTCTTACCGGCCCGCCGAACGCAGATCGTCGGCCACGGGCTCAAGAGCCGTAATCGGCCGCCGACGGTTGAGCTGATCGTGACCTGGGTGATCCGACCGCCTTTCTGCTCGGCGGAGACGAGGAATCCACCCTGCGCACGCAACTTGTCAAACCGGGCGTCACGCTCCTTCGGCCACGCCGGGAAGACGCGGACCACGTCGCCCACGCTCTGGACGAGCAACTCGCTGACGGCCATCGACGCGCCGAACTGCTCGGTGTAGTGCCCATAGCGATTGAAGCCGTAACGGGGCTCGTTGCGGTTGAGCGTCAGCGTGCCGTTGGGGCGCAGCCGGGCATCCAACTCCTCACGCATCCAATCGAGCGTGCCGGGCATGCTCAGCCGGGCCCGGGCGACCGAGAGGATGATCGCCGAGTTGTTCCCGTTCCACTTCAGCCCGTCGATGGTCCGGGCGAACCGCTCCTTCTCCGCCGCCGGCGACCACCACGTGACCACGTCGCCCGGAAAGACCGGGACCGCCGGCACCGCGATGTTGTAGCTGATCGGCGGGGCGTCCTCCACGTCGACCACGATGGGCGGCGCGTCCCCACTCGTAGGATACGGCGGCAGCCGCGAGAGGGCCCACTTCCATCGGCCTACCAACTCGGCGTCGCGACCAAGTGTTTCCGCCCCCTCGATCGCCGCTTCGAGCGTGTAGCGGAACATGGCGACGTCGAACGTGCAGTTGCGGTTGCGCTCGAAATCCTTGGTCCACCCCCAATGCTCGGGCGACACGCTGGGGGCCAGCACCGAGAACTCGTCGCCGTCGCACTGGTCGAGGAAGTCGGCATAGAACGAAGCCACGTCGCGAACGGCCGGGTAAGCCGTCGTTTCCAGGAACTCCCGGTTGGGCTCGTACTTGTAGTGCCACCACAACGGCTGCACCGTGAACCCGGACACGCCGAGCGAAAAGCCCCAGACGTGATGAAGGTACTGCCGCCCGCCCGGACTGCGGCACCGGGCCGGATCGGGCGGCTCGTAGGCGAACAGCACGTGCGGGTAATACGCCCCCTTCATCGAGAAGACGCGCCGGGCGAGCCAGCGTGCCCGGGGGAAGTACTCGCGAATCAGCCGGTCGTACGGCTCGGCCAGCTCGGGATGGTTCGTCACGTACGCCGACCAGAACGTCTGCTGGATGTTGTAGTTGGTGTGGTAGTCGCCGTGCCAGGCCGGATGGTCGTCGATCAGGCTGGCGAACAGCCCCGGGGCGATCGATCCGGGCTTGCTGACGCAGCGGAGGAAATAGAGGTTGCGATACCACATCGCCTGAAACGCCGCATCGTCGATCTCGATTCCGCTCGCCGACCAGAACCGGGCCCACTGGGCCTCGTGACGGCGCACCTGCTCGGGCGCGTCCTCCTCGACCGTCGATCGGGCGAGTGCGATCGCGGCCGCCAACGGGTCGGCCGCCTCCCGGCTGGTGACGATCGCCACCGCCTTCCACTCGCCCCGCGAGGCCACCGCCACGGCGAAGCTCATTCCCGGCCAATCCAAATCGCCGGGGATCTCTTGGCGAAGCCACGCCACGCCGTCCTGTTCTCCGGAGGCCGCCGTCGGAATATCGGCCGACTTGAGTGGCACCAACTGCAAGCCGGTCGACGCCTTGATCAACAGCACGTTGCGGTCGGCCAGCGCCCGGATTTCCGCCTTCGGCACCACGCCCGCGGAACCGGCCACCTCCGCCACGGCGCGGGCCAGATCGAGCCGGGCCGGGCAGGTCGGCGCGTCGAGATCCTCCAGGGCCACCGGAAGCACGCCGCCCGGCCCCTCGAAGACCACTTCGGCGAAGCGATTCTCCGCCCGGGCGCCGTCCTCGGTCCACGTGTACAGAATCAGCCGCTCGACTTCCTTGCCCGGCGGCAGCGCGCACGTCACGTCTTCCGAGTCGATGGGCGTCTCGGTCCAGCCGCTCTTGAAGACCATCGCTCCCTCCCGGTCCATCACGTCGACGTAGTATCGCGCGTTCTCGGTGCCGGAGATCTTCAGGCGGAGCCGATCGTACTCGTCCGTGCTGATTCCGACGGGCTCCAGCGAATAGCCGTTGGAAGCCTCCGGGCGCCCCGCAATGCTCATCACCGCGGCGGAGTCGCGGTATTCCCACGCGTTGTGCGTGCCCTCGGAGCGGATCCGCCGCCAGACCGGCTTGGTCGGGCGATCGCTCAGCACGAGGCGTCCGCAGGCGCGCGGGCACGGATACGCATGAGCATGGTAGCTGTCTTCGCCCTGGCTCCCCCAGCCTTCCTCCAGGATCGTGGAACGTCCGCCGTGCGCGGGGTCCTCTTGGGCGGCAAGTCGCTTGAGGAGGTCGAGCGTGGGCAGCGGCGGATCGAGCGCGGAATCGAGCCGGGCGTCCCAAACGTCGTTCTTGGTCAGCGTCAGCACCAGGCTTCCGCCCTCGCTGTAGACGAGCGTGTTGACGTCTCCGTTGCCGAGAAGAAGCGCGTAGTCGAGGACGTCGTCGAGCCGGTCGACGGAAATCGCGGCGGCGTCCAACGCATGGGGGAACGGGACGGCGGTCCCGTCCGCCCAACCGACTGCGTTGTGCAGTAGCGTCAGTACGACGGCAGTCAAGATCGTGATGCGTTTCATCGGCAGTCCCCGTCGCTTCGTTGGCCAGCCCGTGCATGGGGCCGTCTGCAACCAGCCTCTCCATTACGCCAGCGTGCGATTATACGTCGCACGCCACTTGCGTGTCCAACCTCGGCGGATTGGCGGGGAGCATGTCCTGGACGTGTCGTTTCCCCGTGCGGCGCTTGCCAAGCGGCCGGCGACCCGCGACAATGCCGAGCACTGGCGAGACGCCAGTGGCACCCGACCGTGCAACCTTTTCCACGTTCCGCTTAGCGTGGAGCGCCGCCTGTGGAGAGGAAGCCTGAACGCCAGGAGGTCTTAGCAATGCGCACCTTGTGCACCGTTCTGTTTCCACTGTTGCCCGCCGTCTGCCTCGCGGCGGACCTGACGCTGGACGAAAGCCCCGCCGGCGACGGCGACTGGGGATATCGGCCCGCTTCCGCGGCCATTTCCCAAATGACTCCGCCCAGCTTCTCGTGGCGACCGCAGAAAGGGATCGTCTCCTGGGAGTTGCAGTGCGCCCCGGGAGAGGATTTCGAGACGATCGAGTATCGCGCTTCCGGGGTCGAGTTCAACGTCCACTGTCCGCCGCGAGCCTTGCCGCCGGGCAAGTACACGTGGCGCTACCGCGGGGTCGATTCCGAGGGCAACCAGACCAACTGGAGCCGGCCTCGCACGTTCACCATCCCCGACGGCGCCGTGGCCATGCCCATGCCGCCGCGAGAGGAGCTTCTGGCGCGGATCCCCAAGTCCCATCCGCGGCTGTTCATCCGGCCGGAGGACTTGCCGCGTTTCGGCGAGCTTGCCCGGGGCGCGATGAAGGACCGATTCGAGGGGTTGGTCGCTCGCTGCGAGCAGTTGGTCAAGACCCCCCCGCCGACCGAGGAACCCCCCAAATATCCGCCCGGCACGGAGCGCCTCAGCGAAGAGTGGCGCAAGACGTGGTGGGGTAATCGCGAGTATACCGTCAAGGCGCTCGACGGCGCCGCCACGCTGGCGTTCACGCGTCTGCTGGGCGGCAAGGAGGAGTACGGGCAGCTCGCCAAGCGAATCCTCCTCGACTGCGCCAAGTGGGACCCCAAGGGCGCCACCGGCTACCGCTACAACGACGAAGCCGGCATGCCCTACGCCTATCACTTCTCCCGCACGTACACGTTCGTCCACGATCTGTTGACCGAAGAGGAGCGCCAGCGGTGCCGCGAGGTGATGAAGGTCCGCGGGGACGAGATGTACGGGCACCTCTGTCCGCGGCACCTGTGGCGACCCTATTCCAGCCACAGCAACCGGGCTTGGCACTTCCTGGGCGAGGTGGGGATCGCCTTTCTGGACGAGGTCGAAGGGGCCGACGACTGGGTCTGGTTCGCGATGAACGTCTTCCACAACGTCTACCCCGTCTGGTGCGACGACGACGGCGGCTGGCACGAGGGCACCAGCTACTGGAACAGCTACGTCAGCCGCTTCACCTGGTGGGCCGACGTGATGCGCGCCTCCATGCGAATCAACGCCTACGACAAGCCCTATTTCTCCAGGGCCGGCTACTACCCGATGTACCTCATGCCGCCGAACAAGGTCGGCGGAGGGCTGGGCGATCTGGTCGCCGGCCGGCGCGCCGCGCAGAACGTGCCGCTGGTAAGCATCCTGGCGGCGCAATCCGGCAACGGGCACTGGCGATGGTACGTCGACCAGATGGGCGGCCTTCAAGAGACCCCCGGCTACGTCGGTTTCATCCGCGGCACGCTTCCCAAGGTCGAGCCCAGGGAGCCCGACGACTTGCCCTCCTCCCGGCTGTTCCGCGGCACCGGGCAGGCCTACCTCAACAGCACGATCCGCGACGCCGACGACGACGTGCAAGTCGTCTTCAAATCAAGCCCCTTCGGCACACAGTCGCACGGGTACGAGGCCAACAACTCGTTCCTCCTTTGGGCATACGGCCAGCGCCTGTTGATCCGCAGCGGGTACCGCGACATCTACGGCAGCGACCATCATAAACGTTGGATGTGGAGCACCCGAAGCGTCAACAACATCACGGTCGACGGCCACGAACAGGGCCGCCGCACCGCCGCGGCCAAAGGGCGAATCACCGCCTTCCAGACCACGCCGGCGATCGACGTGGTGGTCGGCGAGGCGGGCGACGCGTACGTCGGCGAGAAGACCGACGACAATCCGCAGGGCAAGGTGCTCGACCGCTTCACCCGCGCGATCCTGTTCGTCAAGCCGGAGCTGATCGTCGTCTTCGACCGGCTTGTGGCTCGCCGACCGTCGAGGTTCGAGTACTGGCTGCACGCGCTCAACGAGATGGCCGTCACCGATCAGCACGACGTCGAAGTCTGCGCCGGCGACGTGGTCTCTGCGATCGACTTCCTCGCGCCGGAGGGGCTCACGTTCTCTCAGACGGACCAGTACGACCCCAACCCGCGCCCCCGCATCAAGCTCCGCGAGTGGCACCTGACTGCGACCACGCCGGCGAAGTCGAAGGCGATTGAGTTCGTCACGATCATGCGCCCGCATCGGGCCGGCGAAAAGGTGCCCGGCGAGGCGAAGCTCCGGCGGATCGACGGCGGCTACGTGCTCACGGCCGCGCTCACCGACGGCCGGGTCGTGGCGCTTCTGCCCACCGACGATTCGGCCACGCTCACCGCCGAAGGGCTGGAAACGCCGGGCAAGATCGT
>DATKZH010000640.1:0-20557 GCA_035528065.1 Thermoguttaceae bacterium | reverse complement strand
CAGCTCGACGCCGTTGGCGTAGCGGTACCGAATGTTGAAGCCCAGGATGACGTTCCACAGCCCGTCGGCGGGCGGGAAGTCGCCGGTGCCCTCGATCTCGCCCGGCCCGCTCCGCTCGGTGCCGTTGGCCCACTGGGCGATGTCGGCCAGGTGATGACCCCAGTTCACCAGCGCCCCGTTGCAGTAGTCCTGGTTGGCGTACCAGCCGGGGCCAAGGCGATCGCCTCGGCGGTGGTGTCATCGGCAGCTTCGTCCTCGATCCCCGGCAGCATCGGCCGAAGCGCGGCCGGCTTGCGAGTCAATCCCAACCGCTTCAAGGTGCGACGGATCGTGGTCTCGTCGACGCCCAACCGCTTGGCGATTTCGCGATTCCACCGTCCTGCACGAAACCACTTGCGAACGAAATCCTCTTGGCTCCGGTCCAACTCGCGACGACGTCCGGTGCGCTTCTCGGGCATCAAGCCATCGACACCGTGCTTGCGGTATTGCCGTTCCCAGCGTGTCTGCGTCGACAAGCCGTGGCCGAAGGCCCGGCAGATCTCCTCCATTCATCTTGCCGAGGTTCCGGTCATTTGCCATAACATGCTTCTGCAACCTGATGACCTCCGGTTCCATGCTCAAGATCCCATGGGCGTACATCCTTGTATTTTCATCCTCTGCAGTGCTAGTCTTGGATCATGTTGGAATCACGGAGCCAAGCAGCAAAACTGGTCGGCCAATGTGCCGTCGACTTTCCTCGACCATCGCCTAGGCCAAAGCCATGGGAGCCCTTGCTAAAAACATGAAGCTCTGCATTGACTCCGGCCCTCAACAACGTTGCGTAGAAATCGACGCACTTGTCCGCGGGAGTCAACTGATCATCACGGGCATTAATGACGAAAATCGGGCAGATGCCGGGCGTGTCGTCCTCGGGGGTAGTGCGGCTTTCTATGACCTGGCCGACGTCATCAGGAACACCCGGATAAAACAAACCGGCGAAGTCCGGCATTCCGCTGACTTCGGTTTCCGGCAGCTTGGGCTCGGCGTACAGCGAACAGCTTATCGCGAGGTGTCCGCCGGCCGAGAACCCGCAGATGCCAATCTTGTCGGGCTGCAAGCCAAGGTCATCCGCTTGCTTCCTGAGAATTCGAATTGCCTGTCTGCCATCAGCCTGAACGGCGTGTTGGTAGTTCTTCCATGCGTCTGCCGACCTAATGTCGTTGGCCGAGCGAGTTCGGTATTTCAAGACGAGGGACGTTACGTTGTGGTCTTTCAGCCAGATCGCCAAATCGTGACCTTCGCGATCGAGCCAGACGTCGCGGAAGCCGCCACCAGGGCAAATCACCAAGCCCACCCCGTTCGGATTTCGGGGCCGATGGATACTGTAGGTCGGCGATGAGACGGAACTGAATGCCCGATTCAATCCGGACGGGGATCCAGGCAACGCCTTGTGGGATCGAACTTGCTCTTCGACATCGCGTCGAATCGTGTGGTCTGGCGATCCCTTTTCCCAGAGCGGCCATTCCGGGGGCAGTTCCGCTGACTGCAAATGTGTAGCGAGAAACAACGTAACGGTGAACGCGGCAAAGAGTATCGACGACTTGCTCATGCCGGCACCGATGTGTTTGATTCGATACGGTGTTACCAATTCCCGAATGCTTCGGGCCGGAAGTGTTCTGCATTCACCTTCGGCAGCCACTCCTCCAGTTCCTCTTTGATTTCTGAATACTCCGGGTCACCTGCCAGGTTCTTCCACTGTTTCGGGTCGTTCGACATGTCGTAGAGCTCCTCTCCGCCGTCGCTATAGTGGATGTAATGATATTGCTCCGTGCGAATGGCGTGATTCGCAGTTCCGTGCCAAATGGGCGAGTGAGTGATGATCGCCGGGTAGGGCCATGCTGCTTCGGGGTTGCGAACCAGTAAGGCGAGGCTGTGGCCGTCGAGATCATCGCGTTCAGGCAGGCCGCACAGCTCGATAAGAGTTGGATACAAATCAACCAAGCTGACCGGACGCTTGCAGCGGCCTTGACTCTTTGAAACGCCTGGAGCGTAAATAATCAGCGGCGTTCGACTCGTCTCTTCCCATAGAGCAGACTTGGCAAAGTGGTCTTTTTCTCCGAGGTGATAGCCATGGTCACCCCATAGAACGACAAGGGTGTTGTCCTGATATTTGCTCTTTTCGAGTACGCTGAGAACATGTCCGACACAGGCATCGGCAAAGGAACAGGAAGCCAGGCGGCCCTGCACCGCATTCCTCCATTGCCCGTGTTCCCTGATGATATTGAAATCTGTTTCCGCCATCCGGCGGCCTATTGGCGGGACATCATCTAAGTCATTCTCCTTGCGAGCAGGCAACTGGATTGTCTCCAGCGGGTGCAAATCAAAATATTCTTTCGGAACATACCAGGGTAAATGTGGATGAAAGATCCCGCATCCCAGGAAAAAGGGCTTGTCGTGTTCCTGCTGCAAAAACTCGGCTGCCAGATGTGCGGTCCTCCAGTCGTTCGTCTCTTCCGTGGGCTGCTCAATTGGCCCCCAATCTATCAGCCGCTGCAGTATTTTGTTTGAGAACTTGTCATGCATGCCATGCTGATAACGCTTCTCCAGAGGCGGAAACGGCGTTCCCATCTTAGTCGAGTATCGCTTGTCCCATGCGATCGGATCTGAGAATTTCCCGTCCGGCATGTGATACAGCTTACCGCCACCCCAGGCCATGTAGCCGTGCTTGCGAAAGTATTGCGGGATTGTTTCCCGGTCCTCGTACCTGGGAATGTCACGGAACCAGCCCTCGTTACAGTAAATGCCGGTGGTTGCAGGATTCAAACCGGTCATGATCGCCGTGCGGGATGGATTGCACAAAGGTGCTGCACAATATGCCTGTTCAAAAAGAACACCTTTCTCGGCAAGTCGGTCGATATTGGGTGTTTGTGCTTGAGGGTGTCCGCGCAGACAGCCCACCCAGTCGTTCAAATCGTCAACGGCTATAAACAAGACGTTCTTCTTCTGTTTGGGCAAAATGGGCTTCTCGGCCTTGCTGCCTTCAGCACACTTGTCCGAACCCATCACTTCGACGTCACCCAGACGCTTGATTCGGCTGCTGGTCCGCTCGACGGTCGCTTGGCGAACGGCTTCATCGGCTTCCTGAGCGTACCCTGTTCCGACAATACCCAGTGTCATTAGCAGCACAGCCGTTGAGATATGTGTCATCGTCCTCTCCTGTCTTGCTTGAAGTGGCCTCCCCTGGAATCAGGCCTGGATCTACCGGGGGACGCCACACATTGAATTCGTCGACCCAGTACATTCGACAAGAAGGGCTATCCAGATTCCATTTGCTTCACGTGCCAGTCGTGCGCGTGGGCCATGACACTGGCGTTGATATCGAGCGGCTTCTTCCTGAGCCTGGCAAGGACGTTGAGGAGTTGGGTTGATAGATCCTGCTCCTTGACTATTCATGATTCTCTGTTCGCAGGCAGGCTACGGTCCCGTCTATCGTGGAGACGAAGACGCCCGCGTCGGTCAGGGCCATGCCGTCCAGCACCGGCGGCGCGGGAAGCGCGCATGCGGCCCTTTGTGAGCCGTCTTCGCGGGAAGCGACCCAGAAAGTGCCCGGGCCATGACTCTCGGCGCTTTCGGTGGGCGACTTCCCGCCTGCGACCAGCAGGGCGTCGCGGGCGAGCACGATCGACCTGGCCACGAAGGGCAGTTGGGTGGTCCACTGGATCCGGCGTTTCTCGTCCCCCCGTCTTGCGGCCGCCGGGTCGGGTTCCAGAACCTCCGCGAACAGCTTGTAGTCCTTGGCGACGTCCGGGCGGACGTGTCCGTCACCCTCACGGTAGGCCATACGCCCGTATCCGTAGATCAGCTTCCCGCCGTCAAAGGCAAGCAGCCGCCCGGCGGGCACCACGTTGCCGACCAGCGGCCAGCCCCGGTAACCGCCTTCCATCGCCGTGCCGTAGAACCAGTAGGTCCGGTGCCACCAGGTGTCGTCGAGGAACCCGCGCTGGGCGTAGAGGTGGGGCAAATCCTCGACCGGGGCCAGGTTCTTATCGACGCCCAAGCCGCGCATCCAGACGGTGTCCTTCTGGACGGAGGGGATATCCGGCAGCACGCTCTGCCTGATGACGCCGGCGCCGTTGGCCCCGGCGGTCATGTTCACGTCTGCCTTGTGGAACACCTTGCCGGTGTTCAGCTCCAGTGCATAAAGGCGGATCCCGCCGTCGATGCGGGCGGACCTGCCGGCCGCGAAGTATACCGTGGCCACACCGCCTGAGAGCTTGTCGTCGACCAGCACCGACCCATGCACCGGCCATACCGACTCGAGTTGCTCGTAGGCGAAGAGGCGCCGATCCTGCGGCGCGGCGCGGAATCGCCAGACCAGTTCCCCGTCGGATGCCCGCAGGCAGTAGACGAACCCGCTGCGCGTGCCGAACAGGCACAGGCCGCCCGACAGGGTTGGCGGGGAATCGATCCGGCCGTCGGCGACGAACGTCCAGGCCGGCTCGCCGTCCACTGCCGACAGGGCATGGAGGGCATGGCGGTCCGTCTCGGCGACAACGACCATGCCGTCCGCCGCGACCGGCGCAGTGATGGGCGGGGAGAGCTTTCTTGTCCACGCGACGCCCGGCTTGCCCGGCGCGGGCAAGTCCTGGTAGCCGCTTCGGCGGACGTCTCGGCGGTAGGTCGGCCACGCGGTCTTCGAGGAACTGGACTGGAGATTCGAGATCTCATCATAGGCCGGGCCTTTTTCGAGTGGCGCCGGGCCTTCTCCGGCGGAGGACCGCGGACTGAGGGCATTCAGTCCGATCAGCATCTCCTCGGGCTGGCATGCGCAGGAATGCTGCGGCGCGTAGATAAGGCCGTTGGCGGGCATGATGCCGTACTGGCAGCCTCCCCGCACCCACGAGTTCCCTTTGACAGAGCCGCTGCTGGGATCGATGAACTGGATGCCGCCGCGGCCCACCATCATCCAATTGATGGTCGCCTTGTTCCGGTAACAGCGATGGTGCCCCCACGCCTTTTGGGGTGGTATCGTGGCGGTGATCTTGCCGGTTTTCAGATCGCGTCCCTGGGTGAAGCCGGGGTCGCTGCCGCCGCGGAGGTTGCCGACCCACACCAGGCCGTCGATCACGAAAACATCCCCCGGCGTGTTGTAGTTCTCGGAGTAGGGCGCACGCCACAGCTCCTTCCCATCGTCGAGAGAAAATGTGACCAACTCTCCGTCCTGCCTATCCTCAAAGCCTCCGCTTGAGATGATCCACTCGGTGCCCTGATCCGGCGGGGATTTGCCCACATTGTCCTCAGCCGCGCGGTCGACAGAGAGCACGACCCCGTCGTGGATCACCAGGGTGGGCGTGGACCAGGAGAACCGGCTCCTTGCGACCGGTCGCTCGCTACGCCACAGCTCCTTGCCTGCGACGGCATCAAGACAGACCACATGCGAGACGGTCTGAAGGCAGACCCTTCCATCGTCGACCGCCATGGTCGTGGGCATGATCTCGCCGGATGCCTCGAATTGCCGCTTCCAGAGCAGCTCGCCGGTCCCGGTCTCTATCGCCACGATCCGCTGGTTTCCGTACATGGGAATCGCCTTGCGCGGAAGGCGACGCCAGATATCCAGCGTCGGAGAGGTGCGCAAGAAGTCCTGGGTGATCCCCTCTCTCCGCTCGTTGTGTTGGCCCGTCGTCACGTCGTCGGCGAGTGCATAAAGCACCCCGCCTGCCAGCACGAACTCGCGCGCGCCGCCGGAGCCGGCAAGGGTCGCGATCTGCTCTCCCGTCGAGGCATCGAGGGCCGTAACCGGCTCTCCGTAACCGAGGGACACGTAGAGCCTGTCATCGCCTGCCACCATGCGCCGCCCGATCTCGGGTGGGCCGCTGCGAAAGCCGCGAAGGTGCGATTCCCAGTTCGTAATGGGACGCTGCCACAGCAGCACGCCGCTGAAGGCGTCTCGGGCCACCAGCTTCCATTGAGGCGGCAGGTAGACCGAGCTGATGGGGCCGTCGTCGATGATGGTGAAAATCCGACCGCCGGCGGTGACCATCGCGCTCATGCTGGCGAAGTGCTCGTGGCTCCTGGCGTACTCGGGCCCACAAGTCCAACGCAGGCCCTGCGGCGGGGCGACCACCGTGTCATTCGATACGGCGTGGTTGGAGGCGTCGTAGAGATAGTGAGTCCACTCGTCCAGTTCGGCGGGCCAGGGCTTGCGCGTGATCTCGGTTCTTTCCTTCCGAGCATCCGCGATGACGCCCAGGGGGGCGAGCACCCGCGTCAATTCGTCCTGCGGAATGTGTCCGGTGTCACCGGTGACGACAATCAAATTGACCACGTTGTCTACGTACGGCAGTCGCGCCCCCTCCCATCGGGCCGCGGTGATGAAACCGTAAAGCCCCTTTTCTGCCAAGTACGTCCTGGCATCCGCGACCTTTCCGGGATCGCGATCCAGGCCGTGGACCAGGTACGAATTGCCCGCCCGCAGTTCCGCCAAGAGCGTCGGGCTGTCGCAGCCGATCGCGACGACCAGCCCCCCCTTCACGCCCGAAGCGTCAAGGATCTGCCTGGCGTCCTGGGCCTTTGCCACGGAAAGACACGTCGCGAGCAGTCCAATCGCAATGAAAGTGCTTCTCTTCATGTCGGCCATCCGCATATCACAGTCACCTATTCCGGTTCATCTTCGGCTGGTGGGATTGATCTCTTTGATAAAGATATTGCGGTACTCGATGGGACAAGGATTCATCTTGCCGAGGTTATCGCCATCGACAAACACATGCTTCTGCAGTCTGATCGGCGCCGGCTCCATGTTCATCATCCAGTCGTGAAACTCGAAGTTGTCATAAAGAACCTCTCCGTCATACTCCGCTGAGAAGGTCCGGCCTTTCATGGTCAGCCTGACCGTATGCCAGACTCCGACTTCCGGATCAATGTGTCTGACATGAGGTTTCTCTTCCTCCGTAAGTCTCACTTTCTTTGCAGTCTCTTGCGGCAGAAAATAGTAACTCTCCAGATGTCCCATTCCGCCTTTGGATCTCAGGTTGAACTGCTCCTGGTCTCCGAAGCCCGGAATTTCCGGAATCAGTCTACGGAAGTTGATTCCGCTGTCGGAAATCGTGGGCATCCTAAAATCGAGCATCAGCACGAAATCCCTGTAATGTTTTTTTGTCGCTAGGCAGGCGCCCCATTCCCTGAGTAGCCCTGGCGACTTGAGCACTCCGTCCTCAACCGACCAGTATTCTTTGACCAGGGGCGGCGTGTGCCAGCCTGTGAGATCCTTGCCGTTGAAGAGCGCTGTAAAACCCTCCGGCGGCACGTTCAATCCGGGCGGCTCGACTGACTCGGACGACTTGATCTCCTTGATAAAGATATTGCGGTACTCAATCGGACAAGGATTCTTCTCGCCCGGTTTATCGCCGTCGGTGAAGCGATGCTTCTGAAACCGGATGGCATTCGGTTTCGTGCTGAGGATTCCTTCCGGATATTCAAAGCGATCAAGAATGACCTCGCCATCAAGCTCGGCCGTCACGTTCTTGCCTGCGACGGTCAGTTTGACGGTGTGCCAGACCCCGATTTCCGGATCGATGTACTTGACTTGAGGAAGTTGTTCGTCGGTCAGTTTCATGTTCTCCGGCAGGAAGTGGAAGCTCTCCAACTGCCCCATGCCGCCCTTGGACCGGATGTTGAACTGTTCGGCGTCACCAAACTTTCCAATCATCTCCGGAGCCAGGTCCCGAAAGTGGATCCCGCTATCGGATTTCGCAGGCATCCGGAAATCCGCCATCAGCACGTAATCCCGGTACTCTTTCTCGGTCACCAGGTCCGCGCCCCACTGCTCGAGAAGACCGTGCGACTTGAGCACGCCGTCCTCAATCGACCACATTTCATTGACCTTGGGATGGACTCGCCAGCCGGTGAGGTCCTTGCCGTTGAAGAGCGCGGTGAAGCCCTCCGGGGGCGCGTTCAATTCTCTGGCCGACTCCTCGGCGCCGGCAACCGCGGCCTGGCCGAGCAACAGGAGCATTGCAGTAGCTAAGAATCGAAATTCAATCGACGGAAGTGCTATCGTTTGCATTATGATATCTCGTTAATAGGTTCATATCATCGTTCGAGTCATTGCTGCCGCAGCTACAATGTCCAACCCTCGCGGTACTCGCGGCGGATGAATCGGTCCGCTTCGGGGCAATTCGTGGCCTTCAGCTTCTCCGGATCCCACTCGAGCTTCTTACCAACGCGATAGGCGACATTTCCCAACGCCAACGTCTCAGACAACGGTCCCGAGTAGCTGAAAGGCATTTCGGCTCCCGCTGGATTGTTGTTTCTGATTGCCCGTATCCATTGCAGATACTCGTTACCGGGAGATCGGGGGAGCGTACGTGGGGGTGGCGTGTAATTGGCAAACTTAGCTTTCGGATACAACTCCATGGGACCGGCAGGCCCCTTTTCGATCTGCATGGTCAGCCTTCCTTCACTGCCAACAAAGTGTATGGCAATCGGCCAATCGTGAGGCAGGTCCAGGTCTTTGAGTTCCTCAAAACGCACATTGCCGTGACACCACCTCACAGTCACCGGTGGCTTGTTCCCTCGCGCAGGAAACGTCCATGTAGCCTTCTGCCAAGGAGGTACACGTTCCAACCCGGCGCGGCCGGGCCCTTCCCCTTCAGCGGTTAATGGGCACTTGAGGTCCAGTGCCCAGAACACCAGGTCGACGGCATGGCTGCCAATGTCCCCAATCCTTCCATTACCAAAATCCCACCAACTGCGCCAATTCGAGGGATGGTAAAGACCGCGTCCGAAACCTGGATAGGGGTGGTATTTTGCCGGTCCCAGCCACAAATCCCAATCCAGGTGAGCTGGGATGGGCAGTTTCTCCCTTAACTGCTTGTCCGCCCAGTCGGGGTTGTAATCATTTCTGACGGCTCTCGGTGGCCAAGCCGCAGGCCCCTGATATGGATCCCATTCGTTATCACACCAGACATATACATCTCTGACTTCCCCAATATCACCGGCCTGAATTATCTCGACAGCCTGATGGAATATCTCGGTGGTGTGGTTTCCGATTCCCATCTGGGTAATCACCCCGTGTTGCTCAGCCAACTGGCTTGCCAAGCGTATCTCATAGATGTTGTGGCCAAGCAGTTTCGAGCTGAAGACGTGCTTCCCCATTTGCACGGCCATCGCGCTCGCAGGGACGTGTGTATGTTCGGGTGTCGTGACCACAACCGCATCGATGTTGTTCTGCTCTTGATCGAGCATCACCCGGAAATCTTTGTATTTTGGGATATCAGGGAACTGCCTGTAGAGGCCTATGATGTTGCGACTACCATACTCCTCTGTTTCAATGTGGCTCGCGAATTCGGCATCCACATCACAAAGGGCAACCACGCGTATTCCGCCCGCCTTGAGCATCTGGGTAATGACAAAGGCCCCGTGCCCTCCTGAACCGACAACAGCGACGTTGACCAGATTACTTGGGGCTGTTTGGCCAAGAACGTGCTGGGGAACAATCGTAAACGCAGCGGCTGACGCTGCAGTGCCCACGAAATCACGTCTTGTAAGTTTTAATTTGTTGTTCATTTCTTTCTTGCCTTGGTGCTTCCCCTGGTTCCCAAGCTCCAGCTTGGGCACCTAGCGGGGGCGATCTGCCAAAAGGACGCGGGCGTTCCCAGGCTGGAGCTTGGGAACCAGGAATGTTTCTTCTCAGTATCCCCAGTCTACAGGGTCCACCCTTCGCGGTAGGCGCGCCGGATAAACGGGTCCGCTTCCGGACAGTTCGTGGCCTTCAGGTTCGCGGGGTCCCACTCGAGCTTCTTGCCAACGCGATAGGCAACGGTTCCCAACAGCACCGTCTCGGTCAGGGGCCCGGAATAGTCGAAGTTGCAGCCGGTCGGGCTGCCCGTCTTGCACGCCGCCAGCCACTCCTGCGCGTGGCCGATCGATTCGGGGATCGTCCGCGGGGGCCGCCGGAAGCCGGCAAACTTCTCCTTCGGATAGAGCTCGTGCTTGCCCCATTCGGAGATCAGCATCCCGTCGGCGCCGACGAACAGCACGCCCTCCGGCCAGTCGGGCATGTTATGCTCTTTCTGCTGCGGTGGGCGTTTAACGCCGTCGTACCACGTGAGTTTCACCGGCGGCAGGTCGCCGCGCGCGGGAAACTCCCAACGGGCGATCAGCCAAAGGGGGGTGCCCTCCGGATGCACGGGCGGTCCTTCCGCCTCGGCCGTTACGGGATACTTCAGGTCAAGCGCCCAGAACGCCAGGTCGATCAAGTGGCAGCCCATATCGCCGAGCCTCCCGTTGCCGAAATCCCACCAATTGCGCCAGGCAATGGGGTGATAGCAGGGGTGGTAAGGGCGATAGGGCGCCGGCCCCAGCCAAAGATCCCACTGGAGAGACTCCGGAACGGGAGGCGTGCCTCTCGGCCGATACCGGTTGCCCCAAGCCTGGTCGCACCAGGCGTGGACTTCTCTGACTTCGCCTATGGCGCCGGCGTTGATTAACTCGACAACACGGCGGTAGTTGTAGCCGGCGTGCGAGCCCGTTCCAAGCTGAGTGGCCAGCCCGTACCTTCTGGCCACTTGGGTGGCCTCGCGGACTTCGTGGATGTTGTGGCCCAACGGTTTCTCGGTGTAGCTGTGTTTGCCCATCTTCATGGCCATCACACTGATGGGGAGGTGCGTGTGGTCCGCCGTAGCCACCATCACGGCGTCGATGTTCTTGTCCTCCTTGTCCAGCATCCTGCGGAAATCGCGGTACGTCTTCGCCTTCTCGTAACGACTGGAAGCCTTTGCCAGGTAGTTCGCGTCGACGTCGCACAAGGCGACGATGTTGTGACTCTCCATCATTTGAATGACCTGCCATCCGCGATTGCCCACGCCGATGCCGGCCACGTTGACCTTCTCGCTCGGCGGCGTATGGCCCGCACCTCCCAGGACGTGTCGGGGCACGATGGCCAGCCCCGCCAGCGCAGTGCCGGCGAGCGACTTTCGCAGGAATTCTCGGCGTTTGCAGCGATTCTCACGTGATATCACGGTGTGCTCCGATGCGCAAGCGAAACGATTCACTGTCCGGTCGAGGTTGGATTCTTTGGTCCGCCCTGCTTGGCCACGTCATACACGTAGAGGATCCCTGCATGGCGCAGATACAGTCTCCCTCCCAAGACGACCGGGTGGGCCCAACTGGGAGCTTTACCCTGCGGGGCAAGACTGAACTGGCTGACGACTTCGTGACCGGTCGGGGTCGGCTTGACCAGGCCGACGACGAGGCGTTCGCCGAGCGTGTAGAGCATCCCGTCGGCGTAGGTGAGGGTTCCCTTGCCCACGCCCCGTTCGGCGTATTGCATTTCGCCGGTGTCCCAGTCGAGGCAGATCCATTTGCCCGAATTGTGGATGGCAGTCGAGCCGTAAACGTAGCCGTCGAGGAGGATGACGTGGTCGTGGTGGTTGTCCATCTCTTCGGATCGCCAGACTTCCTCCACCGACGCAGTGCGGCCGTCGACCTCGATCTTCCACTTCACGGAGCCCGTCTTGAGGCCGCTGACGAAGATCTGGCCGTCGTGATAGACCGGCTGGAGGGCGTTTTCGTCGTGCAAGGTGGCGAACTCGACCTGCCAGAGCAGCTCGCCCGTGTCGGCGTTCACCCCAATCATCGACTTCAGCGACAGGGTGACGATCATCCTCAGTCCTTGATGCTCGGCCAAGGTGGGGGTGGCGTAGCTGGGCGGTTCGCCGACGCTGGGGGCCTTCCAGATAACGTCGCCGGTCCGTTTGTCCAGGGCGACGACGCTGGTCTTGCCGCCGGGGCAGCAGATGAGCCGATCGCCGTCGATCACCACCGATTCGGACAACCCCCAAAAGATGTTCTCGCCTTCGAAGGCGTCTAGGATATTCAGCCCCCAGATCTTCTTGCCGGTGGCCGCTTCCAGACAGACGAGTTCACCCAAGGGACTTTCGTCGTAGACCCAATCGCCGTCGACGGTCGGCGTTCCCCGGGTGCCGGGATGCGACTTCGTCCAAGCCTCGCCGTTGGGTGTCTGCCAGAGGATGCGTCCGTCGGCGGCGTCCAAAGCGGTGACCACCGTCTTGTCGTCGATGTTGCCCGAGGTGAAGATGCGGCCGTCGGCGATGGACACGCTGGAGTATCCGTATCCCAGCCCTTCGGCCTTCCAGATCAACTCGGGGCCCCCTTCCGGCCACTGGTCGAGCAGTCCCGTATCCGGCGACTTATTGTCCTGATGGGGGCCGTGGAATTGGGGCCACGACGGACCGTCGGCCCACGCCGGCAGGGCCAGAAAGGCGCACAGGACGATCTGGATGATGGAACGGGACGAGGTGTGGGTCGTGAGCATGGGCGTTGGTCCTTTTGTGGCAGCAAGTGGGGTGAGTGCGGCGAGTCGTATGAGTCCAACGGGAAGTTCGCTCTCCAAGCCCTACCGTTCGAGATGAAGCGTTACCAGCGGCTTGAATGGATCAAAGGACTCGTTCATCGCCCAAGCCATGGCCCGCAGCAGAATGATCCGAAAGTAGGGATCGTTGAACGTGAAATAGTTGTGGCCGGCACCCGAGACGAAAACTCTGCCCCGGCCCACCTCCGTTGTCCACATGACCGGCCACAGCTTGCCGTCCAGATCTTCAATCTTAGGAGGACCGTCTAGTGGTTTGTTCGCTATGGCCGGGCCGGCGGGCGCAGTCACGAGGGTCGTGACACCTTCCGGGTCTCCCTTCAAATGCCAATAGAACTCCTCCGCCAGATCGAACCTGGCCGGAAAGCCCTCGAAGATGGGAGATTCTGATGCCGCGTCCGTAAGAGTCACCGGCGTGGGCAACACGCCCCATTTGGTGCCGCCCCTTCTGCGGTCCCATGCCATCCCAATGCGCTTCGACAGCTCCTCACCCGAACCTTGCATCAGGGCCATGTGAATGAACACCAATCCACCGCCGCGCTTCTGATAGGCGTCGACCAGATCGTAATCCCACCCGTCACGCGGCCACAAATAGAAGACGACCAGGTCGGCCTTTTCCCATAGCTCCTTCCTGGGAAAATACATGGAGGGAACGACCGTGACGCGCGGGACCTGGGGTAGAAGCACGTTCACGTAGCGGTCCATGACCCAGGCGTATTCATGGGTCTCCTTCTCGTGGAGTTTGTCGATGCCCCAGACCCAGACGACGTTCAGGTCTCGCGACGGTTCTTTCTCGGTAATCGGGCCCAAGATCTTTGCGACCGCCTCCTCGCTCCTCGACGGGGGTTTCTGCCAGGGGAACTGCGCGTTGGACGTCGAAGAAATGGTCAGCAAAAGCACAACGATACAGGCTGTTCCATATTTCATAACAGGATTCCTTAGGCAAAAGGTCTCGAAGAACACTGCTGGGAGAATTGCAGCATTGCCCTACTTCTCGCCCTTCAGGTGCTTGTCGAACCAGGCGACCTCGAGCTTCATGACGTCGTCCAGGGGTTGTCCCTTATAGACGTCGTAATGCGCTATCCCTTGGAGCACGTGATACTCCGTCGGCACGCCGTTCGCTTTGAGAATCTCGTGTACCCGGCCCGAGTTCTCTTTGATGTCGAAGTAGTGCTCCTTCTCGGCATCGATCAGCAGGGTCGGCACTCGAACCCGGTCGGCGTACTGGCCCGGATTGAACAGCGCGATACGCTCGCCATAGGGCGTGCCCTTCAATCCACCCGGCGAGCCTCCACCTTGAGGCACCGGGTCGACGACACCTCGGGCGCGGTCGGATTTCTGCTTGTAGAGGGCCTTCAACCTGGCGGGGAACCGTTTGGCCCAGTCATCGGGCATGGCGCCGACTTGCGCGACCACGCATGCGATGCGACGATCGTGCGCCGCCCGGTAGATCACGTGCCCGCCGCCGAAACTCGTCCCCCAGATGCCGATGCGGTCCTTGTCCACCATCGGCTCCCCGTGGACGTACGACACCGCGGCATCGATATCTTCCTGTTGATCGACCGGATCGACCACCTCGCGGATGGCCTGGGCCTTGACGGTCACGGTGCCGTCCTCGTCGGGCTCGGGCATCTCGCCTCGAACAACGAGCCGGCTGTCGCTATCGCCCCAGCCGCGGTAGTCGTAGTCGATGACCACGTAGCCCGCCGCGGCGAAACGCGGAGCGATGCCGGATCGCATCAAGAAAGCCTTCGTGCCGCCCCACCCATTGCACAGCACGATCGCCGGAAGCTTTTCGCCTTCTTCGCGGTCTTTGGGATAGAGCAATACGCCGGACAACCGTGTGCCGTCACTCCACAGGGTTATGTCGCGCTGGAGGACGGTGGGGAGATTCTCGACCGCCTTCTCCTCCTTCTCTTCCTGCGCCTTTGCGGCCTGGGACGCCAACACGCCCGACAGAATCGCCACAACGGCGAACAGGGCCGGCACGCGTTTCCAACGCGAGTTTCTCAACACCTTCATGTCAGTCCTCCCATTTAGCTGATCGCCACGTCTTGGAAGTTGTCTTCTGCCGCCGGTGCATCAGAAGGAGTCTGCTGCGAGAGGCTTTCCGTCCGAGGAGGCGTTCAGCCGGTCCCAAACGGAGAGGTTCTGGTCGCTGCCGGGCGGCAACCGTGGCGGCAGAGATCATGAGCAACGAAAACGCGACCGGAAGGAGTGCCCGTCCTCCACTTTGGTTTGATCGCCGATGTGTCATTGCTTTCGCTCCGAAGTATTCATTCACCTGCTTTGAACTCTCTGACGACTCGGAATCCGGCAAGATACTCGGGGTGATAGTCCTCCCGATCGAAGCTCAGACGAGTCGCGGAACGAGTGTTCGCCGCCGCGGAAGCAAAGGAGCCTCCGCGCCAGACGCGGTGTCTCCCCTTCTCGGGCCCTGTCGGATCGACCGATTCCTTCTTCTTTCCGTCGTAGCGGGCGTACCAGTCCAGACACCATTCCCAGACGTTGCCGTGCATGTCATACAGCCCCCATCCGTTGGGAAGCTTCCGACCAACTCGATGAGCGTACTGTTCACCATCCTGGTAAGCGTTGGCGTCATACCACGCATAATCATCCAGTTGTTCGCCATCATCGCCGAAGTTCCAGGTTGTCTTCGTTCCCGCACGGCAGGCATATTCCCATTCCGCTTCCGTCGGTAAGCGATAGTCCTCGTTTTCCTGCTCACTCAGCTTGCGACAGAACTCGACCGCGTCATCCCGCGTCACGTACGAAGCGGCGTAGTTGGGCCCTTCCCGCACAAGCGGCTCACCTTCCCAGGGGCGAGCTCCCATCACCTTGTCATATTGCTGCTGCGTGACTTCGCAACTGCTGATGAAGAAAGGCTTGGTAATCTTCACGAGATGTAGTGGCGATTCCGGTCCGGCTTTTTGCTTCTCTTGTTTTCGTACATCTTGCTTGAGGTACTCCATGAGATCGGCCTTGGTGACCTGGCCACTCTCAAGTTTGTCTTTGACCCCGGGGTCTTGCAGAAGTTCCTCATACCTCCGCTCCAGCGGCGCATCGTTGACGGCGGCCCCCATCTGGAATTCACCGGCGGGGATGGGCACCAGCACCATGCCGACGCCATTGACCATCGGATCGCCCAGCGCCAGTTGATCGGAGGCCATATGCTTCTTGACAGCCGCTGCATTGGGAATACGTGCCCCACAACCAGCAGTGGTGATAAGAAACAGCACCATAATCAACGGGACTCGCATAACAGAAATCCTTTCAGGACTGCAATCGGGGCAGGAGTGCCGGTCTTACCGACATGGCTCGACCGTGCCCGAGCAGAATCAGAACTCCCCGACGACCTCACCGCCCCCGCGGGTGTGGATTGCCTGCCAGGCGCCGCGTGGCAACGGACCGCATCCGACCTGAGTCCTCTTGAAGTCAATCGTTTCGCTCACGAACCGCGCGGAGCCATCCGCCAACGTTATCTGCAGGCCTCCGGGATGCATACTGCGCCCCGTCATTTGGGCGGTGGTTGTGCTGTCGAAGCAACCCATTCCATTGTCGGCATTCCCAAGCATACCCGACACGGCGCAATTCTCCATGTCATCGGAGTAAGGTTCTCTGCTGTTCGGAGTGCTGGCGTCGTTGAACATTGCCGCGGTACCGGCGGACAGTCCCGGCATAGCCCAACTGCCGCGCAGGTCGTGCTCGTTCATGCCCGCTCGCAGTTCGTCAACGGCCACGGTATTGGACGTGCCGTCGGTAATGTCGGCGATTCGGACCACTCGATTGGCACCCCCAATGCCTCCGAGAGAATTCCCGGTGCCGCTTCCGACTCCAAAATCACACGGGGAAACGTTCATGCCGTAGTTTCCCCGAGCCCACTGCCCACCGGCATAGCTACAGAAGTTCCCGGTACTCTGTGGATCGCTCGGGCATTTGTAGATAGGCAGCTCCTGGGAACTGCCGGGGTTCTGGTTCGCGGGGACGTGGAAATCCCACTGATCGTAGAGCTGTCGCTGCTCAACGTAGGCTAACAGAAAGACCAGCCAGTTGGCCCCCTTGTCGACGTCGGCAATCCGCGAGGGATTCCCCGTTCGATGGATTAAGAACGGAGGAAAACACCGATACGAATCATGGTAGTTGTGCAACGCGAGCCCGATCTGCTTCAGATGGCTGCTGCACTGAGTTCGCCGCGCAGCCTCGCGCGCCGCCTGCACGGCCGGCAACATCAGGGCAATCAGGATGCCGATGATGGCGATCACTACCAATAGCTCCACCAAGGTGAAGCCGCGGCGAATGTCGTTGGCACGCATCAGTTCTCCTCCTGGGATTGGACTTCGCGGCCAAAGGGCTTTGCAGCCGGCCACGACACCGCGTCTCACTCTCGCCAGTCAATCAACCCTCATCGCCTTGATCGCCTCGCTCTCCAGTGCCTGGGCGCTGAATTCCGCAAGGAGCGCCCGATCGTCCCGTGTGTAGGTCACATCACCCGAAAGCGTCTTGATGTTGGCATCGACCTCTTCCTTCAGACGCATGCCGATGACCAGAAGATCGATCCGATCGTCGTCGAGCACGTAGCGAATTGCCGCGCCGGGCAGTTGCTCCAGACGCTTCTTGTCGAATCCCGGCACGACGTATCCGGACCACGCGCCGAGAACGCCTCCGCCGACGACCTTCATCGCGGCGATCCCCATCCCGAGCGCGTGAGCCTTGGCCACGCAGGCATTGCGCAGCTCGACCATTCTGGCGGAGAACACCTGATTGTGGCCCCGCGGAATATAGCCGTACGACAACATGCACTGGTCGAACCCGCCGGAGGCAATCAGGGCCAACGCCTTGTCGAAGTAGGAGTGGGCCGAGAACCCGATGAACTTCGTCATCCCTTCGTCTCGCAACTTGACCAACTCGCCGTGGACCTCCATCGCCTGCTCGACGCTCATCTGCTCGAGTCCCGGCGTGCCGTGGATCAGGGTGGCGTCGAGGTAGTCCGTCTGGAGTTCTGCAAGGGATTTGTCGACGGCGCCGCGGACTTTGGCCGGAACGGTCGTCTCGACCTTCGTGACCAGATAGACCTTGTCGCGGATGCCCTTCAGTCCTTCGCCGAGAATCGACTGGCTTTCCATGTAGTTGCCCGCCGTGTCGAAGTAACGCACGCCTCGATCGTAGACGTAGCGAACCAGGTTCACACGCTCTTCGGTCGACAGCGGATTACCCCAGACCTTGGGCAGTGCGGCGCCACCATAGGCCAGGATCGGAAGCTCGCGGCCGGTTTTGCCGAACGGTCTCGTGGCGATCGGTTTTGCCTCAGTTGACGACTCACCGGCCGCAACGACACCCGAGCCCGCCGCAGCAGACGCGACGGCCGCCGCGCCAGCCTTGAGAAAACCCCGTCGGTCAACCATTTCAGCGGTTTGTTTCTCGGAACGGCTCATGACTACCTGATGCGCAGAATGTGGGATTCGGTACGAATGATCGGGCCATGTGAAACCGGGGCCAAAGCCTGACAGATGGTGCGGCGTTACTGCAAAGCCGGCTCATCCTGCTGCCCCATTGCACTCTTTCCACCGTTCTCTCGGAGAAGCTCGGCAATCTCGAGCTTGGCCTTCTTTTCGGACTCACGATCGCAGTTGGTCGCATCCAAGGGCGTGAGCCCGCTGTTGTCCTTGGCATGGACGTCCGCCCCGGCGTCAATCAATCGCCTGGCCATCTCGACGCGGCCCGAAGCCGCCGCCCAGTGCAGCGGCGTTCCGCCATGTCCGTCCTGGGCCTTGGTGTCGAGATTCGCCCCCTTCTCGATGAGGAATTCGGCGATCTCCCCCTGATCGGCCAGGACGGCAAGATGCAACGGCGTCGCTCCCGATGCGGGGATCCCGGGAGCAACGAAGGTCGCGTCCACGTCTGCTCCGGCGTCAAGATAGCGCCGGACGGCCTCCAGGTTGCCTCGCGACGCAGCAGTCCAAATATCCATGATGGGCAGCCGCGCCGGCGCGGTTGTCGGCGGCTGCGGAATCCCCGAGGTCGCGGGTGGCAGCAATTCCGCCTCGGCGATTTCCAACCCCGCCGGTTGGTACAGGGTATGACACCACATGGACTCGACAACCAGATGGAAGGGGACTATCGGCAGCTCGTCCCTCATGTCGGCGAGCGAAGGATCGAGCCGAAAGTCTTGAAGGTGGAGAATCACCTCGAAGTCTTCCCCGCTTGGAAACTCGACCGCGGGTCGAACGGTCTGAAACCTGCCTGCGAACTCCCCGTTGGGATGCCTGACCGTTACTCCAAAGTACACGTTGGCGGTCGACGCAATGCGGCCGCGCACTCGGAAGCGGGAGGCGGGCTGAATTCTGACGGGCGGCTTGTCACCACGGGAAACCCCAAAGGACGCCGTGTAGATTGTTCTTCCCTGGGGTAGGGTGTACGGCACCGCCCTGAGCTTCGCGTCTTCCGCGCCCGTCCCGGGCGACCACCTCCCAAACGTGCCATCCGGCCCGAGATGCAACTGGCTCTTCCACCGGCTGACCGAATCGGGAACGGGCACGGGCGACATTTCGCGGTCGGCAGCCGCGATCACACGGTGTTTGGCGGGCACAACGACCGTGCTGCCGTCGCTGAGCCGCTTCACCAGTACCTTCCCTTCACTGACGTTCAGCATCGTGGAAGCAAGTCCCGCCTCGACCTCGAACCGCGTCCCCATAACTTCGAGCATGGCGGACCGAGTGTAGATGAGCATCGGTTTGCCCGCCGGTTGCGGCTTCACGTTGCCTGACACGTTGCCCTCTTTGAGATGCAGCTTCTTCTGCCCGTGATCCGAGAAGGTGAGCATCGAGTTCCCGGAAATCGTGACGGTTGAACCGTCGATGAACTCCAGTTCGAACCACGAGCCGGGCGCCATTCCTTCGACGGTTCCTCCCGGTAGCTCTGTCCCTACGCTTAGGTCGTGAAAGACCCGACCACCGTCACCCGTCCATTGCAGAGATCCACTCAATCCGGTGATCTTCGCGATCTGCGGTTCAGCACTCGGCCGCTGGAAATACAGGATGACAAACAGCGCAACGACAGCGGCAGCCGCCCACGACCACCTGGCGAGACGGGTCGTTGGGCCTCGCGGCGTGTTATCGGAGTCCCGCCCGCGGCTTGCCAAGTCGAGCTGCGCGGGCGTTTCTTCGTCAGCGTCGAACGCGAATTGACGCCTTAGAGCTGAGTGCAGATTCAGATGGTGCAGATAGAGTCTGCGATCCTCGGCATTGGCCAGCAGGCGGGCGTCCAATTCCCGCTTCTGCCGGTCAGATGCCGTTCCCTGCAACACCTGCTCGATCGGCTCAACCAGCGGCGTGGATCCAGCCGATTCGTGTTCGTCCATCGTCATACCCCATCAAGCCCCAGGGTTTGTCGGACACACAATGACAAGGCGGCGCGGATTTTTGCGAGGTGTTTCCGAACTGCATTCGGCGTCCGCCCGACGCTCTCGGCGTACTCTTTGATCGTTGAGCCCTCTCGATAGCATCCGGAGAGCAGCCCGCGATCCCTCGAATCGAGCTTCGCCACGCAATGTGCAAGCACGCGGCGTTCTTCCTCCAGTTGGGCCGCATGCTGCGCGGCGTCATCCGCCAGGAGCTGGACAAGTTCGTCACTGAAGAAATGCCGGTCCCGCTGCCTCTTGCGTCGAAAATTCATGGCCTCGAATCGAGCAATCTGGAACGCCCAGTTACGAAAACTGGTTCCCATCTCAAACTCGTCGAACTTTCTCCACATGGCGATGCTCGCTTCCTGCATCACCACTTCTGCATCGTCCAGATTGGCCAACAGCGAAGTCAAGAACGAGTGGATCGCCGGTTCGTACCGAACGAACAACGCCATGAATTCTTCGTGCTTTGGGGATTGCGAAAACTCGCTCATTTTCAGTCAAAACGGCAATTCGGGGGCTGGTTTTGGCCTCAGGCTCGAGTCCGGTCGCTCTTATTACGTCACCATAACAACGAATAAGCCTGAGATTTCGAAAAAAGTCCGTCGCACGGCTGACCGCGTGGTAGGGAGTCTCGGAAAAGGTTCCCAATTCAGGACGAGGCTGCCAGCCAACCCACCAGACGGCCTGCTTGGGAGCGGCCAGTCCCAAGAACCCGTCCGAGGAATCAGAATCCCATTTACTCGTTATTGGGACACGTTTTTGAGATAGCCTCCGCCGCCGCGCGGCTT
>DATKZH010000639.1:0-11371 GCA_035528065.1 Thermoguttaceae bacterium | reverse complement strand
GACTCGGTGCCCGCCAACCCAGGGTAGCTTCGCAACCCTGGGCTGTGTTGTGAAACCGCTTCGCGGTTAGGGGAACAGAAATGGCCCACGCTTCCCGCGGATTCACGGCTCTGTTTTCCGTACGTTTTAGCAGCCCACACGGCGTGTGCCTGCTACGTTGCCGGCGGCGCAATCACGGTTCCGGCGGTCCGAGCCCGTATTTCTGGATCCGATGCCGTAGCGTGTTGCGGCTGATGCCCAGCATCCGCGCGGTCTGGACCTGGTTGTGGCCGCACTGCCGGAGGGCATAGGCGACGATCGCCTCCTCGACGAGATCCAGGACGTTGACCTCGGCGTCTTCTTCGGCCAGGCGGAGGATCTCGGGGACCAGCTCGGAGGCGCGTCGCTTCAGGCTGTCGACGAGCGCTTCGCGCGTCGTCGGCCGGGGCGCGCCGTCCCGCTCGGCCTCGAACTGCACGTGCTCGGCCAGGAGCACGTCGCCCTTGCACATCAACACGGCCCGTCGCAGGCAGTTCTCCAGCTCGCGGACGTTCCCCGGCCAGGCGTACGATTGCAGCCTCTGGATCGTCTGGTCGGCGACGTAGTGGACCGACTTGCCGTATTCCTCGGAGAAGCGGCCGACGAAGTAGTTGACCAGGGGCGGGACGTCGTCGGGTCGCTCGCGTAGCGGGGGCAGCTCGATGGAGATCACCTTCAGCCGGTAGTAGAGATCCTCGCGGAACCGCCCTGCCTCGACTTCCTTCTCCAGGTTCTTGTTCGTGGCGGCGAGGATGCGGACTTCGACCCGGATCGTCTCCGTGCCCCCCAGCCGTTCGAACTCCCCTTCTTGCAGCAACCGGAGGACTTTGGCCTGGGTGGTCATCGACATGTCCCCGACCTCGTCGAAGAAGAGCGTCCCCTCGTGGCACCGCTCGAACTTGCCGACGTAGGAGCGGTACGCGCCGGTGAACGCGCCCCGCTCGTAGCCGAACAGCTCGCTTTCGAACAAGGCGTCGGGGATCGAGGCGCAGTTGATGGCCATAAACGGTCGGTCGCTGCGATGGCTGTGGTGATAGATCGCCCGGGCCACCAGCTCCTTGCCCGTGCCGCTCTCGCCCGTGATCAGCACCGTGACGTCCTTCTCCGCCACCTGCCCGATCAGCTTGAACACCTCCTGCATCTGCCGGCTGCTCCCGACGATTTGGACCAGTCCGTGGGCTGCGGGCAGGACCTTGGTCACCGAGCTGGGGAGACTGACGATTTCCTTCATCAGGCGATTGACCTCCAGGGCGTCGGCGGCGAGCCGTTTGAGGCCTTCGGTGTCGAAGGGCTTCAGCAGGTAGTCGTACGCGCCGAGCCTCATCGCCTCGATGGCCGTTTCCGTGGTGCCGTAGGCGGTCATCACGATGACGGGGGTCTTGATCTGGGCGCGCTTGATCTCCGCCAGGGTCTCCAGGCCGTTCAGCCCGGGCATCTTGTAGTCCAACAAGATCAGGTCGAACGCCTCGGATTGGAGCAGCTCCAGGCTGGAGGCGCCGTCGTTGCAGGAGTCGACCTCGTGGCCCTGCTTGACGAACAGCCGCGTCAGGAAGTGGACCAGCCCTTCGTCATTGTCGACAATCAGGATCTTGCTCATGCGTTGTCTTCCCTTACGCGTCGGCCGTGGGCAGGCGGACGGAGAACTTGGTCCCGGCGCCCGGCCGGGTATCGACGTGGACCGAGCCGCCGTGGCGCTCGACGACGCCGCTCGTGATCGCCAGCCCCAGGCCGGAGCCCGCCGCCTTGGTCGTGAAGAAGGGCTCGAACAGGCGATCGAGGTCCTTTTCGGGGATGCCCGGCCCCGTGTCGGAGACGTCGATCCGGACCCGGGTCGCGCCGGGGGAGGCGAGTTCGGCCGGCTCCGGGACGACGGCGATCGTCAATCGGCCGCCGTCGGGCATCGCCTCCAGGGCGTTGACCAGGAGGTTCACCAGCACCTCGCCCAACTGGTGCATGTCGCCCCGGACCTCAGGCAAGGCCGCCTCGACCCGCTTCTCAATCTCGACCTCCTGCTGGTTGGCGCGGGGCTGGACCACTTCCAGGGCGTCGTCCACCAGCTTGACGAAATCGACCTCCACGAGCACCGGCTCCTGCGGGCGAGCGAAGTCGAGGAAGTGGTCGATCGTGGTCTCAATGCGGGCGACTTGCCGCATGGCGATCCGATAGTCCTCGCTCTGCTCCGCCGAGACGGCGATCTCTTCCTGCACCGATTGCAGGAAGAGCTTCAGCGACGTGAGCGGGGTGCGGATCTCGTGGGCCACGCCGGAAGCGAGGCGCCCCAACGCCGCGAGACGCTCCGACTGCGCCGCGGCTTCCAGCGTCCGTTTCAGCCTGGCCTCCACTTTGCGGAGCTCGGCCTCGGTCAGCCCCATGCGCGTCTGGAGCCTCACGTGGCGATCCTTCAACTGATCGGCCATGTGCTCGAAGGCGGCATAGAGGGCCCCGATCTCGTCGCGGCGCTTGGTGTGGGCGTCCAGCAGCGCGTGTTCGAACTCGCCGCGGGCCAAGCCGTGCGCGGCCTCGCTGAGGGCCCGAATGGGCGCCGTCACGTAGCCCGCCAAAAGCCACGACAGCCCGATCGCCCCGGCAACCGTCGCCGCGATCCCCAGGGAGATGTTCCGCGAGAGCCGGTAGGATTCGGCGAAGGCCTCGTCGCGGTCCTGCTCGACCACGATATACCACTGCGTCCCGGCCACCGCCCGCGACGCCCCCAAAACGGCGATCCCCCGGTAGTCCGTGTAGACGGGCCTTGCGCGGTTCTCGCCGAAGATGTTCGTGAAGCTTTCCGACCGGGCGATGTTTTCGCGGAGGATTCGGCGGGGCTCCTTGTGGGCGAGAAACGTGCCGGTCCGGTCCACCAGGTAACACTCCCCCGTCTCCCCCAGCGACACGCGCAGCACCTGGGCCAGAATTGCCCGGGTATTGACCGTGGCACAGGCGGCGCCCCCGGGCCGGCCGTCGGGTCCCGGGATGGGGACGGAAAGCAGGAACACCGAGCCGCGACGTTCGGCCGCCAATCGGATCTCCGACGTATACGGCCGTCCTTCCAGCGCGAGCCGGTACCAGACTTCCTCCTCGCAGGAAGGGTCTGCGCCGTCGGCCGTGTCGTAGACGACTCGGCCGTCCCGCCCGGCGATCACGAAGCGGTCGTAGACCCCGTACTGCTCTTGCACCAGCTTCAGATACGGGGCGATCTGCGACGCGTCCATGGTGCCCACGGCCGCCGATCCGGCCACCACCGCCAGGTCGGCCTTCCGCTCGGCGATCCACCGCTCCAGAAGCCCTTGCTTCTCGGTGGCCACGTTCTCCAGCTCGTTGGTGACGATGTGCGTGATCACCTTGTCGGCCGTGCGCAGCGCGAAAACGCTCACCACGCCCAGCGGCACCAGCGACACCAGGAGGAAAACGAGCGTCACCCTCACTTGCAGGCTGTTGAGGAACCGGATTCTCACACTCCCTCTCCCGCGCCGTTTCTCGGCCCGGCGACGGCGAAACGCGCATTTCCCGGGAGCTTCGCCGAGAAGCATCGGGGCGATCAGGCACGCGACAGGAATTGGCCGGTGCGGGTGTCGACCTTGACCCGCTCGCCCTCGCTGAGGTATTCGGGCACCTGGACCACCAGCCCGGTCTGGAGCGTGGCGGGCTTGGTTCGGCCGGTGGCGGAATCTCCCTTCACGCCCGGATCACACTGGACGACGCGGAGCAGGACCGTCAAGGGCAACTGGATGCCCACGCACTGCTCGTTGTAGATCAGCGCCAGGACTCCTTCCAGGTCTTCGGTGAGGTACTTGCTCTCCTCGGCCAGGTCTTCCCGGGGAAGGGCGTACTGGTTGTAGTCGGCCTGGTCGAGAAAGTGCAGATGGGTGGCGTCGGCGTACATGTACTGGACCGGGTGGCGCTCGAAGTCGGCCTCGTCGAGCGACTCGCCGCCCCGCAGCGTGACGTCCACCTTCTGCTTGGTGATCAGGTTCCGGGCGCGGAACTTGTAGAGCGTGTTGGCCCCCCGCGCCGACGGCGTCTGGACCGTCACGCTCTCCACCATACAAGGCGCGTCGCCATGGCTGACGATGCTCCCGCGTTTGATGTCTTTGGCAAGCATGGGTTGCTGGAAGGATGAAGGACGGATTGGGGAGTCAGGATTCAGAACACAAAAACCCTACTACCTGGATCCGATAGTCCAATCTACAAGAACGTCCCCGCTTGCGGATCGACGGCAAGGCCCTCGGTCTCCTTGCAGAGGGCCTCGAGCACGACCAGCAGGGCGCTGGGGTCGAGCATGTCGTCCGACTCGTCGTCCTCGAAATTGACGATCTGCTCGAAGTGCAGCACGTCGAAGCGGGCGTCGCACTGGCGGATCCGAGCCAGGCGGGCCCGGTCCTCCGGCCGACAGTCGGTCGTCTCCAACTCGTCGGCCATCTCGGCTCCCCGTTCCCGGACTTCGTGCCCTTCCAGGTAGCAGATGTCCAGCGCGGCGAAGTCGTCGGGCGAGAGCACGGTCATCGACTCGAAGCGGCCCGACTCGTCGGCGTTGAGGTTGGTCAGCGCGAAGCGGCTGTTCAGCTTGGAGAGCCTGTGCTGGAGCGTCTCCAGCGTGGGGCGCTTCGAGGACCGGAAGAGGACGAAGTACGTTTCGCGCCAACGGTACTGATTGTTCTCGAACATCGACATTGGCGGAGTCCTCCGTGAGTGGCTCACTCCCCGGCCCCGTCGTCCGGCCCGTCCAACTCGCCCCACGCGATCAGGGCCTCCAGCACCGCGTCGCGCTCCTCGCGACTTGCCCAGACGGTCTCCCCCGGTTCCAGACGGACTTCGTACTGACCCTCGCGCTGGCATTCGTCCGATCCGCAGAAGTGCGGCACGTCGGCGACCCAGACGATGCGATACAGGGGGACGTGCTTGTCGTCGATCACGCACAAGGTGGACATGGTTCGGGGTCCTTCGTTCCGGCTCACGAGCCTCCCAGTTCGATCGACCGCCGCGTGGCCGCCTCGACGGCCGCCATCAACGCCGCGCGGAGTCCGCCCGACTCCAGGGCCTGGATGCCGGCGATGGTCGTGCCGCCCGGGCTGGTCACGCGGTCCTTGAGCACGCCCGTGTGCTCCCCGGTGGCCAGCACCATTTGGGCCGCCCCGAGCACCGTCTGCGCCGCAAGCGCCGTGGCCACCGGACGGGGGAGCCCCATGCGCACGCCGCCGTCGCTCAAGGCCTCGATGACCAGGTAGACGAACGCCGGACCCGAGCCGGAAAGCCCGGTCACCGCGTCCAGCAACTTCTCGTCCACCCGAAAAGCGACCCCGACCGAGGCGAGCAGCTCGTCGACCAGCCGGCCGTCTTCCGCCGTGGCCTTCGCCCCCAGGCAGTAGCCGCAGGCACCCTGGCCCACCAGGCAAGGCGTGTTCGGCATCACCCGCACCAGCCGGACGCCGTCGCCCAGCCCTTTGGCCAGCACGCTCAGGCGCACGCCCGCGGCGATCGACACGACCAGCTTCTCCGCCGTGACCTTGCCGCGCAAGCCGTCCAGCACGGCGGCCATCTGCTGCGGCTTGACCGCCAGGAAGAGCACGTCGGCCCCGGCGACCGCCTCCAGGTTGTCGGCCGTGGTCCGCCCGCCCGTCGCCCGGGCGAACCGCTCCCGGGCCTCCGGCAGCGGGTCACCGGCCACGATCTTCTCCCCGGCGACCAGCTTCGCCTTCACGAAGCCCTGCCCCAGCGCCGTCGCCATCTGGCCGGCGCCGATGAATCCGATTCGTTGTTTCAACATGAGCCTAACTTCACTCCCAAGGAGATGGATACGTAGGTTGCCAACATGCTACGCCAAAGCGGCGGATCGCACAATGACCAGGACGCTGCTGGCTGTCGCCGCACGGCGAACCGGTACTCGCCCGAGCCGACCTCGTAGACCACGCTACCGGCCTCTGAGTGACGTGAGGCGGCGATAATTCCGCGTGGGTCTCGTGCCTCGAACCACCCTACACCCTCCGTATGTTCTTGCCGCCCAGCCTCTCGCGGCGGGCTCGGCCTCAGGCGGCCGCCCGTGCCTTCGGTTTCTCGCTGCCGCGGATCCAGATGAAGCCGCTGATGAAATAAACGGCGGTGGCGATCGTCAAGTAGCCCTCGAAGCCGATCTCGTGCGACCCGATGCGGAGCATGACGGCGCCGGGGCGCATGTAACCCGCGTAGATGCAGTAAGAGAACAGGAGGATCGAGGCCAGGCAGAGCACGGCCAACCCTGCGAAATAGAGGGGCACTCGCGAGCGGCGGCCGGCCGGCGGTGCCGGTTCGGCCGGCGCGGCGGTCGGCGTCTCTTCTTCCGGCAGCTCGGGGAGCGGACCGGCGGCCCCGGCCATCGCCGCCAGCACGAGGTAGAGGACCGAGGTCAGAATCCAGACCGGACCGGCCAGGAAGAACAGGTGGAGGAAGTTGCCGTACCAGCAGACCAGCGCCGCCGCCAAGGCAATCGCCCAAGACACCAGCGCCGGCCAGTTCAACGCCCGGCCTTTGCGGGTCGACCAGAACTGCTTGAAGCCGATGAGCGGGAAGATCCAGTGCTCCATCACCACGATCGCCCCCACCGGCATCAACAAGAGGCCGTACAGCCCGACGAAATTGAGCAGTTGCCGGAACACGAACGGGAAACAGGCGATCGCCGTGGTGATCGCCCCGGCGATGAGCGTGACCAGCCAGCGGGGCCAGCCGGGGGTGACCACCTGCAGCGCCAAGCCCGCACGGTACAAGGTCGGGTTGGAGGTCGTCCACCCGGCGATGACCACGGCCAGCGCGCCCATCATGCCCAGGGCCCGAAACGCCACTTCGCCCGAATCGAGCGAGGTGAGCGGCGTGTTCATCATCGCCGCACTCGCGACGGCCGCGCCCATGATCCCGGCGCAGATCCAGGCGACGTAGTGCCCCAGGTACATTCCGAACGCCGAGTAGACTCCGTACCAGGATCGCCGCGCGTAGCGGAACAGGGCCATGTCCGACAGGCCGAGATGCATGGCCAGGTTGCAGATCCAGGCGAAGGCGACGATGTGCCAGAAGGTGAGCACGTCGTCGGCGTTTTGCACGTAGCTGCGGAATCGGGGGACGGCCGTCGGGTCGGCGGTCGAGCCCTTCTGGCGGACCCAGAGGTTGCCGCCGGGCTCGATCTCATCGTAGCTGGCCACGGATGGGTTTTTCACCCGGGGGCTGAAGACGATCACCCGGTTGCCCTCGATCCTCGCTTCGGCCTGCACGAACCGCCGCTCGCCCTCGCCCCGGCCGGAAATGGCGAGCCCGCTTACCGCGCCCTCGGTGAAATAGACGGGGGCGGACGGCTCGCCGGTCTCTTCGGACGCCTCGGCGTCGCCTTCGGACGGGCGTGCCGGGCCGCCCGCCGCAGCTTCGCCCTCGCCTTCCTCCTCGATCGGCTCGGTGAGCAGCAATTCCTCGTCCGCGGCGAACTCCAGCTCGATACGCGGCCCCAGCGCGTCGCCCGGCGAGGCACTCACGACGGTCATCGAATGGTAGGGAGGAGGTCCGGTCCAGACCTGCTGCTCGCCGACGAGCCAAATCCCCCGGAAACGGCCGACGTTCCCGATGGTGGGGAGAAGCACCAGTGCGCCCGCGATGAACATGATGAGCATCCAGGGGGAGCAGACCGAGGCGAACTGGGCCAGCCGCTTGAATCCGAGAATGGCCAGCAGCACCACCACGGCGCCCACCGCGATCGTCACGGCCACGAACCACGGATCGGTGGGCAGCCACCCGGTCTGGGGCTCGATGCCAAACGGGATTCGCACCGCCGAAGCCGCCACGGTGATCATGCACCCGGCCAACACGCAGTAGAGGACGGCGTTGAGCACGTTGTAGATCACCATCACCACCGGCCCGGCGATCTGCCGCAGGTACCAGTAGAGGGTCAAGCGGGTCTTGACGGCGATGGGCGTGCAGATCAACGCCCAGGAGAGGACGGCGAACAGGTTGCCCAACAAGAGCCCCACGATGACGTCGTGGACTCGCGCCCCGCCGGCCACGAACAGGGCCCCGATGACGAACTCCGTGGCCGCGACGTGCTCGCCGGCAAAGCTCCCGGCGAAATACGTCCCGCCGTGAAGGCTATCCTCGCGGACCGGCTGTCGCTCGAACTCGTTGAGCCGGTCCAGTCGCCGGAAGATGCCGCCGGTGCCTTCGGTTTTCGCCATAGGAAGACCTTTCGGTTGAAGGGCTCAGGGTTCGGGGTTCAGGGCTCAGGGTTCGGGGTTCAGGATGTCGGCTCATGGCTTCTTTCTCGTTCCATCGTTCCGACGCGGAAGCGTGAAAACGATCCCCCTCGTTCCCAGGCTCCGCCTGGGGACGTCTCGGTTCGGCAGGCTCTGCCTGCCCTGTCCATGTCTCCCACCGGTTGACCGTCACGCCTTGGTTCGAGCGAGGCAGAGCCTCGCGTTAGTCCGTTCCCAGGCGGAGCCTGGGAACGAGGGACAAATCCTGAACCCTGAACCCTCAACCTAACGCTTGCCGGTCACCTGCCGCTCGTAGTCGCGAACCTCGTCCATCCAGGCCATGCCCGGAGGGACTTCCTGTCTCAGGCAATAGTAATCCCAGACCGCGCCCAGCGGTAGCGTCTTGAGCTCTTCGACCATTGCCAGCCGCGACGTGAAATCGCCGTCGAGCTCCCACTGACGGAGTCTCTCGGTCGGCTCGAGCAGGGCCCCCAAGAGCGCCTTGAGCATCGCCCGCGTGCCGATCACCCAGGCCGCCACCCGGTGGATGCTGGCGTCGAAGAAGTCGAGCCCGATGTGCACGCGCTGGAGGAAGTCGCCCCGCACGATCTCTTCGGCGATGGCCCGCAGGTCGTCGGTGAGGAGGACCACGTGGTCGCTGTCCCAGCGGATGCCGCGGCTGACGTGGAGGAGGATCTCGTCGAGGAACTGGAGCACGGAGGAGATCTTGTCGGCGATGGTCTCGGTGGGATGGAAGTGGCCCGCGTCGAGACACAACAGCTTGCCCGTGCGCACCGCGTAGCCCAGGTAGAACTCGTGCGAGCCGGCCACGTAGGTTTCCGAGCCGATCCCGAACAGCTTGCACTCGACGGCGTCGAGGTTGCAGGCCGGGTCGATGGGCGGGGCGAACATCTCGTCGAGCGATTTTCTCAGCAGTTCGCGCGGGCCCTTGCGGTCGATCGTCACGTCCTTGTACCCGTCGGGGATCCAGACGTTGGTCACGCACGGCGAGCCCAACTGCCGGCCGATTGCTTCGCCCACCTTGCGGCAGGCGATGCCATGCTCGACCCAGAAGCGGCGGATGCCTTCGTCGCGGCTGGTCAGCGTGAAGCCGCCGGCCGCCTTGGGGTGGGAGAAGAAGGTGGGATTGAAGTCGATGCCGATCCCCAGCCCTCCGGCCCAGTCGATCCACCGCTGGAAGTGGACCGGCTCGATCTGGTTGCGCTCGACCGGCCCGGAGTCGCTCTCCAGGTACATGGCGTGCAGGTTGAGCCGGTGCCGGCCGGGGATAAGGCTATAGGCCGTCTCCAGATCGCTGCGTAGCTCGTCGGCGTTTCGGGCCTTTCCGGGATAGGCGCCGGTGGCCATGATTCCCCCGTCGGAGAGTCCCGCCTCGCTCTCGAACCCGCCCACGTCGTCGCCCTGCCAGCAGTGCATCGAGACGGCGATCCGGCGGAGCCGTTCGAGGGCGGCGTCGGTATCGACGCCCAGCTCGGCATAGCGCTCGTTGGCCAACCCATACGCTTTCTCGATCGATGCCGTTTCCACGGAGCAACTCCTTCGCCCAAGTCGGAAGAAGCCCGGCGCCCCCCCGATTGGCGGGCCCGCCGAGCCGGTGATTCGGCCACGATTGTCGCCCGAACGTGCCGAGATTGCCAGGGGGCGAGGTCGATCGGGTCACGTTGCGTCGGGCAGCTCCGTGGCACGGCCGCCCCTTGCGCATGATTGCCCGCGGCGAGGCCCCCGTAATCACGCAGCGTCACGGAACGCGAAGAGACCTGAAATACTCTCGCGGCGGTCGGCGCTATCGGCTTCGGCCGATTTGGCCGGCCAAGCGGTCTTGGGATTCGGGGTGGCCGGGGGGACCACCCGTCGCACGCGACCTTCTGCCGACCGAGGGCTGCGGCTGGCCGGACGCTCCGGGATCGCCCCGCACAGCAGACACCGCGCTCACGGCTTCTCGTGGTGAAGTTGTCACGGCGCCCGGCACGGCGGCGCACTGCCCGTGTGCCCGCTTGGTGCTCACGCGGAGGACCCGCTCGAAGATGCGCGTTGCGAAAGGCATCAAGCCCGCGCGGACGATGGCGACCCACAGGGGATCGACCTTCATCCACGCCACGTTGTAGGCGATTCGCTTCAGGGCGCCGGGTACGCCGAGCGAGCGGCGGAGGATCGAGCCGTAGGTGAGGAACTCGCGGTAGGCCCGCTTGTGGCCCGCCTCGAGCTGGTCGGGCGTCATCCGGCGCGGCCGGAAGACGGCGTGGTCCGTGTCGTAGTAGGCCCAGTCGCGGTGCAGGAGCCGTCCCTCGGCTTCGAGCCGGGCGAAGGCCCGCGTGCCGGGGAGCGGCGTGAGGACGTGAAACGTGGCGGTGAGGATCTTGCTCTCGACGGCGAACTCGACGGTGCGATCGAAGACGTCGGGCGCGTCGTGGTCGAAGCCGAACACGAAGCTGCCGTTGATCATGATCCCGGCGTCGTGCAAGCGGCGGCAGGCCTCGGCGTAGTCGGTCGCGGCGTTCACCGGCTTGTTGTTGCCGCGCATGTTCTCCGGCGAGAGCGACTCGAAGCCGACGAAAAGGCTGCGGCAGCCGGCCTCGTAGGCCTCTTCGAGGTAGCCGGGATCGGCCGCCACGTCGAGCGATGCGGCCGCCTGCCACACGATGCCCGAGCCGCGGAGCACGTCGAACAGCGCCCGGGCGTGACGCCGGTTGGCCAGCAGGTTGTCGTCCAGGAAGAAGACGAGGCGATCGTCGAGGGTGGCCAGCTCGCGCTCGATCTCGGCGATGGGCCGGGGCTCGTAGTAGGTCGGGCCCCAGAAGCTGGTCTTGTAGCAGAAGTCGCACGAGTGGGGGCAGCCGCGCGACGTCACCATCGTGTACCGAATGAGGTAGGCGCGCGGGTTCATCAGGTCGCGCCGCGGGATGGGCACCAGCGCGGCCGAGCCTTCGCACCGCCCCTGGTAGACCTTGCGCAGCCGCCCGTGCTCGAAGTCGTCGAGAACTTGCGCCCAAGCGGTCTCTGCCGGGCCGATGCACACGGCGTCGGCGTGCTCGGCGGCCTCGTGGGGCAGGCTGGTCGGGTGCAGCCCGCCCAGCACCACCTTGGCGCCGCGCCCTCGCCAACGCCGGGCCAACTCGTAGGCTCGGGCGGACGAC
>DATKZH010000638.1:0-5837 GCA_035528065.1 Thermoguttaceae bacterium | reverse complement strand
CAGTAACATAGTGATCGTCTTAGGAGCGCCCGGGCTCGTAGAACGCCTTCTTGACCTGTTGGGTGATGATGATGGTCGCGTACGAGAGATAGCGGCCAATTTGCTGAAGGAACTCGGCGAGCCCAAGTGGAGCCTCCTCGTTGGTGCCCATGAAACAAAGTACTTCGACCTTCTGGCCGAAGAGGAAAACTCGCGGGGCATAGCGCCGCTTCTCAAGGCGTTGGAAAGTGAGGTCCACTGGCGACGCCACAATGCTGCAGACAGCCTCCGCAAACTTGGCAACCGACAGGCAGTCGGGCCACTTATTCGCCTGTTGACGCACTGGAACAGAGATGTCCAGGATGTTGCAGCCTCGGTACTTGGCGAGCTTGCCGATGAGCGGGCGGTGGAGTTACTCGCCGAAATGTTGGCAGATGAACGCGAAGACGTCCAGTTTTTTGCTGCAAAGGTACTGGCGACCCTAGGTGACGCGCGTGGTATCGAGCGGCTTGTCAGGGTTTTGGAAACTGAGGAAGCCATCCATCTGCGGTCTTACGCCCTTGTTGCGTTGGCCAATCTGGGCGATGTGCATTGGTGACAGTTGTGCAGGAGGTAGGCACACCATCTGATGGTTAATCCAAGAGCCCGTGGCATCAGATCATCGCCCAGTGCTCGCTGTGTTCGAGATTCGATTGGACCGATGACAATGATGCTCAATCGGCGGGCAGTCCCGGTGTAAGGTCTAGGAACTGGAGTTCTGGGGACTCATGACCATGATCACCAGCGACGTCGTCATCGCCCAGGCCAAGGAGCTTGGAGCCTCCTTGGCCCGGATCGCCCAGACGGCTGATCTCCAGCGCTCGCCCTCGCACAGTGGCCAGACGAACCTGGCCGCTGAGTGCAAGTCGGTCCTGGTCATGGCTCTGGTCCACGAACCGGCACAGCCTCAGTTGGACTGGTGGGATGGCAGGAGCACGCCGGGGATCCGGCAGCTGAGACGAATCTCCCTGCAGCTCGTGGACTTCCTCAAGGAACTCGGTGTCCCGGCCAGCGATCTGCACTATCAGGCGTCGCTCGGCGGCGTGTTCGCCAAGGATGCCGCCGTGCTGGCCGGACTGGGCGTGATCGGCAAGAACAACCTGCTGATCTCGCCACGGCACGGACCGCTAGTCAGTGAGAAAAGAGTGAGAAAAGAGTGAGAAAAGGGGACGCAGCTCGTTTCTGGAGACGAGAAAGGTGTCGGGATGATTTTACGCCGCGCAGCAAACGCGCCGAAGCCGTCACAACGTCCACCAAGCCAACTCATGGTGCCGAGAGACTCTTCCTGAAACCCCCTCTTCTGCTTCCTGCACCTTCCCTTCCGCCGCCACCTCGGTGATCTCTCCGGTTCCGCCTCTGTTCTTCGCTCTTGTCGCTCGGCCATTGACGGACGCCGACCCTTCGTGCCTCCGTGGGTCGCCCGGCCTTATTCTCGGTCTGACTTCTCCCTTGATCAGGGGACGGGCACGGTCGATTTCGAGTTCGATCACGTTCGAAGCAGCTCGCATGCCCGGGCGGAGAGCAACGGTGAGTTTTCGTTCACGCCCTCGCAGATGATGCATTCTTCGCCGGGCGGCTCGCACGCCATGGCGGGAACGGAGAAGAGAAAGGTGGCAGAGAAGAGAAAGGTGTCACCCATTAGCCTCCCCCTTGTCAAGCCAAGACGATTCCCGTGACGATTCTTCCTTTGTCGGGTCGGGCGACATCCTGCCGCCCCATTCCTAATATCAGCCCACCATTTAGGAATAGTTGAGCTAGTACGAATGTGCCCACGGGTGAAACGCAGCCCGTCGAAACCGTGTCCGTTTACGGACTCCGCCCCGGAGCAACGGATGCCGGCCTGCAGGGCCGGAGGAATCTGCTCACGGGTGAAGCACGGTCAGCTTGGGCGAAGCCCACCCGCCGACAGGCGGGCGAAGCGAAACCCGTGGAACACTTCGCTGACCGAACCCGCCCTGGAAGGGCGGCGCGGCGTTGAGCTCGGCGACCGCGCCCGATTCCGACGCCCCCTTTATCCCGGCGGAGCCCATCGGGCGCCATTCCACCCCTTTTCGCGCTTCTGCTCATCCACCCATTCATCCGCCCAAACCGTCACGCACCCGTCGGCGGCTGTCCGTCCCCCACCCTCGCGGCGCCCCTCCTAACCGCCGATGTCGATGGGAACGCGCAGAGCCTCGTCGTCGCTCGAGCGCTCGCGGAACCGCAGGTAGCCGACCGGGCGCGTCCCGTCCGGGGCCTCGGGCAGCTTCTCGGTCATGGCGAAGTCGAGCTGGATCGGAACGCCGGGGACGAAATCGACGTTCGAGCTCTCGCCGCGCGTGACCTTGATCGCGATCGGCTCGGCCAGCAGACGGTCGATCTTGACGTCGATCGGCGTCTCGCGCTCATCGTCGGCCACGGCAAACCCACCGCGAATGATCACCTTGACGGACTTGGCCCCCCCGGTGTCAACCGTGGTCTTGACCGTGCGGTTGCTGAAGGCGTCGAAAAGGATGTTCTTGCCGTCGGGGCCCTCGACGTACACGCCGATGTCCGTGGTGGTGGCGTAGGCCTCGGGCGTCATCTCCAGCTCGAGCCGCAGCCTGTCGAAGCGTTCGTCCAGGTCGATGGAGTAGCTCAATTCGTCGTCCAGGCCCTCGAACTTGTCCTCCTTGTGCATCCGGAACCCCTCGAACACGCCGTCGGCCGACGCGGGCAGGGGCCGCTCGAACAGGTTGGTCACCATCAGCTCGCCGGACGGCTTGGACCCGGACCACTCGGTGATTTTCCGAGGCTCGGCGTCCAGGCCGAAGAACCGCACCCCCAGCTCGTAGGCCCAGTCCTTGTCCGGCCGATCGGAGACCACGTCCACCTCCCAGACGCCGGGGACCAGCTCGTCGGTGAAGGTGCCTTCGGCCTCGCGTCGGCCGGCCTGCGTGTCGAGCCGGCGGGAGCCGTCGCGGTGGCGGGCGCCGTCGGGGGCGAAGATGCGTTCCATGCTGGCCTTGGACTCGGCGCCCTCCGGGGCCGACAGTGTCAGCTTCATGGCACTTGCCCCGGGCGGGACGGCCACGAAGTAGCGGTCCGGCGCCCAGCCCTTCACGGTCCGGTCCTTGAAGGACAGCTTGAAGTCCGCGGCGGCGCCGGTCCGGTAGGGCACCACCACGGTGTTGAGCAGGCGGAAGGCCACCAGCCCGTCGTGCAGGGCCTCGACCGCGCCGGTGTAGACCCCCGGCTTGCTGAGCTGTGCCGCGTCGTACTCCACGTAGACGCGGGCCGTCTGCTCGCTGCGCAGGTACGTCTGCTGCTGGGGTATCCTGATCCACGGCACGTCGCAACGCAGGTCGAACTGCCGGGTGAACGACGTCCGGGCGGACGCATCCGTCCCCGGAGCGAAGATCGGCTTCACCGTGAACGTCTGACGCTGGTCCTCCTGGGTGTTGGGGAACCACGTGCCCCGCCAGTAGGCCGCACGCGCCGTCCCCTTGTAACCGTGCGGACACGGCGTCGAGATGTCGTAGCCGATCACCGGGTCGTCCTTCGATGCAACCACGAACCGGTCCAACAGCTCGGCCGCCTTGGGCAGATCGGGCAGCCCGTAACCCGCGTCGAGCACGCCGGCCCCGGCCACCGGCCTGGCCGACAGGCACAACGCCCGGCGGACGTCCCAGGCTCGGATGGGCACGCCGGGATGCTTCTGCATCGCATCGCTGATCAATACGGCGCACAGCCCCGCCGCGTACGGGCTGGCCATGCTGGTCCCCGCCCAGTAGTCACCGCGGCGGACCCAGCGGGGCACGGTCGACGTGGACCAGCCGGGGGTGGCTAGGTCAGGCTTGTTCAGCTCTCCGCCGCGGGAGCTGAACACGGTGACGACCGGCTCGGTCATCTGCATGCCCATGACGTCGCGCGCCGAGTCGGCAGCCAGCACGGCCGCCACGCTGATGAGCTGGTCCGCGGCCGCCGGCGTCCCCACGCTCGACAGCCCCGGCCCCTCGTTGCCCGCCGACGTGCAGAAGACCAGCGTCGGGTGCTCCCGCAGGAAGTCGTCCATGAACTTGTCGATGTCCGAGTTCCCCTCGATCACCGACTCCACGCCGAACGACAGGTTGCACACGATCGGCACGCCGTGCTCCCGCGAGTAGCGCCCGGCGTATTTCAGGGCGTTCTTGAACGCGTCGGTCGAGCTGATCCCGCCCACGTCGCCCTTGCCAATCTTGAGGCCCATGACCTTCGCCCCGGGCGCCACGCCGTTGAAACCGTCCTGGTTGTTGATCCGAAATCCGGCGGCGATGCCGGCCACGTGCGTCCCGTGGGCGCCGTCGTCGTAATGCACCACCACCTTGGCCTGCCGCAGAAAAATGTTGATCGAGAACGCCACCGGCTCGATCTGCTTCTCCGGCTTGCGTCTAAAGAGCGTGAACGTGTCGTACTTGAGCCGGTAGTTGTGCAGCGGTTGCTCGTCGGCGAAGCTGCGATCCAGGTTGGTGTCCACGTAGCAGACGGCCTGCTCGTCCCCGTCCCCGTCAAGCGCGGTCACCAGCAGCGGGAACTCGTCGTCCGTCTTCCCGTTATCGTTCAGGTCGGGCATGTCCGAGTTGACCCACTTGGATTCGTCCATCGTGCCGAACCAGAAGAGCCGTTCCTCGGCCGCGTCGCCGGCCTGCAGCGTCGGCAGGTCGTATTGGATCGGCGAGCCGTCCTCGTCGTGGTTGACCACCTTGCCGGTCGCCTCGTCGAGTCGCACGCGGTGCAGCTCCACGTCGCCCGCCCCGGTGCAGTCCACCAGGTCGATGACCTTGACCGCCCCGTCCGGCGTGCGGGTCAGCCCGGGAATGGACGGGTCCACGCCGGTGTCCAGCACGGCGATGATGACGCCGCGCCCGTCGCTGTCGGGATGGGCGCTCAGGAACTCGTTCACCCGGCAGGTGGAAAGCGAAAGCTGCGTCCAGGTAGCTGAAGTCTGGCCATAGGCCGCACCCGCCACACCCACCGCGACCAACAGTGCTGCGATCCGCTTGGACATGCTGCGAGACCTCCTGCTTGTTCACTGATTCGGTTTGAGTCGGCCCGCCGTCGACGGCGAACCGAACGCCCCCGGCCGACCGCTTCGATGCACCGGCCGACCATCCGGGGCAAACAGCATACTGCTGCCGGTTCATCGAGAGAAGTGTGGCCCCCGTGGTTCGGACCGCGCAGGGAATCGAGCCCGACGCCGTCGATTGGCCTTGGCGGGCCGAAGACGGGCTATACACAGAGAACGCGAACCGGCCCGCGAATTCGGGCGTACAACTTTCGACATGACTCGTCTGATTGCCCGCCTGATCCTGGCCATGTTGCTGCTGCCGCTAAGCGGCGCGATCGTCGTGCTGTTCTTCGGGCTGTTTGCGTCTCGGGGCAGTCAGCCGGCCGCGTACGAGCTGGTCTTCATGTGGTTAGTGGTCGACGCCTTCATCGGCGTCTACTGGCTCCTGCTCTGGCGCGACATGGTGCGATGGACGCCCAAACGGACGCGCGACACGTCTCTGGCCGCCATCGGGGCCGTCACAGCCGGCACTATGGTGGGGGCCTTCTTCGTAGCTGCCATGCGGGCGCCGAGTCTCGGTGGGATTCTCGTCGGAGGCGGGGTGGCGCCGATCGTGTGGGTCCTGGCCACCGTCCTCATCTGGCGGGAAACCCCGCAAGAGCGCATCGATCGAATCAGGTCGGCCGGCACCGAGGCCGTGTGCTGTCCGGTCTGCGGCTACAACATGACCGGCCTGCGCGAGTCCCGCTGTCCCGAGTGCGGCTCCCAATTCACGCTGGACGAGCTGTTGGCGACGCACGCGCAACGGGACGAC
>DATKZH010000637.1:0-6732 GCA_035528065.1 Thermoguttaceae bacterium | reverse complement strand
CAGGTGCGGCAGGGGGAAATTCTGCCCGGCCAGGAAAAGCTGGAGCTGGTGTGTGAATGCGACTTTCCCGAGGTTGTCCTTGCCCTTGCTGCGGCGTTTGAAGAGGAACTTGCCGCGGTCCGACTGGATGACGGCCTTCGGGGCCCGCTTCGACCCGCGAGGAAAGTCCTTTACGCTCCGGAGGATCCCGAGGTCGTAATGACTGAGGCAAATGGCCAGTTCTTCCGCACCGAATTTTTGGCGCTTGGTCGTCATGCCAAACTGGTTTCCTGTACAACAGATACTACCACACGGAATGCAACGAGGCAGCATCATATTGGGATGTTCCCTTGACTGCAAAGGCGCAAGAAAGAGATCCCGCGGCGGCCTGGGCAGTTCCCTGTGGACGCGTGGACCGCCCATGCGTACCATGGCCCGCGGATGCCGAGGGGCGGGAGAAGGAAAGGACGGACATGAGCGCCAATCCGCACGTTGCGTTTCAGAGGGAGATTCCCGTCCGCTGCGAGGTGGACGTGTTTGTGGCCGGCGGAGGCCCGGCGGGCGCCGCCGCCGCCGTGGCCGCCGCCAGGACGGGGAAGAAGGTCTTCCTCGCTGAGGGGCATAGCTGCCTCGGAGGAATGGGAACGGCGGGGCTGGTTCCGGCCTTCATGCAGTTCGGCGACGGGGTGAGCTTCCTCGCCGCCGGGTTCGGGCAGGAGTTGCTGAACCGCCTCATCGCCGCCGAGGGCACCACCCCCGCCCAGAATGACGTGACCGGGTCGTATCCGATCCGCGCCGAGGTCCTTAAACGCGTCTACGACGAGATGCTCACCGAGGCGGGGGTGGACTTCGCGTTCCACACGCACCTGATCGGCGTGGAGGTCAACGACGGCCAAGTGGCGGCCGCCGTCTGCTGGGGCAAGAGCGGGCTGTTTGCGGTCAAGGCCGGGATGTACGTCGACGGAACCGGCGACGGAGACCTCTGCGCGTGGGCCGGGGCGCCGTTCGAGAAGGGAGACGCCGACGGGAATATGATGCCCGGCACGCTCTGCCAGCTCTGGGCGGACGTGGACCTCGACGCCTTCCGGCGCAGCGGCCAGCGCGACCAGGGCTCCCGCATCGAGCAGGCGCACCAAGACGGCGTGTTCACCTACTGCGACCGCCACCTGCCGGGGATCTGGCCGGTCTCACCCGGCATCGGCGGGGGCAACGTCGGGCACACCTTCGGGGTGGACAGCACCGACGAGCGGTCGCTCACCGAAGCCCTCGTCTGGGGCCGCAAGCTCGTCCTCGAATACGAGCGGTATTACAGGGACTATCTCGACGGCTTTGAGAAGATGCAGCTTGTGGCCACCGGCTCGCTGCTGGGGGTCCGCGAGTCCCGGCGGATCCTGGGCGACTACGTGCTGTGTCTCGACGATTTCAAGAACCGCGCCGTCTTCGACGACGAGATCGGCCGATACTGCTACCCGGTGGATATCCACGTGACGCGGCCCGATGACAAGGCGGAATACGAGCGCTTCAAGAAGGAATGGGGCGAGTTGCGGTACGAGAAAGGCGAGAGCTACGGCATCCCGTACCGGACCCTCACGCCTCGTGGGCTGTCGAACGTCCTGGTCGCCGGGCGGTGTGTCAGCACCGACCGCTTCGTCCAGGGCTCGATCCGGGTGATGCCCGGCTGCTACATCACCGGCCAGGCCGCCGGTCTCGCCGCCGCCATCGCCATCGAGAACGGCACCGACACGCGCGGTTTCCCCGTCGCCGAGCTCCAGGCGAGACTGAAGGCCGTCGGCGCCTGCCTGCCCAACGCGAGATGACGTCCCTGCAAGGGCGCAAACGGGCGAAGCAAGCAGCGCGGGTTCACCGTTTTGCCCAGCGGAACTTCGCCGAAGCGCTGCGCGGGTTGCTGCGGATCTCGCGCGGGCCGGGCGTGACGGGCTTGGCGGCGACGGCGGAATAGGCCCCCGACCGCAGGCCATCGCGAAACGCCTGCTTGACCAAGCGGTCCTCGCCGCTGTGGAAGCTGATGATCCCCACCCGCCCGCCGGGGCGCAGGCACGACGGCGCCGCCGCCAGCAGGCGCTCCAGGTTCCCCAGTTCGTCGTTGACCAAAATCCGCAGTGCCTGGAACGTCCGCGCGGCGGGGTGCTGCGGGCCGTACTCGTCCCATCGAGGCCGCCTGCCGCGCCGAGGGACGATCCCCTTGGCGTTCAGCACCAGGCGGACCAGTTGATCCACTCGCTCGATCGGCCCCGCCCGGCGCTGGTTGACGATCCACTCGGCGATGCGCTCGTGGTCCGGCTCGTCGGACAGGTCCCGGAGGGCGGCGGAGAGCTCGTCCCGCGACAGGGCCGCCAGCACATCGGCCCCCGTCTTGGCGAGACGGTCGTCCATGCGCATGTCGAGAGGGCCGTCGCTCCTGTAGCTGATCCCGCGCGAGGGCTCGTCCACCTGCATGCTCGAGACGCCCAGATCGGCGAAGATGATGTTGAACCCGTCCAGCCCTTCGGATTCCATCACGGCGGCGAGCTCGGCAAAGTTCCTGCGGCGGACGACGGCCGGGGCCTGCATCTCCGCCAGGCGCCGTCGGGCGCGCTGGAGCTGCGCCCCGTCGACGTCCAGTCCGATCAGGCGCCCGTCCGGCCCGATCCGCTCGAGCAGCTCCACGGCGTGCCCGCCGTATCCGAGCGTGCAATCCGCGACCACCTCGCCCGCGCGGGGCCGCAGGTGCCGCAGGACCCGCCGCACCAGCACGGGCACGTGGGCGCCGGCAGCGCTCCTGCCGCGCCTCGCGGCGCGTCGCCGCGCTCCCCCGCCGCCGGACCGGCCGCGGTCCGCTTGTCCTGTCGGTGTCGCCATTGTGAACGGGCCTCGCCCCAAGCATTGCCGGGCCGGACACGATGCTCAAGAAAAATCGTTTTCTTGCCGAAAGACCTGTTGACGTGCCTTGCCGAGATGCTAAGATAGTAGGGTTAGGGTGCCCCACCGAACGGCAGTGCAAGGGCCTGTCCGGCGGGGTGGGTTGTCTGCGGAACGGAGCTACGTTTATCGTGGCAGGTGCGGCAATCGCAACGTTGGAATGGTGGCCGAGCGGATAGGGGTCCTGAGAATCAGCCCCTCAACGCGAGGCCATCCGAATGGGATGGCCTTTTTTAGCGATCGCCGCCGCCGGAGCCGATCGGGCCCGGCAGGGATGATTGACAAGCAGAAAGAGCCAGGCAAGCCAATGGCCGGTTCCGCACTGCGGCCCCCCCGGGGGCCCGGTTGCCAACGCCGATCAAGAGGGTGCCGCGGGCCCGCGCCGTGAGGCAGTCGGCAAAGGAAAGCGGACCATGGAACGAGGGCTTGTAGCTCAGTTGGTCAGAGCGCGCCCCTGATAAGGGCGAGGTCGTTGGTTCGACTCCAACCAGGCCCAGTGGCGATCTCCGATCGCCGATTTCCAGTTGAGTCGCGCCCAGCCCCCGGGTCGCCTCGACGGGCAATGGCGAACGGGAGATCGGAAATCCAGTCGGGGACGTAGCTCAGCTGGGAGAGCGTCTGGTTTGCAACCAGAAGGTCGGCGGTTCGAACCCGCTCGTCTCCAGGCTTCGGCGGCGGGCGGGCCGCCGCAGAAACACGAACTTTCTGAAAAATTGAGCGTATAATAGTTGATGGGCCCGCCCGGGCCCGCTATAAATAGGGATTCTTTCCTCGATGGTACCGAGGGAAGTAGCCTTCGGACCGGCCGCTAGGGCCGTCCGGAGCGTTTGACAGAAGGCTCTTTGACAAGTTCATAGGGATGACGTGAGCTGCCGCAGCGGACCGTTTCCGGTCCGATCTGCGATGCAGCTGCATGGTTCACCGAATCTTGAGGCATTGAGGCGGCTTGTGCTTCCGCCGCGGGCCCCCGCGGGCCAACGACGGATGTGATCAAGCTACTAAGGGTGCATGGTGGATGTCTAGGCGTGATGAGGCGAAGAAGGACGTGGTAGGCTGCGTTAAGCCCAGGGGAGCTGTCAAACGAGCTTTGATCCTGGGATCTCCGAATAGGGAAACCCGGCGTCACTGTGCAAGCAGATGGCGTCACCGGCGGATGAATGCATAGTCCGTCGGGGCCAACGCAGGGAACTGAAACATCTAAGTACCTGCAGGAAAGGAAATCAACCGAGACTCCGTTAGTAGCGGCGAGCGAAAGCGGACAAGCCCAAACCGGCCTTCGGGCCGGGGTTGCGGGCGCCGATCAGGAGTTACAAAGGCAGCGGTAGCCGAACAGTCTGGAAAGACTGACGATACAGGGTGACAGTCCCGTAGGCGACATCGCGAGCCCTCCGTTAGGGTCGGCGTTCCAGAGTAGCACGGATCTCGTGGAACTCCGTGTGAAGCTGGGGGGCCCACCCTCCAAGGCTAAGTACTCCATCACGACCGATAGTGAATAAGTAGGGCGACCGAAAGATGAAAAGCACCCCCATTAGGGGAGTTAAAAGTACCTGAAACCATGTACCTACAAGTGGTCGGAGCCCTATGGTCCCCGATTCGTCGGGGACAACGGGTGACGGCGTGCCTTTTGCATAATGAACCGGCGAGTTACCGTTTGTGGCTTGGCTAAGTCCCTCCGGGACGGAGCCGTAGGGAAACCGAGTCTGAATAGGGCGATACGGTCGCAGGCGGTAGACCCGAAACTGAGTGATCTACCCATGGCCAGGTTGAAGCGTTCGTAAAAGCACGCGGAGGACCGAACCCACTAACGTTGAAAAGTTAGGGGATGAGCTGTGGGGAGGAGTAAAAGTCTAATCAAACTCAGAGATATCTGGTTCTCTCCGAAATAGCTTTAGGGCTAGCCTCGAGTGATTGCACGGCGGGGGTAGAGCACTGGATGAAACGAGGGTCCCACCAGGATACCTCCTTCAACCAAACTCCGAATACCGCCGTGTGTACCTCGGGAGTCAGTCTGCGGGCGCTAACGTTCGTAGGCAAAAGGGAAAGACCCCAGATCGCCGTCTAAGGTCCCTAATCCATGCTAAGTGACTAAGGAAGTCGGATTGCGATAACAGCCAGGATGTTGGCTTAGAAGCAGCCATCATTTAAAGAGTGCTTAATCGCTCACTGGTCGAGCAACCCGGCGCCGATAATGATCGGGACTAAGCATGGTACCGAAGACGCGGATCCCGGCGCCCCTTCGGGGCGCGCCGGGGTGGTAGGAGAGCGTTGCTGTCGGCGTTGAAGGCGTACCGTGAGGAGCGCTGGAGCGGCAGCAAGTGAGAATGCCGGTATGAGTAACGATAAAGCAGGTGAAAATCCTGCTCGCCGAAAGCCTAAGGTTTCCTGGGGAAGGGAAATCCGCCCAGGGTTAGTCGGACCCTAAGTCGAGGCCGAAAGGCGTAGACGATGGACAGCAGGTTAATATTCCTGCACTGTGCGTTGCGGTTGAACCGCGGAGGACGCATCGACACACCGGATCCACCGAATAGACGAGGTGGTTGGGGCCCCGGTAACGGGGCATCTCGAGGCCGATTGGTTGCCGAAGTCCGGAACGCCGGTGCCGAGAAAAGCCCCGCGGCGACAATACGCGCACCCGTACTAAAACTGACACAGGTAGGCGAGGAGAGTATCCTCAGGCGCTCGAGAGAACCGTCCTTAAGGAACTCGGCAAATTGACCCCGTAACTTCGGGATAAGGGGACCCTCCCGAATGGTCCGTCAATTCGGCAGACCGTTCGAAGGGCGCAGAGAAGTGGCTCTGGCGACTGTTTATCAAAAACACAGGTCTCTGCTAACTCGCAAGAGGATGTATAGAGACTGACGCCTGCCCGGTGCCGGAAGGTTAAGGAAGCAGGTTATTCCGACTTGTCGGGAGAAGCTTGCAACCGAAGCCCCGGTAAACGGCGGCTCTAACTATGAGAGTCCTATGGTAGCGAAGTTCCTTGTCGGGTAAGTTCCGACCTGCATGAATGGCGTAACGACTGGAGCACTGTCTCAAGGACGGACTCGGTGAAATTACATACGCGGTGATGATGCCGCGTACCCGCGGCAAGACGGAAAGACCCCGTGAACCTTTACTGCAGCCTGGTATTGGCGTCTTATGCCACATGCGTAGGATAGGTGGGAGGCGTTGAGGCCCCGGTTCCGGCCGGGGAAGAGCCATCCTTGAAATACCACCCTTGTGTCATGAGCCTCCTAACCTCGACCCGTGAATCCGGGCGGGGGACCATGCTTGGTGGGCAGTTTGACTGGGGCGGTCTCCTCCCAAAAGGTAACGGAGGAGTCCCAAGGCGTCCTCAGCACGGTTGGCAATCGTGCGTAGAGTGCAAGGGCATAAGGACGCTTGACTGCGAGACCCATAAGTCGAGCAGGTGTGAAAGCAGGGCCTAGTGACCCGGCGGTTCCGTGTGGAAGGGCCGTCGCTTAACAGATAAAAGGTACTCCGGGGATAACAGGCTGATCGCCTCCGAGCGTCCATAGCGGCGAGGCGGTTTGGCACCTCGATGTCGGCTCATCACATCCTGGGGCTGTAAGCGGTCCCAAGGGTTCGGCTGTTCGCCGATTAAAGTGGTACGCGAGCTGGGTTCAGACCGGCGTGAGCCAGGTCGGTCCCTATCTGCCGTGGGCGTAGGAATCTTGAGGGGATCCTTCATCAGTACGAGAGGACCTTGAAGGACCAACCTCTGGTGTACCAGTTGTCCCGCTAGGGGCACGGCTGGGTAGCTATGTTGGGAAAGGATAACCGCTGAAAGCATCTAAGCGGGAAGCCCACCCCAAGACTAGGATTCCATTCCCG
>DATKZH010000636.1:0-2270 GCA_035528065.1 Thermoguttaceae bacterium | reverse complement strand
GCGCCCGACTTGAACGTCACCACCCGACTCGGCGGCAGCTCGAGCGGCTCACCCGTCGCTGGGTTTCGGCCTGTCCGGGCTGCGCGGTCGCGGACTTGGAAGGTGCCGAAGTTGGAGAGCGTGACCGTCTCACCCCTCACCAAGCTGTCGTGAACGGAGTCCAGCACGGCGTCGACGACATTCAGAGCAACGACTCGCGAGACCCCCAGCTTGGCGGAGACCGCCAGCGCCACCGTTTCCTTGTTCATCGCCTCACCTCGGCCAGCATGATCAGCGCGTGATCCTGCGACAGCCTGGCAGCCAGCGCCCCGACGGCCGCGGCGTGGGCCAGGTGGTACGGGCCTGCGGCGAGGTCAGCCGGATCGACTCCGTGGGCGGCGCGTCGGTCGTCGGGAGGGAAGGCGCCCATCGAGTAGGCCGGGCCTCGACCCTGGCTGATGTGCGTCAAGGCCAGCTCGAGGTCTTCCTGGGTCAGCACGTCGAGCACGGGTGCCCACAGCTCTGTGAATCGCAGCAGGCGTGGCCCCGCGGTCCCGCCGATCGTGGCCGAGACGGCCTCGAAGGCTTCGGCGCGCTCAAGCTTCTGGGCGGCCTTCGGCTTGCTCGGCTTGCTTGGTTTGGCCGCTTTCGCAGACCCCTTGGAGGGTCCGGCGGCCTCGAGTAGCGCCGCAGCGTCATCCTGCTCGGCGTCAGGTTGCTCGGGTTCGGGTTCCGGATCCTCGGGCTCCGGATCATCGAGGTCGGGCCGCATCTCAGTGGCGCCCCGGCTGAACATCTTGTCGAGTTCGCTCATCGTGGTCTCCTAAGTGGTTGCCTTGCTTTTCCGCCGTGCCCCGGCCGCCCCGAGCAGGAGCTGCCCGCCGGCCAGAGCGGCGAAGCCGAGCAGCGGGTTGACGCTGCCGAGCGTCCCGCTGATCGCCTCGACGATCGCGGAGCCGCGGGTCGGGCCTTCCGGCGGGGCCCAGTCTTCCGGCCGGATGGTGATCGTTAGCGGGGGGTTGCCCTCGCCTGTCGGGATCTCGACGTCGATGGGGTCCTGGGGCAGCTCTGGCGCGGTGACCCAGGTGTCGGGCGTGCCGTCACCGTCGACGTCGACCGGGTAGGTGACCGTGCCGTCGCTCACGATCGGGTCGCCGACGGGGGTGTTCAGCCATCCAGCGAGAGAGCCGCAGCCGGCCAGGCCGACGGCGAACAGCAGGAGCAGGCCGAGGCGGGGGAAGATGGCGCGCAGGGCGATGGTCTGGGGGCTCACGTGGTCGGCTCCGTGGGCTTGGCGGCCTCTGCCGCAGAGCGGGCTTGGAATGCCTGCGTATCAACCATGTCGGCCGCGGCGAGCTTCGCATTCCCGCGGCTCATCGCGTACCCGACCGCCACCGCGCCCATCCCGATGCACGCGAGACCGTCGCCGACGGTGAGGGCGCCTGCGGACAGACGCTCGTAGATGGCGAAGGCGATGAAGACGATGAGCCAGAGCTCGCTCGTCATCAGGCCCTTCTTGGAGAGTTGATCGAAAAGGTTCATGGCTCAGGTGCTCCTGTCGTAGTAGCGGGCCACCGAGGGCGGCCTGGGTGGAAGCGCATATCGCACGGGGCCGGCAGGCTCCTGTCCAGGATCGTCCTCTTGCTGCGGCAGCGGCGGCAGCGGCGGCGGGGCAACGATCTCAGGCACTCCAAGCCAGTCCGTGAGCGTGGCGCGCGGGAACCCGGCCTGCAGGAACGGCACACCGTCGTGGGGGTCGAGGTTGGTGATCTCGAGGCCCATGGAGGGGGCGAGCTGTCTCAGCGTGGTCCAGAACTTGGCGCCGGGACCATCGAAGCCAGGGCTGCGCTTGGTGACAGGGTTCTGTCCAAGCCAGTGTGTGTCGGCTGCCTTGTTCTTGGCGTAGATCTGCCGTGTGCTGTACTGGATCCCGGCCAATCCGATGTCGGTGAATCCCTCGTCGATCATGAGCTGGATCGCGAAGCACGCGCTGTTCCGTCCGTTGTAGAGGGGCGTGCCGGGCTTGCGCCATTCCGTGATCGGCGGACCTTCCGGGTCCAGCGGGCCAGCACGCTTGATCAACTCGTGAGTACGAGCCCCGGTGTAGTGGCTGTACTTGCATCCGGTGATCGAACGTATGTCCGGGTGGTTGCGCGGGATCCACTTGTCTTCGACGGTGGTGTCCAGGACCACGAGCGTGTCCGGCGTGATCAGGCCGACGATGCGGTTGACGGCCCAGACTTTCACGCCCGGTCTCGGGATCGTGGTGAGGTCCATCTCGGCGAGGGAGA
>DATKZH010000635.1:0-2640 GCA_035528065.1 Thermoguttaceae bacterium | reverse complement strand
AGTCCGGCCGTTGACATTCGAGGAGGTTCACAACGATCAGATCCTCCGCGAGGCGATCGAGTGCCAGGCCGCCCGGATGTGTACCAAGAACGCCTCCAAGGCCGAGTTGTCGGCCCTGATGACCAAGGCCCGGCTAGCCTGGATGCCCACGGGAGGGCTTCGGCCTAACAAAATCACGTCCGGCTGATCGGCGTGGGATGTTAGTTTTGTTCCGAAGTCCACAGCTCCCTATCCAAAGATGAACTGTAATCGCTTTCGACCCAGCCATGGTACCTTGACGTCGGTCTTGTCGAACTCGGCTGCCAGGAGGAAGGGGTTGTGAGCCCGTTTCTGGAAGCGAACCACAACCTCGCGTTCGGTCAGCATCACTGTCGCCGTGGCATCGACGAAATCGTCGAACAGATGCCGTGACTTGGCGGTCTCGTAACCGTGGCCAATGCGGGTGCCCAACAATCGGTACAGGCTGCTGGCCATCAGGGTCAGCCCGAGGTCGCAGTTCACCTTCAGCGCCACGGCCGACGATAACGCGTCCATGTGAAAAAAGTCGATGCCGTCTGCAATCCCATTCTCAATCAGCATGCGCTGGGCATAACGGCCGATCAATTGGGACGCCGATCGCCGCAGTTGGTTGGTGAGCAACAGGGTCGGGGACTCATGGCCCAAATCGGTGATCACCAGTTGCCGGATGGGGCCTTGGTAATCGGAGAGGGTAACCCTCTGGTCGAGAATCCGTGGCGTGCGGTACGCCCGTGAGACCCCTGGCACCTCGATCCGCCGCCATGCCGATGTGGGGGTAGCGGCAATGTCCTGCAGCATCTTGCCTGACCTCCGCCGCAGAGTAATGAAGCGAATGTCCTTTCGGTTGAGCTTGTTCAGGTTGGCGTGCGTGGTCAGACGCGAGTCGAAAATCAGTTCCTCAGGAACCCGGCCCGTGCGCTGCTTCCAGAAGGACACGAACTGCAGGATTTCATCGTTCTGTTGATCCTTGCGCAGGTTCGCGTTGGCATAGCAAAACACACGCCGCTCGGCGTCCCGCGCCAAAAACGCCAAAACGCCCTTTTGTCGGCGGCTTCTCTTGGAAACGTAATGTTTCTCCAGCAACGCGTCTTCGCCGTGGAAGGGGATGGTGTGGAAGTCCAGGTCGAAAGAAGCGCCCCACTGCAATCCCAGTCGGCTCACCGCGTTGAACCACCCATGCATCAACTTAGGATAGCAGTCGGGGTTGATCCGGCAGCTATACTCGGTGAGAAACGAACGCTTCGGGATCCTGTTCAATCCGGCGAACAAGGCCAATCCTTCATCAAGCACGTGACTCATCACGTGGCGGTGCCGTGCATTGCCGAACAGCTTCAAGCCCAAGAGCGACCGCATCGCACATCCGGCAGGAATCATCTTCGATTCCGGAAGGTCAACGCGTGCAAGGATCGTATCGAGCTTGGCCGAAACCAACCAAGGAATGAACAGAAACAACCCGCCAAACTTGGTGCGAAACTTCCGAGGCGCCAGATCGAGCTGCCGGACGTCGGCCACGTCGGCCACCGTGGGCCGCGTGCCCTCCGGGCGTTCCTCATCCAACCGCCGGGGGAGCCGCGCGAAGCCCTCCTCTTTGAGCACCGTCGATACGGTGCCGGGGCTGACGGGGTCGCCGTCATACGACAGCGCCCGACTGATGTCCTCCACCGACAGGTTCTGCTTTCGCAACGCCACCACCCGATCGCGCAACCGCTGCCGCTTACTGTGTGGCTTGGTCTCTCGTTCCGAAGGCAGAAAGAACGCCCGTTCAGGGTCCCGGCCAAATTGATGGGCCAGCACGCGAAAGCTGCCGGGGGTATAGCCGAATCGTTTTGCGACTTCCACCGACGTCAATCTTTCGACATAATAGGCCCGTAGGGCTTCGTATTGCCGATGCGTCGAGTTGGTTGGTTGGAGGAAGTGGCGAGAGAGAGTTAATCTTTCCTTAGAGTGATAAGGCATGGTTCCACCTTGCCAACTGCATCCATGCGTTTCGCGCTACATGACGACGATTGCCCAAACGCCCCTGTTTTCAGGGGTCAAACGGATTGCCACCTCTGCAGGGAGTTTCTGGCCGCTTCGGGTGAGACCGTGGAATGCCTATTTATCACTTTCATCAAAAAATAACAATCCCAAATCCCGGGTTTGCGAAACGCCCCTGAGTTTCGGGCCGGGCGCGTCGCCATGTGTTAGGCCGAAGCCCTCCCGTGGGCATCCAGGCTAGTGAATAGGCCTCGCCGTCAAGCAGGCAAACCGGGGTGCTCGTCTGGCCCATCAGCAGCGGAAAGGACACGCTGTTGGCCGGCAGCGATATCCAGGCACAGGTGAACAGCTCGGGGTGGGTCGGATCGATCTCGACGGTCATGCCCGCGATCGACGAGCGGTAACAGATCGACCGGTCGCGCGAGACGTTGTGGAAGAGGTGGAAGCCGATCGGCCGCTGCGCTTCGCGGAGCCGTCGGGCGGCGGTGCTCTTGTTTAGCCGGCTGAAGTACGCCTTCTGCGTATGCGCTTTGGAGACGACGTGGCGCGGGTTGTTCCACACCTCGAGAATCGTGCCCTCGCGATCGACGAACAGCCAGTGCGTGCCGCCCACCTTCCCGCCCGAGTACCAGCCCTTCGCCACGC
>DATKZH010000634.1:0-31200 GCA_035528065.1 Thermoguttaceae bacterium | reverse complement strand
GAATTGACTCATACGTACCTCTCCTGGCAACGCTCCGGGAAACAGCGACCACCGCATCACGATATCCAAGCTAGCGTCATTCCCCCGGCATGCCCAGTGGGCCTCCGAAAAAAATCACAGCCTCGGCGTGTGCCTGCTACTGAAGTCGGGAAGTTGTTTTTCGACGGATCCTTACTGCCGCAACCAGGCCGCCGACTAGTCCTTACCCCCCCTCCCTGATCCCTATCGATGAAATACGCGATCATCATCCCCGATGGCTGCGCCGACGAGGCCCAGGAGTCGCTGGGCGGGAAGACCCCGCTGGAGGCGGCCGACGTGCCGGCCATGGACGCGGTCGCCGCCGCCGGCGTGGTGGGCCGGTCGTTCAACGTGCCCGAGGCCTTGCCGGCGGGGTCCGACGTGGCCAACCTGAGCCTGTTCGGCTACAACCCGCAGGAACACTTCACCGGCCGGGCCCCTCTGGAGGCGGCTGCCCAGGGGATCGAGCTCGGGTCGGACGACTGGGCCGTCCGCTGCAACCTGGTCACGATCGAAGACCAGGTGATGCGTGACTTCACGGCCGGACATGTCTCTACGCCGGAAGCGGCCGAGCTGATCGCCGCCGTACAGGAGGAGCTCGGCTCCGAGCATTTGCAGTTCTACCCGGGCGTCGGCTACCGCAACTTGTTGGTCTTTCGCGGCTCGGGCCGGCCGGTCCCGTTTTCCCGCGACACGCGAACCACCCCGCCCCACGACCTGACCGACAAGTCGGTCTTGGACGATTACCCGCGCGGGCCGGGAAGCGACCTGTTGAACGAGCTGATGAGCCGGAGCATGGCCGTGTTCGAAGACCACCCGGTGAACGTCGCTCGCCGCGGGCAGGGGAAGCCGTCGGCGACGAACGTCTGGCTTTGGGGCCAAGGGAGTGCGCCGAGGCTCGAGCCGTTTTCCCGGCAGTACGGGAAGCAAGGGGCGATGATTACGGCCGTGGACCTGCTTCGCGGGTTGGCCGTGCTTCTCGGCTGGCGACGGATCGACGTGCCGGGCGCGACCGGGTACGTCGATACCGACTACGCGGCGAAGGGCCGCTACGCCATCGAGGCGCTCGGCGAGGTCGACCTGGTGTGCGTGCACGTGGAAGCGACCGACGAGGCATCGCACGAAGGCGACGCCGCCCTCAAGATCAAGGCCTTGGAGGAGATCGATCGGCACATCGTCGCCCCGGTGGCGGAGGCCCTGAAAGGCCTCGGGGAGCACCGCATCCTGATTTCCGCCGACCATCCCACCTTGCTGAGGACCAAGACCCACGCCCACGGGTTCGTGCCCTGGGCCGTCGCCGGGACGGGAATCGAACCCGACTCCGCCACCAGCTACGACGATCCGACCGCGGCCCGGTCGGGCCACGTGTTCGAGGAGGGTTGGAGGTTGATGTCCTACTTCCTGAAGGAGTGAGGGTCGGGATCCCGGGAGGCCGCTTTTTCGGAGTAGCAGGCACACGCCGTGTGCCGTCCGCCGGCTACGGCACACGGCGTGTGCCTGCGACGGAAGTCGGGAAGTTTTTTTCCGCCGATCCTTACCGTGTGAGTTTGAACCCGTAACCCTATCCAGCATCAACCGTTGGTTGTTCCATGGCAGTCATCGTTCAGAAGTTCGGCGGCACGAGTGTCGCCGATAGTGAGAAGATTTTGGCCGCGGCAAGAAAGGCGATCCGCGCGAAGAAGGAAGGCCACCAGGTCGTCACCGTCGTCAGCGCGATGGGCAAGAACACCGACATGCTCGTCGAGCTGGCCCGTCAGATCACCGAGGAGCCTCCCGCTCGGGAGATGGACATGCTGCTGTCGACCGGCGAGCAGGTTTCGGTGGCGCTGATGGCCATGGCGATCCATTCGCTGGGCCACGAGGCGATCAGTCTCACCGGCGCCCAGATGGGCATCGTGACCGACAGCACGCACACCAAGGCCCGAATCCAGTCGATTTCGGCCGAGCGGATTCGCCAGGCCCTGGATGCCGGGAAGATCGTGATCGCCGCCGGTTTTCAAGGAATTGACGAGGGCTTCAACATCACCACGCTGGGCCGTGGGGGCAGCGACACCACGGCCGTGGCCTTGGCGGCGGCCCTGGGCGCGCAAAGCTGCGAGATCTATACCGACGTGGACGGCATTTACACCACCGATCCCCGGGTGGTCCCTGAGGCGCGCCGGGTGGGACGGATCAGCTACGACGAGATGCTGGAATTGGCCAGCGCCGGCGCCCGCGTGATGCACAACCGCTCGATCGAGTTCGCCAAGAAGTTCTCCGTCCCGGTGCACGTCCGCAGCAGTTTCAGCGACAGCCCCGGCACGATGATCACCTCGGAGCCGGAAGCTGCCGCTCGACCGGTCTGTGGCGCGGCGATGATCCGCGACAAAGCCCGGGTGACCGTGCTGGGCGTACCCGACCATCCGGGGGCGGCGATGACCGTCTTCTCCAAGATCGCGGCCAAGCACATCGCCATGGACATGATCGTGCAGAACGTCGCCGCCGCAGGACAAACCGACATCTCGTTCACGGTCCTCCGCGACGACCTGCCGGGGACGCTGATGGCGGTGGAGCAGGCAGTCGAAGAGCTGGATGCCGAAGGGTACAACTACGACGACGACGTGTCGAAGATCTCCGTCGTCGGCCTCGGGATGGCGGCCCAGACCGGAGTGGCGGAACGGATGTTCCGAGCGCTGGCCGAGCGCGGGATCAACATCCTTATGATCACCACCAGCGAGATCAAGATCTCGGTGCTGGTGGCACGCGAGTATGCTTTGGAGGCGCTGCGGGCCGTCCACGAAACCTTCGAGCTGGACACCGAGCCGCCCGCTCGCGCCGTCCAAGAACCGGGGCCCGCCAAAGCGCCGGCGGCCAGCGCCTCGGCCGACGTCGTCAAGAAGATGCAGACCTTGGAGGATCTGATCATCGAGGACATCTGCTTGGACGAATCGCAGGCCCGAATGACGCTCATGCGGGTACCCGACACGCCGGGTCTGGCTGCCCAAGTGTTCGATGAGATCGCAGAGAACGGGATCGTGGTCGACATGATCGTGCAGAGCGTGGGGCGGGAAGGGCACGCCAATCTCAGCTTCACCGTCCCGCGACGGGATCTCCAGAAGAGCGTCGCGCTGGCCACGGCGATGGCCGAGGGATTCGGCGGCCTTCCGCCGACGAGCTCTCCCCAGGTGGCCAAGATCTCCGTCTCCGGCACGGGGATGCGGAGCCATACGGGCGTCGCCACCCGGATGTTTCAGTCCTTGGCCGACGCGGGCATCAACGTCGACATGATCAGCACGAGCGAGGTGCGACTGAACGTCGTGATCGACGGCAGCCAGGGGCAGAAAGGGCTCGAAGTCCTGCGCAAAGAGCTTGCCGACGTGACGATGTGACGGGGGGAAGCCGGAATGATGAGTGGCGAGTGATGAGTGGCGAGTGGTGAGTGGCGAGTCGTGAAGACGACCCGGCGGCCGCAACCGCCGCGTCCTTCAGCATTCAGCATTCAGCATTCGTCATTCTCCTAGTACGTCGTTGAGCACTTCTTCGGCAACGTAAATGGGCAGCGGGGGCCGGCAGGTGACGGCGACGGCGATCGCGTCGGACGGTCGGGCGTCGATCTCGACCAGCTCGCCCTCGTGCCGGACGCGAAGCCTGGCGTAGTAGGTGTGCTCGCGAAGCTCGTTGATCACCACGTCCTGGAGTTCGCCCCCCAGGTTCTCCACCACGCTGACCACCAGGTCGTGGGTCAGCGGACGCGGCGCGTCGAACCCCTTCACCCGGCGGTCAATGCTCGTGGCCTCGAAAATCCCGATCAGGATCGGGAACGACCGCTCCCCGTCGATCTCCTTCAGGTAAATCACCTGCTGATCGTTGATTTCGCTGATAATGATCCGCGACAGTTCCATGGCAACAGGCATGACGATATCCTCGCACGTGGGAATGGAGAGCTGCGGACATCCCCGATACGGCTCATTATAAGCCGCCGTCGGTCAAGCTGCCTAGAGGGCCGCGGAATCCCGCTCAGAAATCGGGTGGCTCGATGAACGACCACGGCTTGGGGGCCAGGCCGATCGCGACGTTGTGGCGCTCGACGTACGCGATCCATTGAGCAGCCGTCTCCTCCTCGAAGCAGAACCGCCTGTCGTAGCCGTCCCCCCAAATCGGTCGCTTCAGCTCTACCCCTTCGCGGACCGCGTCTTCGGCACAACGGACGATCCGATCCACCGGCTCCCCAGTCGCCGCGACCACCAGATGCGCGTACCAGACCTGCACGGCAAGCGCCCACACGTGAAGCCCCAGCTTCTCCTGCAATGCCGTGCCGATCAGCTTCCCCACGAAGTGCAACTGGCTGCGGGCGAACAAGAGGGGCGCCAGGCTTGCGCTCTGCGGGGCGACCGGTTCTCGGATCGGCTCCGCGGGCAAGATGACGTCGTGCTCCACACACTGGCGTTCCTCGCCCGATAGCGACGTGCCGTGCGCGGTCATGGTCAGCATGATGGCCAGCGCGTCGCGCACGATAAGGCCCCTCTCCGTCATCAGATCAGATCGCGGGTCACCGCCCGGGCGGGGCGTGGCATCATCACTCTTCGGCCTTTCGCTCGGCTTCCAGCGCGACCATGTTCTCCAGGATTGCGGTGGTCGCCGCGTGCTGCTTCTCGAGCTCCGCCAGGCCGTCGCGCTCTTTCTCGACGACCGCGGTCGGCGCCCGCTCGACGAATTTCTTGTTGGCCAGCTTCTTTCGCTTGGCGACGACCAGCGAGTCGAGCTTCTCGAGATCCTTCTTCTTCCGAGCAATCTCGGCCTCCAGGTCGATCAGCTCGGCCAGGTCGACGAAAACGTCGATCCCCGACAGGGTGACGTTGGCGCTGAGGCGCGGCGCTTCGACGCTTGGGCCCCAACCCACCGCCCGAGCCCGGGCCAGCGACGCAAAGTAGGGCCCCATCGGCCGCAATAGGTCGGCCGTCGCGGTATCGCAACGAACCGCGAAGTCGACTCGTCTCCTGTCGGGAACGTTCTGCCGACTTCGGATCTCGCGGACTGCCCGCAGAACCTCCTGGAATCGGCCAAACCGGGCCTCGATCTGCGGGTCCTCCCGCGCGGGAGCCCTCTCGGGCCAGGGGGCGATCATCACGCTTTCGGCCGCCGGCTCGATGCGGTCCAAGCCGCGGTCGGGCGCTAGCTTCCCGAGCAACTGCCACACTTCCTCGGTCAGAAACGGGATCATCGGGTGCAACAGCCGCAGGAGCGTATCGAGTGTGTGGGCCAAGACGCGCTGGGCCGCGGGGCGGGCCTGCTCGTCCTGAAGCCGCGCCTTGACCATCTCCACGTAGAAGCTACAGAACTCGTCCCACGAAAATTCGTACAACACGCGGGCCGCATCGGCATACCGGTACCCGGCCAGCGCGTCGGTGACCTGCCCGGAAACCGTCGAGAGCCGGCTGAGGAGCCAACGGTCCTCGACCAGCAACTCCGCTTCGGCCACGCGGCCCGGTGTGTAGCCCTCCAGGTTCAGCAGGGCGAAGCGCGAGGCGTTCCAGAGCTTGTTGCAGAAGTTCCTCGCGACCTCGAACCGCTCGCTGATCACCGGGCCACGCGGCAAGGCTTGGTCCTCCGGCTTCTCGGCCCATTGGGTGGAGAAGTCCTTACCGCACTTCTTGCACCGCAGCCGGGGCTTGATGCGATTGTCGCGAGTCTGCTCGATCAAGGCCCCACAATGGGGACACTCGAAATCGACGGGCATCCGGACGTCCTGAGTCTCCGTCGTCAAGTGAGCCAGTCCGAAGCGGAGCGCATCGGCCCCGAACTTCTCCATCACGTCGACCGGATCGACGCCGTTCCCCTTCGATTTCGACATCCCTTCGCCGTAGCCGTCGAGGATCTTGGGATGGATGTAGACCTCGTGGAAGGGGACCTCGCCGACGTTGTGCAGGCCGGTAAGCACCATTCGGGCGACCCAGAGCGTGATGATGTCGCGGCTGGTGATCAAGACGCTGGTGGGATAGTAGTACTTCAGCTCGTCGGTTCGCTCCGGCCAGCCGAGCGTGGAATGCGGCCAGAGGGCCGAGCTGAACCACGTGTCGAGCACGTCCTCTTCCCGCTCGAGGGCGTGGCCCGGGACGGCGTCGTCCGGAAGGTCCTTTTCCTGGGCACAGATCAGCCACTGCCGGTACTCGTCGTCCCATTGCCAGACGACGTCGTCCCGGCCCGCAAACGCCGCTTTCAGGTCGTCCTCCGAGGCCGTCTTGCAGTACCAGATGGGAATCTGATGTCCCCACCAGAGCTGCCGGCTGATCGGCCAGTCGCGCTTTTCGCTGAGCCAGTCGAGGTAGCCCTTGGTGTACCGCTCGGGGATGATCTTCACCCGGCCGTCGGTTACCGCGTCCATGGCGGATTGGGCCAGCTTGCCCATCTTGACGAACCACTGGTCGGTCAACAGCGGCTCGATGGGAGTCTTCGACCGGTCGGAGTGGGCCAGGTCGATCGCCCGGTCCTCCACCCTGACCACGAGCCCTTGCTCCTCCAGATCGGCAACCACGTTCGCCCGAGCTTCCTCGACCGTTTGCCCCTGGTACGGCCCGGCGTTCTCGTTGAGCGTGCCGTCGAGGTTGAGGACGCTGACCATGGGCAGGTTCCACCGCAGACCGACCTCGTAGTCGTTCGGATCATGGGCGGGCGTGATCTTCACGCAGCCGGTGCCCATTTCCGGCTTGGCCCATTCATCCGGCACCAGCGGGATCTCGCGATCGAGCAAGGGCAAAAGCACCTTACGGCCGTCGGAGGCCATGTCGCGGAGCTTGATGAGCAGGGGGAGCAGCGTCTTGCGACGCTGCCGAACGTCCTCCAGCTCCGCTTCCAACTCCGCTTTCATTTTGCCGGGGGCCGCGGCCAGCCGCCTTTTGAGGTCCTCTTCGGCCTTCTCCAATGCCGAGGCCGGGAAGGGATGGACGGCCACGGCCGTGTCGCCCAGCATCGTCTCCGGCCGCGTGGTGGCGATCATCACCGCTTCCGGCTCGCCGGGCCGGGGATCGACGACCGGGTAGTTGAAGTACCAGAAGTGCCCGGCCACCGTATCGTGAAACAGCTCGTCGTCGCTGACCACGGTCTGAAGCACCGTGTCCCAGTTGACCAGCCGCGTGCCGCGGTAGATCAGCCCCTGGCGGAACAGACTGAAGAACGTGTGGCGTACGGCCCGGGCACAGACGGGGTCGAGCGTGAAGCGGGTCCGCGCCCAGTCGCAGCTACAGCCCATCTCCTTGAGCTGGCGGATGATGCGGGCTTCGTACGCGTCCTTCCAGGCCCAGATCCTCTCGACCAGCCCCTCGCGTCCCAGCTCGTGCCGGGTTTTCTTCTCCTCGAGGAGCAATCGCCGCTCGACGACCGCCTGGGTGGCAATCCCGGCGTGGTCGGTGCCCGGCATCCACAGGGCCTCGAAGCCCTGCATCCGCTTCTGCCGGATGAGGACGTCTTGAAGCGTATTGTTCAGGGCGTGTCCCAGGTGCAGGGCGCCGGTTACGTTGGGCGGCGGGATGACGATCGTGTACGGCCGGCGATCCGCGCTGGGCTCGCTGTGAAAGTACCCCTTCTCCTCCCAAAACGGATACCACCGGGCCTGGGCGCCGGAGTGATCGTATTGCTTGGGCAGTTCTTCGGATGGTGTCGTGGCCATGGGGAGCGTGCCTTGAAGAGTATCTTGCGGATGCGTTTCGCTTGGTCAATGCCATCGTTGCCGTCGTTACGACGCTTCGCGTCGTAACGTTCGCGCAAGGACGCTTCGCGTCCTCGCAACCAACCAGCCGGACGCGAAGCGTCCGGGCGACCCGTTCCCACCGCAAAGCGTGGGAACGATGAACGGTTGGGTGCCACCGGCGTCTCGCCAGTGCACGGGCAAGATGCCCGTGGCACCCCACTACACCTTGCAATCTATAGTCCGTCCCGCTTAGTCGCCTTCGCCGGAAGCTCGTTGCTTCCTTTCTTCGTCCTTGCCCAGCTTGTATTCGTAGCTGTCGATCAGGGCGATCCAGCTCGCTTCGATGATGTTCTCGCTCACCCCGACCGTCCCCCACACCTCGTCCTCGTCCTGGCTTTCGATGACCACGCGGACCCAGGCGGCCGTGGCGGCATGGGAGTCGATCACCCGCACTTTGTAATCGACCAGGTGCAAGTTGTTCAAGGCCGGAAAGCGACCGTTGAGCGCCTTTCGCAGGGCGGCGTCCAGGGCGTCGACCGGGCCGTGCCCTTCGGCGGCCTCGAAGCGGACGTCGTCGTCCACGCGGATCTTGACGACCGCTTCGGAGGTGACCTCCCCGCCGGCCTTGTTGTCGACGTTCACGTGATAGTGAAGGGTATCGAAGTGAGGCCGGAACGTGCCCATGCACTTCTTCACCAGCAAGTTGAACGTGCCGTCGGCCGCCTCGAACTGGTAGCCTTCACTCTCCTTCGACACCACCTCGGAAAGGATTCTGTCCATGAGCCGGGAATCGGGGGGGATGTTGAGCCGTTGGGTCAGGGCGATGACATTCGCCCGTCCCGAGAGCTCGCTGAGCAGTACGCGGCGTTCGTTCCCCACGCGGGCCGGGTCGACGTGCTCGTAGCTCGCCGTGTTCCGCGAGACGCCGCTGACGTGCATCCCTCCCTTGTGCGCGAAGGCGCTTCGGCCCACAAACGGCTGGTTCGCGCGGAAGTTCAAGTTCACCATCTCGTAGACGTACCGCGAGAGATCCGTCAGTTGCCTTACCCCCTCGGCACCCAACACCTCGTAGCACGGCCTCTTGACCTCCAGGTTGGCGATCACGGAGATCAAGTCGGCGTTGCCGCACCGCTCGCCGAACCCGTTGATCGTCCCCTGGACCTGAGACGCCCCGGCATCCACCGCGGCCAGCGTGTTGGCGATCGCCAGGTCGCAGTCGTTGTGGCAGTGAATCCCGACCGGCACGGCCAGTCGCGAGACGACTTGTCGCGTGACCTGGGCGATCTGCTCCGGCATGCCCCCGCCATTGGTGTCGCAGAGGACGACCATTCGGGCACCGGCTTCGGCGGCGGCCTCGATCACTTTCCGCGGGTAGTCGCGGTTGGCCTGCCAGCCGTCGAAGAAATGCTCCGCGTCGAAGATCACTTCCTGCCCGTGATCCGCCAGGTAGCGGACGCTGTCGGCGATCATAGCCAGGTTCTCTTCCAGGCTGGTCCGCAGCACCTCGGTCACCTGGAAAACGGACGCCTTGCCCACGAGCGTCACCCAGCCCAGGCTGGAATCGGCCAACGTCCGGAGGCCTTTGTCCTTTTCGGCGTGGAGCCCTTTTCGGCGCGTCATGCCGAACGCGCAGATCTTGGTCTTCCGGAGATCCAGCTTTCGGACATGCTCGAAGTACTGGGAATCCTTGGCGTTCGATCCGGGGTAGCCTCCCTCGACGAAGTCGAACCCCAAGTCGATGAGCCGTCGGGTGATCAGAAGCTTGTCCTGGAGTGAGAAGCTGATCCCTTCGGCCTGGGCGCCGTCGCGAAGGGTGGTGTCGTATACCTCGATCCGACGTTTGGTCACGCTCGTCTCCATGCCACACATGTCAAGACTTCTTCAGTTCGGTGCGGGGGCCGGACAGTTGGGAACGCCTCCGAGGATTCGCCAGAAGAGGGGTGCCGCCGTCCGACGGTAGTCTCCGCAAGGTTTGCGCGGTCTGCCAACGAAAAAGCCCTCAGGCCGCGTCGGACCTCAGGGCTCGGTTGAATCGGTCTGGTGCCGGTCGACGCCCTTAAGGCCCAACTTCCCGAATAATCACCACAATCGCACCCAGGACGCCGGTCGCGTCGGTGCCGATGGGGGGTATCGGGATGTGGGCGATGGTTGGCATCTTCCGGTCCGAAAAACGTCGACAAACCTGTTGTTCTGTTAAACATACGGCTGACGCGGGGAGATGTCAACCGTGTTCGACGCCTGCTTGCGTGCTTTGCGGGACCCCTTGCATGGGGGGTTCGGGCTCTGTTTGGATTGGTTTCCGGCGTGCGGTGCGGAAGAATCGCGGCGTTTGGCTGCGAAGCCGCAAGCGGCGGGTAGCGCGTCCCGGGCTCTCATGCGCCTCCCGTTGCCCAGGGAACTTCGTCCTCTTCCTCTTCCTCGTCTACGTCTTCTTCGTCTTCGTCCTCTTCTTCCTCGTACCGGTCTTCTTCTTCGACGTCCTCTTCTTCCGCGTCGGCTTCCTCTTCCCAGTCCTCTTCATCGGGGTCTGATTCTTCATCGGCGTCTTCGGCTTCATCCTCTTCGAACTCGCCGTCCTCTGCCCCGTCAGCTTCCTCTTCGAGGTCGTCCTCCTCGTCGTATTGGTCGAACCGCTCGTCTTCCTTGGCGGGCCGGATGGGGCGGGGTTCCCGGATCTCCTTGCGTACGGGCGTGCTCATCAGGATCTTGCTGCTGGGGCGCGCCGGCGAAGCGGTCGGCTGTGGCCCGTTCCACTGGCCGTGCATCTGCTCCCATTCCTCTACCCCCAGCAGCACCTCCCGGGCCTGCGAGCCGTTGTACGGGCCGACGATGCCGTCTTCGGCCATGTAGTCCACCAGACGAGCGGCCCGGCCGTATCCGATGCCCAGGGCACGCTGCAACAGCGAAACGCTCCCGCGGCCTTCACGAACGACCACGTCGATGGCCGCTTCGTAGAGCTCGTCGCGGTTGTTCAGCGCCCGGCCTTCGGACTCCGAATCGCTCGCCTTCAGTTGCACCAACTCTTGGACGAACTGCGGCTCGCTGGTGGCCACGGCGTCGATCACCCGGGTGATCTCGTCGTCGCACAGGTAGGTCCCCTGCCCCCGGATCAGGGTGCTGGTGCCGGGCCGGAGGAAGAGCATGTCGCCGTCGCCGAGGAGCTTCTCGGCGCCCATCTCGTCGAGCACGACGCGACTGTCGGTCCGGCTGGAGACCTCAAAGCAGATGCGTGCCGGCAGGTTCGACTTGATCAGGCCGGTGATCACGTCGACGGTCGGTTTCTGCGTGGCCAGGACGAGGTGGATGCCCACCGCCCGGCTCTTCTGCGCGAGACGAATGATGTGGCTTTCCACCTCCTTGGCCGCGGTCATCATCAGGTCGGCCATCTCGTCGGCCACCAGCACGATGAAGGGCATGCGGAGAGGGATCCGTGCCCGCTCCTCCTCGGTGGGCTGGATTCGCTCCATCAGCTCCTCTTCGCCCAACTGATTGTAGATGGTCAGATGCCGCACGCCGGCGCGGGCCAGTAGCTGGTAGCGTTCCTCCATTTTTTCCACGGCCCAGGCCAAGATGGCCTCGGCTTTGCGCATGTCGGTGACCACGGGGTGCATCAGGTGGGGGATGTTCTTGTAGGGGCTGAGCTCGACCATCTTCGGGTCGACCAAGAGCATGCGAACCTCATCAGGGCCGCGGCACATCAGGATCGACGCGATGATCGAGTTCAGACAGACGCTTTTCCCCGTGCCCGTCCGACCCGCGATCAACAAGTGCGGCAGGCTCGCCAGGTCGATCACGATCGGGTTGCCGGAAACGTCCTTGCCCAGGTAGATGGGGACTCGCATCGCCTGGACGGTGGGGTCGGCCTCCTCCATCACCTCGCGGAGCCGGACCAACTGCCGCTGGGCGTTGGGCACCTCCAGCCCGACGGTGTTCTTGCCGGGAATCGGCGCGACGACCCGCACGCTGGGCACCCGCAGCGCGATCGCCAGATCATCGGCCAGCCCGGTGATCCTGCTCAGCCGAAGCCCCGCTTCCAGCTCGACCTCGAACTGGGCCACCACCGGCCCGGTCTGGATCTCCACCACGCGGACGTGGAAGCCGAAGCTGGCAAACGTCTTTTCCAGGACCTTCGCCTTGCGGCGGACGTCTTTCTCGTGTTCGTCGAAGCAGAAGGGCTCGCTTTCCAGCAGCAGGTCGGGCGAGGGCAGCTCGTAATCCACGGCGGCATCGCTGCTGCTGGCCGCCTCGATCTGCTCCATCACTTCGTCGCGTTGGCTCTTCTTCGGCTTGAGGATCCGCAAGGGCAGGGTGGCTGCGGGCGGCTCGGCCCCGTCCGACTCGATTGCCTCTTCTTTCACGTCGCGCTCGTCCGAGCGATCGTCGGAGCCTCGCTGCTTTTTATCTTGCTCCTTCTGGTCTGCGTGTCGATCAGCGGCTTGCACGGCAGGCGATTCTTGCTCGTCCCCCTTGGCTCGCTTGCGCTTTCTCCTCGGTTTGCCGGCCTCGGGCCCAGCCAGCTTGTCGGCGTAGGCGGTGCCCACGCGGAGCAAGCCGCGTCCGACGGCCATGATCGGCAGCGCGACCGTCCGGGTGAGAACGCGGACGAGCACGTAGTCGGTACACAAGAACAGGCCGCTTAGGATCAGGCTAGCGACGAGGATATAGGCCCCGACGCTGGCGAAGTTGGCTTCCAGCAGGCCGCGGCCGGCGGCTCCCAGATATCCGCCGGAGCCGATCACCGGGCCGGGGGAGAAAGGGGACAGGGCCAACGCCGCCAACGTCGAGAACCCGGCCAACGACAGCAGCCATCCGACAGAGCGCAGCAGCGGCTGGCCGATCGGGCGTCGAGACAAGAGCACGGATACGACCACCGCCACCGACACCAGCAAGTAGTAGGCTCCCAGGCCGAAGGCGTTCAACAGCCAGACGCTCGCCAGCGCGCCGTACCGGCCGCAGAGGTTGGCCGTTTCCGCGCGTTGCGGGTAGACCAGCGTGTTCGGCAGATCGGCCTTGTCGTAGCTCAGCAGGCTGGCTGCCAGGAAGACCGTGAGCGCGAGCAGGCCCAGGGCGAGCAGGTCGAGTTTGAGATCGCGTTTTTCGAGCATCGGCGCGTCTTCTACGGCACCACCACATACCACCGCCCGAGCCACGCGGCGGTCCGGCCTCGGGCGCGTCCATGCCCAGCAGCGCTCCAGTAGCTCGGTATGAGGATCGGCAACCCGGGCGGCGATCGGCCAGTGCTGAGCCGGAAGCCCCACCCGTTTGCCAGGGGGGTATGAAATGGACGACCGGTGTGGGCCGTGCAACCCGCAGGACCAGGGCTCCGCGCCGGTGATTGCCCCCGGCAGCGTTCTGAAAGCCCTCGCAGCATCCGAGAAACCGGCCGATCCCTGTCCGTCGGAAAAAGTCGGACCAGCGCCGAAAGACGCGCAGTCGGCAAGACCGGGAGAACCGTGCGCACGGGGCCGCGGCGCACAAGCCCGTACCAACGTACGGCCCGTTGGGGCAGGCCAAGGTGTGACTTCCGGCAGAACCCGGGCCGGCGGTCTTCTCGCGCCCGGGGAGGGAAAAAGGGGACGGGGCTCCTTTTTTCTCCTGCTCGAAAAGAGCCCCGTCCCCCTTTTTCTTTTCCCGTGCCCTGACAGGCCACGCAACGCGGCTCCGTTGACACAACGGCCGCAGGCCGCGTATCATCCGACCGGCGAAGTACGACGATACGCATAGTCGTATCGCCGCTTCGAGGTGGAGAACCTGGGACCGTGTCGGCTCAACATCAGTCAACTCCTTTTCTCGCACGCCCCGGCCCAGCCGAGGGCGACGCACGGTGCCTCGCCGACGCGAGATCTTGCCGACGCGCTCATCTTGTCGGCATTGCCGGGGCCGGCATGCGGTCGTTGGCGGAAGTCTTGCTGGGATGGGGATGGCGGCTCAGCGGGTCGGATCTTGTTGTGGAAGCGGTTGGCCACCTGACTGCCGCCGGAGTTGACGTCCGTCTCGGCCATGCGAGCGAGAACGTGCCGACGGGAACGGAGCTGGTCGTTTGCAGCGACGCGGTCGGTGCGGACAACCCCGAACGTCGCCGGGCAATCCGCCTGGGAATTCCAGTTCTCAGCTACTTCGAGATGCTCGGGCGCCTGATGTCCGATCGATTCGGCCTGGCCGTGGCCGGGACACACGGCAAGTCGACCACCACGGCGATGCTTGCCGAGCTGCTCGCCGGCGCCGGTCTCGATCCGACGGTCGTCTACGGCGCGGCTCCGCTGGGACGCCACGGCGGCGGGCGCCCGGGCCGCGGGGAGTTGATGCTGGTCGAGGCCTGCGAATACCGGGCGAACTTTCTCCAGCTCCCGGCGCGTCACGTCGCGATTCTCGGGATCGAGCCCGACCATTTCGACTGCTACGATTCGCTCGACGACCTGGAGCGTGCCTTCGCCCGGTTCGTTGGCGCCGTGCCGGCGGATGGCTTGGTGCTGGCCCGGGCCGGCTGCCGGGCGACCGAGCGCGTGGTGGCTGGGTTGCCCTGCCGAGTGGAGACGTTTGGCCTCGATGCGAAGGCCGATTGGTCGGCGCGGCAGCTTGGCAGCCGCCGGGGTCGGTACGATTTCGCGGTCCTCCGGCACGGATCGCATTGGGTCGACGTCCGACTCCGCGTGCCGGGCACCCACAACGTGCTCAACGCGCTGGCCGCCGCGGCGTTCGCCTCGCACCACGGCGTTCGTCCCGATCAGATCGCCCGCACGCTGGGCGAGTTCCGCGGGATCGCCCGTCGGTTGGAATTGGTCGGCTCTTGGCAGGGAGTGGCCGTCGTCGACGATTACGCCCACCACCCGACCGAGGTGTCGGCCGCCTTGCGCACGGTCCGCCGGATGTATCCCGGCCGGCGGGTTTGGGCGGTTTTCCAACCCCACCAGGCGTCTCGGACCGAACGATTACTGGACGAACTGGCGGCCAGCCTTCAGAATGCCGAGAAGGTCGTCGTGTCGGAGGTGTTTCGGGCTCGCGAACCGGCCCCCACTTCCGGGGAGGTGACGGCGGGGGATCTGGCCCGTAGGGTTCGCGCTTTGGGGACCGACGTGGCGGAGGTGCATGCCGACGATCAGATCGTCCCCTTGCTGGAAGGGCACCTGCGGCCCGGCGACGTACTGGTGATCATGGGAGCCGGCGACATTGGGAAGCTCCGCGATGCGCTTTCCCCCAGGCTTCGAGCAAACCGTGCGGCAGGCTGAGCCGCTGGCAATCGACACCAAGGATTTGCGATGGGTTCACTGAAAGGCTTCGAGAAGATCGTGCGGCAGGCTGAGCCGCTGGCCATGCACACCTGGTTCCAACTGGGCGGTCCGGCGGAGTACTTCGCCGAACCACGCAACGCGGACGAGCTGATCGCGCTGGTCCGGCGGTGCCGGGAAGAGGAGTTGCCGGTCCGGGTGTTGGGCCAGGGATCCAACCTGCTCGTGCGCGATGAGGGCGTGGCGGGGATGGTCTTGCGGTTGAGCGAGCCCGCCTTCGCCCCGATCACCGTCGTGGGCCGAGCGATTACTGCCGGGGGTGGCGCCAAACTGGGGCGGGTGGTCACGGCGGCAGTCCGCGAGGGCCTGGCGGGGCTGGAGTTTCTGGTCGCAATCCCGGGCACGTTGGGCGGGGCGTTGCACGGGAATGCGGGCACGCACGGCGGCGACATCGGACAGTGGACCTGCCAAGCCACCGTCATCGCCCATACCGGGGAAGTCTGCCAGCGAAGCCGTGAGGAGCTCCTGTTCGGCTACCGGCAAAGCAGCCTCGACGAGCTGGTCATCCTCGAGGCCAAGCTCGCACTGGAGCAGGACGATCCCCGAGAATTGGCCCGAAGGCTCCAGAAGCAGTGGATCCTCCGCAAGGCCAGCCAGCCCATGGGCCACCAGTGTGCCGGCTGCGTATTCCGAAACCCGCGCGGAACCACCGCCGGGGAGCTGATCGAGGCGTCGGGGCTCAAGGGGACGCGGATCGGGGGGGCCGTGGTCAGCGATCGGCACGCGAACTTCATCATCGCCGAGCCCGAGTGTACCGCAAACGACGTGCTTCGCCTGATCGAGATCGTCCGCAGTCAGGTCAGCGATCGGCTGGGCGTTTCCCTCGAGCTGGAGCTGGAAATCTGGTGAGCTTCCGGCGCGGGCAAATCGCGTCGTTTGGAAGCCGGCATGGCGACCCCGGGTCCTGTCTTCGCCATTCTTCCCAAATTAACGGGTCCGGGTGTGTCACGGGCCCGGTCAGGGATCATTACCACCGGCACTGGCGCCGATAAGAGTCAAGGGGGCACGGCGAGTGTTCGGCGGCAGCGATCGAGCCGGTGGGCCCGGTCTGGGGCCCCACCGCGTCCTACGCAAGCACCCGGGGAGAGTCTGGAACGAGGACCACCGCCTGATGAGCGCGAAGAGAGCGAAGTCGAAACGGAAGGACGTCGTGCTGCCCGTCCCACTGAGACACCTGATCGAGTTTCTCCAGGGCCAGGGACGCACCGCAGCGCTGGTTGCATTGACGGTCGCGGTGTTCGTCGGCTTGTGGTACGCCGCATGGCAGGAAGTTGGCGAGGACGTGTTGGCGTCGCAGGAGTATTGGCTCGTCCAAGAGAACGTCCACATCACTCCCCCTGCCCCCTGGGTCCATCGAGACGTCCGCTTTGAGGTCTTTCGCGACGGCAGCCTGGACGGGCCGTTGTCCCTCATGGACGACGACCTCGCCCAGCGGATCGCCAACGCGTTCTCCCTGCACCCTTGGGTCGCCAAGGTTCATCGGGTAACGAAGCGATACCCGGCTCAGGTAGAAGTGCAACTGGAGTATCGCCGACCGGTCCTCATGGTTCAGGTGTCCGGGGCGCTCCTGGCGGTGGACGCCGAGGGCGTGCTGCTGCCGAGTGAGAGTCGCGACTTCTCGCCGATCGAGATCCTCGCCTATCCGCGTCTGGTGGGCGTGTACACGGCGCCCGTCGGGCCGGTGGGCACGCGTTGGGGCGACGCCCGGGTCCTGGAAGGTGCAGAGATCGCCGCGGAGCTGCTCCCCACCTGGCAGCAACTGAACCTGGACTGTATCGTCCCCTCCACCCTGGTCGAGCTAGGTCACGGCGACCAGTACGCCTACCAGTTGGTCACCAAGGCAGGCACTCGCATTTTGTGGGGGCGAGCGCCCAGCGCGGAGATCCCGGGGGAACCGACCGCCGCGGAGAAGGTGGCTTGGCTGGTGAATTACCAGCGAGACAACGGGACGCTGGAAGGGGGGGACGGCCCCCAGGAATTGGACGTCCGCACGCTCGGCTCAACGCGGCGCCGGGCGCGCACCGCACACACACCGCAGAAGGCTCTCGAGTAGTCTGCCGGCCCATCGGGGGCTCCGATGGCCCCAATCCGCGTTGGCGGCGATCCGGTTCGTCGGAGTTGGAGGGGAAACAACGGGGTGCCACGGTTGGCTTGTCCAACCGTGCTTCCGGCACTGCTGGGCAAGCCAGCAGTGGCACCCAACGTGCAAAGTCGAGATAGACGGACCGCTAAGGCGGGCTGGGCACTTTCCGGCCCCGCGGCCCGGTCCGCTGTTGGTCTTTGATCTCTTCGCGGACGATCGGCAACTCCTCCGGCGCTTCCACCCCGATCCGCACCGTGCCCTGCGCGACGCGAACCACCGTCACCGAGATATTGTCCCCGATCAGGATCTTTTCGCCGACTTTTCGCGATAGCACGAGCATCGTACGGCCCCGGCTGGAGAAAGCTCGCTAAGCCCCGGCACCCTGCCTTTGCGGATCTCGACCCCGGTAGTCCCCGCAATGTAACCGATTCCCCCGTCAGCACAACCTGCAAGATAGCATCGCTGTCGCCTCGTGACAAGCAGGACGCGACCCGGCAACCATCGCAATCCCACTTCAGGCGAGGACCATGAATCGAGACAATATGGGAGACAGGGGGTGTCTGCGGACAATGCGCAGCGCAGAGCGTGGCTACACCGTGCCTCCGTCGACTGCCCGAATTCTGTGGCGTGCCGAACCCGGGCCGGGTACTATCTCAGATGCGGGACCACAAGGGGTATCCAGTGGGGGACGAAGCCATGACCGAACCGAAAACCGTTCAGCCGCTGGGAGAGCGCGTCAAGTCGCTTCTGGCCACAATCGGCCGTCTTCTCCCAACACCTCCATGCGTCGCGGTCCTCCTTGGCGTCTTCGTAGTGATCGTGTATCTGGCGATGCTCTGCTTCGGTACCGCTGAAGCCAGGACGTTCACGGCGGACGTCTTTGACGCGCTGGCGTGGCCGGTGGTCACCCTGTTGATCCTGCTCTTGTTCCACCGGCCACTGACCGATCTGATCGGTCGCGCGAAATCCGTCGAAATGGGCGGCGTCAGGATCGAATTGCGGGACTTGTTCCGGAAGCTCGAAGAGCAGACGGCGCCGCTGTTGGAGGAGGCGGTTCGCCAGTCGCGGAGTCTCCGGCTTGACGGCATGCTCCTGGAGATGGATGTGGCCCGCTCCCCGAAGCAGGCCATTCTCGACGCCTGGAGCGTTGTGGAGAGGTCGTTGCGCGATCTCGTCTGGCTGAAGAGCCACACCCAGCCGCCTCGCACGTTCAAGGGGCTCGGAACACGCGTTCGCGAGGAGAAGCTCCTGCCGGAAGACCTCTCGAACGCCGTGGATACGTTGCGGCGCATTTTCCGCGCAACCCGGAACGCCGGCGAGTCGGAGGTTCCCCAACCGTACGCGGACGACTACCAGCGACGCGTGTCCCTCATCGTCTCCGCGGTGAATGCGGAGATCCAGAACGCCAGGGACTCACACGGGGACGGTTTGCGGTAGCGTTTCCCTCTTCGCTATGCCCCGAACTTGGCCAGGCGCTTGGCGTGGGCCAGGGCGAGCGGCATCAGGTAGATGGCCTCAAAATGGCCCAGCCCGCCCGAGAGGGCCTCGGTCTCGCCGAACGCCTGGCAGGCGTCCGGGCGGCACGTCTTGGCCACGAGGAGCGTGGGCACCGGATGCCAACTGTGGCTCGATAGCGCCGATGGCGTGCTATGGTCGCCAGTCACGACCACGACGTCCGGGTTCAGCGCCTCGACCCGGGGCACGATCGCGTCGAACTGCTCGGTCGCCTCGACCTTGGCCTGGAAGTTGCCGTCCTCGCCACGGCTGTCGGTGTACTTGAAGTGGACGAAGAAGAAGTCGTAGTCGCCCCAGGCTTGCTCGAGGACGTCGATCTCTTCCTCCAGGCTGCCCGGCTCGCCGACGATTTCCATGCCGACCAGCCCGGCCAGGCCCTTGTACATCGGGTAGACCGCGATCGCCGCCGCCCGAACGCCGTACACTTCCTCGTACGTGGGCAGGTCCGGCTTGACCGAGAACCCCCGCATGGTCAGGCCGTTGGCCTTGGTCTCGCCGGCCAGCAGCTCCCGGGCTTGGGCCAGGAACTGCTTGGACACCTCGGCGGTCCGCTGGCTGTCGTAATCGTCGGCCGACGGCTCCAAGGGGGGGACGCCCGTCTTCTGCGGATCGGTGTCGGCCACTTTCCCGCCGAGCCCTTCGGCGCGGAAGATGACGGCGAACCGGTGCTCTCGGACCGGCTCCACGAAGACCTCCACCCCGGGGATGCTCACCTGGCGGAGCTTCTCGACCCGGGGGATCATTTCCTCGGTCGAGAGCCGATCGGTCGCTCCCGCGCCGCCACGGCGGTTGGTGATGTTGCCGTCGGCGTCGAGCGTGCAGAAGTTGCAGCGGATGGCCACGTCGTTCGGCCCCACCACGAACCCGATCCCGCTGGCCTCCAGCACGCCGCGGCCGATCACGTACTTCAAGGGATCGTAGCCGAACAGCCCGAGGTGCCCGGGCCCGCTCCCCGGCGTGATGCCCGGCTTGATGGGCGTCATGCTGCCCGAGACGCCCTTCCGGGCCCATCGATCCAGGTTGGGGGTGTTGGCCGCTTCCAGCTCCGTCGGCCCGCCCGGCTCCACCGGCAGCCCCCCCAGGCCATCGGCCACCAGCAACACGATTTTGCTGTCGTTTTTTTCTTTCAGTCGGCGTGTCAGGTCGTGGATATCCATGCGTCGGTTCCTCGTTTCTATCGGATGCAACCGCGGTAATCCCTATTGGTACTGGAAAGGGGCCATCGAGCACAAGTGGTCACCGGCAATCGCTCCCCACCGCGGCCAGTACGCTCCCGGCTTGTCGGATCGCATGGATTCCCCCCGGCAAGGAGTCGGTCTGTAGGGCATGGGGCGCCACGCGACGAGCGCCGATGCGAGCCGTTCCGGGGTGCGCGGCCCGGGAATCTGTTGGAGAAGGGGCAGTCACCTCTGGAAGAACGAGAGCAAGCCCTTGACGAGTGATGAGAAATGGAATACACCGCCCGAAGTATCAGATTGTGCGAAGGGAAAGAAGATGCCCACCGAGCTCACGTGGCTGGGGCACGGAAGCTGGTCGATCACCACCGGCGGACTGGCCGTGCTGTTGGAACCGTTTCTGGAAGAGAACCCCGCCTGCCCGGTCAGCCCGGACGAGGTGGCGGCCGATTTCATCCTCGTCTCGCACGGCCACTCCGATCACATGGCCGATGCCGTGGCCATCGCGCGACGCACCGGGGCCACGGTCGTCGCCAATTTCGAGATCTGCCGGTGGCTTGCCGGGCAGGGCGTGGAGAACACGCACGCGATGAACCTGGGCGGCGGGTTCGATTTCCCGTTCGGGCGCGTGAAGATGACCATCGCCCACCACTCGTCGATGCTCCCCGACGGCTCGTACGGCGGCAATCCCTGCGGGTTCGTCCTTTCGCTGCCCGAGGGCAACGTCTACTTCGCCTGCGACACGGCCTTGTTCACCGAGATGGAGCAGATCGGCCGGACGGGGCTCGCCCTGGCCGCGCTGCCGATCGGCGACAACTTCACCATGGGCCCGGACGACGCCCTCGAAGCGGTCAAGCTGCTCCGGCCCGAGCGGGTCGTCCCCGTCCACCACAATACGTGGGAGGTGATCGCGCAGGACGTCCGGGCCTGGGCCGATCGCGTGAAGGAGAAGACTACCGCCGAGCCGGTGGTGCTCGCGCCGGGCGAGAAGGTCGTGTTGTAGTGGGAACAAGTCTCTGGGACTTGTGTAGTCCCGCCCTCTGTTCAAAGGAAGGAGTCAGTGATGCCGGATGACGAGGTCCGCGTGGTGAACTGGTCGGGCGTTGCCATGCTTGTTGTCATCCTGCTGGCCGTGTTGCTGTTCATCGGCGCGGCCGTTGTGGCGATGTACTTCGCCGTGCAATGGCTGGGCCTCCAGGCGGCCATTGCCTGGGCCGCCTTCGTGGGCTTGGCGCTCCTGCTCGTGAGGATCGAGCAACAGCGCAAGCGCGAACACGAAAGGGTCTTGGCCGACCGGAAACGGGAGCAGTACTTCGAGCTTCTGGAGCTGCTGCAGAAGTGCCTCTACAGCAAGGACCCCGTTCAGGCCGCGCGGCGACAGAAACAGGAGCTTGAGAAATGGTCGCTGCGCCTGGCCTTGTTCGGCTCCGACCAAGTCCTTGACGCGTGGCACGACTTCTGTCGGCTCTCACTCGACGAATTGGAGGAGGACGAAGAGGACGACGAGGACGACGAGGAAGAGGAAGAGGAAGAGGAAGAGGAAGAGGAAGAGGACGATCTGTTCACCGCGCAGGTGCGGCTGATCATGGCACTCCGCCGCGACTGCGGACACCCGACAACGCATCTGACCCGCTGGCGAGTGGCCGATATTCTCGATACGGAGGAGTAGCGAGTTTAGCCAGACGCCGGCACGCGAACCCGGATCTCATCGTTCTCGACGCGGACCTCGTACGTCTCCGCCTTCAAAGCGGGCGCGTCCGGGCACGCGCCGTCGGCCAGCCGGAAGGCCCACATGTGGCGGACGCAGATCACCCGGTCCTCCCGCACTTCGCCCACCGCGAGCGAAGCGCCCATGTGAGGGCAGCGGTCATCGAGGGCGTAGTACCGTCCCCCGATGTGGAACACGGCAATCTCCCGCGCTCCGACCGTAAACCGCCGGCCCTTGCCCTCCGGAATCTCGCCCACCTTCGCTACCGTCACGAAGTCCGCCATGCATGCTCCCCTCGTGTCCCGAAAGGCGTCGTCCAGAGTACGACCATTCTACCCTGCCGGATCGCTCCCGGCTGCCGATCCGGGACGTCCGCCACTCGCGGGATCAACCGGGGGCTTGCGTCGAAGCCCGCGGCGCGGACAATCAGCGGTTTACGACGCTCGGCCGAGAATCATCTGGAATTTGAGAGGAATCCGGCACCATGAAAAGCAACCCCGTCAAACAGAAGCTCCGCGTGGGCAAGCCGACCTTCGGCACCTGGCTTTCCCTGGGCAATCTGCACGCCGCGCGCGTGCTGGCCCGAAGCGGCTTCGAGTGGCTCACCGTCGACATCGAGCACTCGCCGTGCGATTGGTCGCAGGCGGCCACGCTGTTTGCGGCCATCGCCGACGGCGGCTGCGTGCCCCTGGCCCGGGTGCCCGAGGGCGACCACTACTGCATCAAGCGGGTGCTCGACGCCGGGGCGTGGGGCATCGTGGTGCCGATGGTCGATACGGTCGAGCAGGCGAAGACGGCCATCGCCGCGGCCAAGTATCCGCCCGAGGGCAACCGCAGCGTGGGCGGCGGCATGCACTCGTTGAACTTCGGGGCCTCGGCCGCCGAGTACTACGAGCGGGCGAACGACGAGATCCTCGTCATCCTCCAGACGGAAAGCCCCACCGGCGTCCAAAACGCCGAAGCCATCTACGCCTTGAGCGGCTGCGACGCCATCTTCGTCGGCCCCGTCGACCTCCGCTGGTGCATGCGCACCTCGGACGGCAAGATGCCCGAGCCCGAAGAGCACGAGGCCATGATCCAACGCGTCATCGAGATCGGCAAGAAAGTGGGCACCCCCACCGGCATGCACTGCATGGACCCGGAAACCGCCCTCAAGCGGGCCGAGCAAGGCATGCAATTCATCGCCGTGGCCAGCGAGCTGCGCATGCTCAGCGCGAAGATGCAGGAGTTCGTCCAAGTCCTCTGGCCGGAGGAGGCCGGCAAGGACCTGGCCCGCTACTGAGCCGCGGCGCGCACGACGTTCTCCCGGAAGACCCCGCAACGCGCGAGACTCATGCGCCCTTATCCGACCTGCTGCGCCCTCCTCCTGATCGGTCTCGCCGCGTTGGCCGGCGCGTGCCGTCGCCCGGTCGTTGAGAAGTCGCCGCCGCCGGTCACGTTCTCCGGCCCGACCATGGGCACGTGGTTCACGGTCAAGGTGGTCGACCCGCCGAAGCACGTCGAACCCGAGACGCTGGAGCGAGAGATCCTCGACACGCTCGCCCGGCTGGAAGCCCTGATGTCGACGTACGATCCCGGCTCGGAGCTTTCCCGCCTCAACCGCTTCGAGGGGCCGGACTGGTTCGACGTTTCGCCCCAAACCGCCGCCGTTGTCGACGAAGCCCTGCGCATCGGCGAGCTGACCGGCGGCGCGTTCGACGTCACCGTCGCCCCGCTGGTGAGCCTCTGGAATTTCGGGCCCGTCAAGCGGACCAACGACCGTGTCCCCACTGACGCCGAGATCGAAGCGCTTAAGGCGAGAGTCGGCTTCCGGCAGGTCGAGGTCCGCCGGTCGCCCCCGGGCGTGCGCAAGGAGCGGGAGGACGTGTCGATCGACCTCTCCGGAATCGCCAAAGGCTTTGCCGTCGACCATCTCGCCGAGCACCTTGAGCACCGCGGGATCCGAGACTACATGGTCGACGTCGGCGGCGAGGTCAAGGCACGCGGCCGCAACCCGCGGGGCAAGCCGTGGCAGATCGCCGTCGAGTCGCCCCTGGTGAGCACCCGGGAGATCCAACGGGTGATCCCGCTCGACGGGCTCGCCGTGGCCACCTCGGGCGACTATCGCAACTACTTCGAGCAAGACGGCGTCCGCTACTGCCACATCCTCGACCCGAGGTCCGGCCGCCCGATCACCCACAAGCTGGCCTCCGTCTCCGTGCTCGACCCGTCCTGCATGCGGGCCGACGCCCTGGCCACCGCCCTGATGGTCCTCGGGCCGGAGGCCGGATATAATTTCGCACGGGAGCACGAGCTGGCGGTGTGCTTCCTCGTCAACAGCGACACCGGTTTCGTCGAAAAGACGACGCCCCCGTTCGAGCAAGTCCTGAAACAGTAACCCGCAACGCCTTGTACTCGTCACGCTCCGCGTGACGCGCTCCTTAACGCCCCGTATTCGTCACGCTCCGCGTGACGGCCTCCTTCCCAAAGAGTTGTACACGTGGAAGTATTTCTGGCCAGCGTGGTGATCTTCCTCTTGGCCGTGCTGGGCATGTCGATCGGGACGATCTTCGGCGGCCGTCCGTTCAAAGGATCGTGCCGGGGCACGTGCGGCCACTGCGGTCACACGCCGCCGCATGACGGCTGCCGGGACGGACGCAACCCGCAGCACGCGTGCGGGCGCGAACACGACGCCAAGACCAGCGGAGACGACGCGGAATGACACCGAGCCGCCCTGCCGACCAAACGCCCGGCGATTTGGACCTGCCCACACGCTCTGCACCCCAACGCCCGGACTTGCGCGTCGGCTTCCTCGTCATCGGGCGCAAGCGTCCGGGCTTCGACCCGGAATGGGGCGCAGAGATCGAGGCCATGGCCTGGGCCGCCGTGACCGAACTGAATCTCGCCCCCTTCCGGCCCCCGACCCGCGCGGTCGACGACGCCTCGCTCCGCCAGGCACTCCACGAGGTGCGGCACGCCGGCTGCGACGCGCTCGTCGTCCTCCAGCCGACCATGGGCGACGGCCGCCTGGCCCCCGTTCTGGCACAGGTCTGGAACGATCCGCTCGTTTTCTGGGCCACGCCCGAGCGACGCGACAGCGTCAAGGTCAGCTCCTGCTCCCTGGTGGGCACGCACGTGTTCGCCTCCACGTTCCGCCAGCTCGGCCATCCGTTCGAGATCGCCTGCGGACACCCCCAGGATGCGAAGACCCGCCAAGCGCTGGTGACCGCCGTGCGCCTGGCCGCCGCCGGCGCGAAGCTGCGCCGGGCCAAGGTCGGGCTGGTCGGGAGCCACGCGCCGGGCTTCGTCAACATGGCGGTCGATCCGGCCGCGCTCAGCCGGGCGCTGGGCGTCGCCGTGCACCACGTCTCGCTGCTGGAGTTTTTCGACCTCGTCGACGGCCAGGACGATCAGGCCGTCCGGCAGGAGGTCGCCCGCGTCGAGGCGATGGGACTGCCCATGGAAGAGGGCCTCCGCCGCGACGACCTGGCCGCCGACGGCCGCTTCTACCTGGCCATGCGGTCGCTGCTGGACGACGAGAGCCTCGACGCCTTGGCCGTGCGCTGCTGGCCGGAGTTGCCCAACCGCTTCGCCGCCTGGCCCTACCTGGCCATGGCACGCCTGGCCGGCGAGCGGAAGGTCGTAGCCCTGGAGGGCGACGTGGACGGGGCGATCTCCTGCCTGATCGGCAAGCTCCTCGGGCTGGGCGTCGGCTACGTCAGCGACTGGCTGGAGCACGACGAGCATTCGATCACCCTATGGCATCCCGGCCATGCCCCGCTCGCCATGTGCATGCCCGGCACGGCCCGGCTCGGCCGGCACTTCAACAACAACCTCCCCCTGGTCGTCAACGCCACGCTGGCCGCCGACCGGCCGATCACCCTCTTCCGCCTGTGGCGATGCGACGGCGCGTACCACCTGACCGCCTGCAACGCCCGAACCGAGCCCCCTCGCCGCGAGCTGTTGGGCGCCCACGGCCTTGTGGCAATCGACGACCGCCGCGTGCCCGACTGGTTCGATCACCTCTGCCACGAGGGAATGCCCCATCACGTTATCGTCTTTGCCGGCCACCACGCCGACGTGCTCCAGCGTTTCGCCCGCCAGACGCGGGTCCGCTGGATCGACGGGCAATGATGCCCCACGGACCACGCGTGTGCCCGACCATTTACCCCCATTCCGGGCCGGCATCCCCGTAGCACAGGCTTCCAGCCTGTGTCTTGCACTGTCGGGCACGTCCGCGTCCCGGCGCTCTACGTCGGACCCCACACGAAGGACGCTCTGTGTCCTGATTTGCGATGCGGAGCGTCGTGCCCCGTTCCCAGGCAGAGGCTAAGAACGGGGACGACCCACTCGTTCGCCCGAAGCGAGCCGAACTCCCGCCAGCGCTTGTTGCCACGAGCGTGCATCGGCTATAATCAAAGCACCCATCGGGAGACGCCGGGCATGGCAGTGTCGCTGGGGCAATTCGTCGAGAACCTCGTCCGAAGCGGGCTCTTCACGGCCGCTGAGCTGGCGGCGTTTCAAGAGTCCCTTTCGCCTGAGAAGCGGCCTACGGACCCCCAGGGCCTCGCCCGGGAGCTGGTCCGGGCCGGGGGGCTGACCAAGTATCAGGCCGCCGAGATCTACCAGGGCAAGACCAAGGGGCTCGTGCTGGGCGACTACGTCGTCCTGGACCAGATCGGCGCCGGCGGCATGGGCCAGGTCTTCAAGGCGTGGCACCGGACCATGGAGCGGACCGTCGCCCTGAAGAAGCTCCCGCAGAAGACCATAGAATCGCCCCAGGCGGTCGAACGGTTCCGTCGGGAGGTGAAGGCCGCGGCCAGGCTGATGCACCCGAACATCGTGACGGCCCTGCACGCCGGCCAGCACGAGGGCATCCACTACTTGGTGATGAAATACGTAGAGGGCAACGACTTGGCCGACGTGCTCGCCGAGCGAGGGCCGCTGCCGGTCGCCGAGGCGGTCGACTACATGATTCAGGCGGCGCGGGGCCTGGAGTACGCTCACGATCAAGGCGTGGTCCATCGCGACATCAAGCCTGCCAATCTGCTGCTCGACCAGCGGGGCACGGTCAAGATCCTCGACATGGGGCTCGCCCGGATGCACCAGGCGGATCGTCCGGTCGAGACGGCCCGGTCGGAGCGGCTCACCGAGAGCGGCCAGGTGATGGGGACGTTCGACTACATGGCGCCGGAGCAGGCCCAGGATACCCACCACGCGGATCACCGCGCCGACGTCTACTCCTTGGGTTGCACGCTTTACCGATTGCTAACCGGCGACCCGCCCTATCAGCGCCACATGCGCGTGCAGACCCTGTACGCCCATTGCGAGGCCCCCATCCCCTCACTTTGCGAAGCGAGGCCCGACGTGCCGGCGCGTCTGGATGCGGCCTGCCAAAAGATGATGGCCAAGCGCCCGGAGGACCGCCAGCCGTCGATGGCCGCTGTTGTCGCCGATCTGGAGGCGTGCGTCGCGCCCCAAGCCCCACCGGTTCAAGGCCCGGTTCCGCCGCCGGCGCCGCAACCGCCGCCGATTGCGAAGAAGAAGTCGTCCTCCACGGACAGCAAGCTACGGGTGTTCTTGCGGAATCTGGCCCCCGCGAGCGTGGCCACGCGCCGCAAGGCCTCCCGGGCGACGGACGAGACGGTCGGTCCGCAGACCGAGCACGAGACCCGCATGCTCGACCGCCGGGACGTGACCTCGGTGCAGACGAAACGCAAGACGCTGACGCTTGTGAGCATCGCCGGCGCCGCGGCGGCCGTGGTCGTGATCCTGGGCCTCCTCGTGACGCTCCCTGGGAAAAGGGGACCGGCTCCTTTTTCGTCTCGAACGGACACGGCCCCGCCAACCGACCATGCGACGAAAACGGTGCCTGTCCCCTTTTCCGAACCCGCGACAAAACCAGAACCAAAAGCCCCCGAATGGCAATCGGCCTGGGCCGAGACCGACGCGAAAGCAAAGGCACTCCTCGCCGAGCAACGATTCGGCGAGGCCGAGGTCCTTTACCACGAGCTGAACCAGCGTTTCGAGCACGTCGAGCTCAACCGCAAGGTCGCCGACGCGGTCGTGGCGATCCAGGAACAGTCCACCACGGCCCTCCAAGAAATCCAAGCCCAGGCCCGGCAGCATCTCAGCGATCAGAAGTTCGCCGACGCCCGGGCGGTGCTGCGCCCGGCCGTCGAGAAGCACGCGATCCCCGCCAGCGCGGAAGCCGCCCGGAAGCTCTTGGCCGAGATCGACGTCGCCGAAGCGCAGGCCAAGGTCGAAACGGCCAAGCGGGACGCGATCAAGAGGCAACAAGAGATCGAACGGCGCTACGCCGAGGCGATGAAGCCGATCGAGGAGCTGGTGGCGGCGTGGGATTTCCAAGGGGCTTCGGGGGCGCTGGCCAAAGTCCAGTTCGAGGAGAAGGAGCTCGCCGCTCGCGTGACTGCTTGGCGCAGCGGCGTAGACCGCCTCGTCGACCTGAAGGCCCGCATCGTCAAGAAGATCAACGAGGCCGACCCGCGTCTGAAGAAAAGCGACCTGATGATCCGCGGCGCCGGCGGCCAGATCGTCGGAGCCGACGAGCAGGGCATCGAAACCAAGCTATCCACCGGCAAGACCGAATCCCTCCCCTGGCCCGACGTCGGTCCGCAGGCAATCGAGAAGCTGATCGGGCTGGTAAGCACGCCGGACACGCCCGAGGACCGCCTGGCCGCGGGCATCTTGTCGCTGGCCTCGAAGGACCCGACTTCCGCCGAGGGCCACTTCGACCAGGCCCGCGCCCTCGGGGCCGACGTCGGCCCGTACCTCGCCCCGCTGGCCGCAGCCGCGTTCGCAAAAGCGCAAGCCCTCCTGGAGGCCGACAAGTTCAGCGAAGCGGAAGCGTTACTTGCGAACGTGGAAGCGAACTACACGGACACGCCATGGTTCGCCTCCAACCGCGCCGCGTTCGGCGCCGCCCGTGTGACGGCGGAAGGTGGCGTCTACGAGGCAGAAGCGGAGAGGCTCTGCGCCGAGGCAGCAGAACTGTTCAAGAAAGAGCAGCTCTTCGATGTCAAACCCCTTGTCGAGAAGCTCAGAACCGACTACGCGAACTCCCAGGCCGTGACCGACACCGCTCGCAAGCCCTGCTTTGTCGACATGGAGAAGGCAGTCGCGGACCTGGGCGAGTTCATCACCGTCCGTCAGGACGGCCAAGGCAACTTCACCACGATCCAAGCCGCCATCAACGCCGCCCCGCCGAACAGCCTGATCGAAATCCAGGACAACGGGCCATACAACGAGAAGATCGACATCCGACAGGAAGGTCTGACCGTACGCGGCAAGACGGGCTGCTGGCCGATCATCACGTCCGTGGGGCCGGTGACGAATTTTGCCATACTCGTGCGAGTAGCCGCGCCCAAAGTGAGCATGGAACGCGTGGTGCTCTCGCACGCCGGGGCGGCCGGTGGCGAAACGACGTGCGTGTCAGGGCCACTCACCCTCCGGTGGTCGATCGTCGACTGCCGCCGGAGCCGTCGCGTTTGTGTCAACGGGCCTTGGGTGATCGAAGAATGTGTCGTCATCGGAGGAGGCATGTGCTATGGACAGCTTAACTTGAGGAACTCCGTGTGGCTTGGTGGTTCGGGACACGTTCAAGGGGTCACACAGAAACTCGAAAACGTACTCATAACGGGAAACTGGCAAGCGATAACAGGTACCATGCGTTTCTGTACCATTTGCGGACCTTTGAGGCTCGGGGGCGCGCCGAGCCGGCTTACCGATAGCATTGTATCGTCTGTGCAATCAGGGGACCCTAGCACGGCGATAGAGCACTGCGATGTCTACGGCAATCCTCCGTTCATCGATGAAGCGAGACCCGGAAAGGGCTGCTTCTCGCAAGATCCGCAGTTCGTCAACCCGAAGATGTTCGATTACCGCCTCCTTCCCACCAGCCCCTGCATCGGCAAGGCCTCTGACGGCGGGGACATCGGCTGCCGGTACACGCCGGAGATGATCGAGATGATCCAGAAGGCCCTGGAGCTGAGGGCGAAGGGGATCATCAAGTTCTGAGTGCCCCCCGACCCCACACGTCGTTTAGCCGCAAGCCGGAGGCGTGCGCGGGCGAGGGGAGTGCGGAGTCGAAGCTGGCAGACGGGGCGCGGGGCGCGCGGGTCGGGGTGTTGGGTGTGCTGGGGACGCGACCGACGGCGCGCACGCCTACGGCTCGCGGCTAAACGAGGAAACGAGGTCGGGGAGGAGATCGACGGGGGTTGGCTTGGAGGATCGCTGCGATGGTCCATGGGTATCACGTGATTCTGGCGGCGTACGGGTCTTGGCTGCCCAACGATCCGCGCGGGTCATGGTCGGAGTTCGTGGGCAAGTGGGAGCTGTTTCGTTTCGGGCCCACGACGAGGTCGCTTGCGCGGCGCGGGCTCGCGATGCTGACGGAGGCCGAATTGCGCGAGCGGGAGGAGGCACGCAAGGCGCTGAACTACCCGCCCGTGCACTTCACGGGCCTCGAAGCCCGGGCGATCGGACGGGGGTTTGCTGCCGGGTGTCGGCGGAGCGGGTATACGATCTGGGCGTGCTCGATCCTGCCCGAGCATACGCACCTGGTGATCGCGCGCCACCGATACAAGGTGGAGCAGGTGGCCAACCTGCTCAAAGGGGAGGCGACGCGGAGCATGATCCGGGAGAATTTGCACCCGCTGGCGCGCTTCGCCGGGCCCGGCGAGCGTCCGCCTCGGATGTGGGCGGAGCACGAGTGGAAGGGGTATCTGGATTCGGAGGAGGCGATCACCGGTGCAATCGCCTACGTGAAGGAGAACCCGATCCGCGAAGGCAAGCCCGCGCAGCACTGGCCGTTTGTCGCAGCGTTCACCGGTCTCGACGCAGGCTGGGTGACCTACCACTGATGGGCGCGCCGCTTGTTTAACCGCAAGCCGAAGGCGTGCGCGGGCGCGGGGAGTGCGGAGTCGAAGCTGGCAGAGGCGGCGCATGTCGGGATGTTGGGTGTGTTGGGGACGCCACCCATGTCGCGCACGCCTTCGGCTTGCGGTTAAACGAGGCGGGGGGCGGCGCCGGAGATGATCGAGATGTGCCAGAAGGGCACACGGCTTGCACGCGCACTCCGTTCAAACGCGGCCTACTTCTTCTGATCACGCGCCGGCTTCTTCCACTCGGGCCAGATGCCGGCGTCGCGGGCGGCTTTGATGCGCTGGCCTTCGTAGCGGGGCCACTCCCAGGCGGGCCAGACGGGGCCCTCGTCGCGGACCTCGTGGTAGAGCTTGCGGAGCTGGGCCGACATGGCCGCCAGTCGCTCGGGCTCTTGGCCGGCCAGGTCGGTCGTCTCGCCGATATCGTCCCGCAGGTTGTAGAGCTCGAACGTGGCCAGCTCCGCCCGCTTGATGCCCTGCTGGAGCTCGTCGGTGACGTCGGCGCCGGGCTTCGACTCCGGCTCGGTCAGGGTGGCCAGGATCTTCCAGTCGCCGACGCGCATGGCCACCTTCGGCTTCGAGCTGGCGAAGTTGAACTGCCAGTAGAGCGGCGTCTTGCGCTGGATGGAGTTGCCCTCGAAGATGGGCAGGAAGCTCGTCCCGTCGAGGGCCCGGTCGTCGGGGACCGCAGTGCCCGTGATCTGGCAGAGCGTGGGCAACAGGTCGACGCCGCAGACCGGCTCGTCGCAGACCGTGCCGGGCTTGGTGTGCCCGGGCCAGCGGAGGATGCCCGGGACGCGGATACCCCCTTCGTACATCGAGCCTTTCTTGTCGCGTAAGGGGCCGGGCGAGCCGTGCGGGTGCCAGTTG
>DATKZH010000633.1:0-18640 GCA_035528065.1 Thermoguttaceae bacterium | reverse complement strand
GATGGGCGACGTCGGAACCGGGACCCAGGGTAGCTTCGCAACCCTGGGCTGTGTTGTTGAACGCCTTCGGCGTACGGGGATGGAACACAAACGGGACACCATGTGGCGAGTGATTGACCGCCGTTTTGAGCAGCCCACACGGCGTGTGCCTGCTACTACGCAAATGCGGAACTCATCCTTCGGCCGATCCCAGCCGCGGACATGGACCGCGGTCAAAGCTTCCCTCTCCCAAAAACCGCGTGACGTTCTACACCCGATTCCCGGCAAACAATAGCTCGATCTTCTCCTGCACCACGCCGGCGATCTCCTCTCGGATCGGGCCGAACACTTCCCCCGGCAGGGGATCCGGCCGGCGCAGCGACTCGTGGGCCCGTTTCAGGCCCCGGGCCATGGCCAGGCGACAATCGGCGTAGATGTTCAGCTTCGAGATGCCGCCGCGGACGGCGTCCCGGATCTGCTCGGGCGGGGTGCCCGATCCGCCGTGCATCACCAACGGCACCGGGCTGGCCTCGCGAAGCTCTCCGAGACGCTCGATGTTCAACGTGGGCAGCGACTGGTAGACCCCGTGCGCGGTCCCGATCGAGACCGCCAGGGCGTCCACCCCGGTCTGTTCGACGAACCGGGTCACTTCGTCCGGCTCCGTGAGCACGTTCTCGCGATGGGCGGTGGCCTCCAGATCCATGCCCCCGACGTGTCCCAGCTCGCCTTCCACGCTCACGCCTCGCGGCCGGGCGATGTCGACGGCCGCCTTCGTGATCCGAACGTTCTCCTCAAACCGCAGGCTCGACCCGTCGATCATCACCGAGGTAAAACCGAGGTCCACCGCCCGTTGGATCGGCTCCAGCCGGTCGGCGTGGTCCAGGTGGAGCACGATCGGGATCTTGTGGTAGTCGGCCACGGCCTTGACCAGCCCGGAAAAATAGACCCAGCCGTTGCCTTCGATGTCCGGCTCCAGAGCCATGATGAAGACGGGCGCGGCGTGGGCTTCCGCGGTCTCCAGCACGGCCCGAACCATCACGTCTTCAATGCAGTCAAAGGCGGGTACGGCGTATTGCTTCGCCTGCGCGTCGGCGAGCACTTCTCTGGCTGTTGCGAGCATCAAGTCCTCACTTGGATACTGCTTGCAGAATCCGCTTCCGTTCCACGATTGCCGACTACCTCATCAGCATCCCGCCGGTGACGTTCACGGTTGCGCCGGTCATGTAGCTTGCCCGATCGGATGCCAGGAACACGGCCACCCGGGCGATCTCGGCCGGATCGGCGATGCGTCCGAGCGGGATCCGCTTGAGGTACGCTTGTGCGTCTCGCTCCAGGGCGTCGCGGGCCATGTCGGTGTCCATCATCCCGGCGGCGATCGCGTTGACGCGGATGCCGTGCGGCGCGACCTCCCGGGCCAGGGAGATGGTCAACGCGACCAGGCCCGCCTTCGACGCGGCGTAATGGGCGTGACCGGTCGTCGAGCCGTGGAAGGCCGCCTGCGAGCTGATGTTGACGATTCTCCCTTTCACACCCATGGCCAGCCAGCGGCGGACCGCCCCGCGGCTCGCAAGCAGCGGGCCCGTGAGATTCACGGCAAGCGTGTGGTTCCACGCGTCGAGGGTCATGTCCTTCACGTACGCCGTGGGCCAGACGCCGGCGCTGTTCACCAGGACGTCGATGCGGGCGAGCCTCGCCTCAATGAGGCGAAACATGGCTTCGACGTCGGGTTCTTGGGAGACGTCGGCGCTCACGGCGACGGCTTCGGTGCCGTGGGTCCGCGCAATCTCGGCGACCAAGGCTTCGGCCGCCTCGGCGTTTTCCCGGTAGTTCACGGCGACCTTGGCCCCCTCGGCGGCGAGCCCCAACGAAATCGCCCGGCCCAGACCCCGCGAGCCGCCGGTGACGATCGCGACCTTGTCTCTCAGCCCAAGATCCATTCGGCCCTCGTCCGCAGCGCGTGAGTCGTTCCCAGGGACTTGTATATCCGAAGACGGGCAGAGATCCAAGGGGGCCGTCCTGCCCGACGCGGCCCATCTCGTCCGTGGTGGCACGCTCGCCGTTGACCGGCCGTGGAGTGCTTGGTAGGCTGAAGCCGTTGCCTGCTCTGGCGGGAGAGCAGGCAGGCATTCGTCTCCGATCGCTCTCAGAGGAGTGTTCCCTTGAATCGATCTACCGTCTTGACCGCCGCCGTGCTTGCCGTGTTTTCGCTGCTGGGCTGCGGAGCTGACCGAGAAGAACAGGCGGGACAGGGAATCGACCGGCCGCCGGAATCCGAGCCGGCGCCGATTGGGTCGTCCGAGACGGAGTCGGCCGGGCCGGCCCAACGAGAGCCCGGTCGATCGGATGAAGGGGAATCCACTGCGCCGCGGGATGCCGCGGGAGAACACGCCTCGCCGCCCCCTGGAGCAGCGGCATCGGATTCTCCGGCGATCACCACCGAAGAAGCGCTTCGCGCCGCGCTGAAGGAGAAGAACCCGGAGTTCGGCGGCCAGGTGGGGGTTCGGGCGGACGGCGGGAAAATCGTGATCGTCGAACTCCGCGACCCGGCCATCGAGGACGTCAGCCCCCTGGCCGGCTTGCCGCTACAGGCATTGGATCTGGCCGGCTGCCATATCACCGACATCGGTCCGCTGGAAGGGATGCGGCTCGGGATACTCTATTTGGAGGACACGGGCGTTGGCGACCTGAGCGCGCTGGAGGGGATACCGTTAGTGGAGCTTCGTCTGAACAACACGAGGGTTGAAGACATCAGCCCGCTGAAGGGCGCGCCGCTGGAGCGGCTCTACCTGGCCGGCACGCGGGTGACCGACCTCGGTCCTTTGGCCGAAGCTCAGTTTCTCGACTCGCTCTGGCTCAACGACGCGCCGGTCAGCGACGTCAAGCCGCTGGCGTCGCTGCCCCGTCTGGTCAGCTTGACGCTGGCCGGCACGAAGGTCTCCGATCTCAGCCCGCTCAAAGGGCTGGGGCTGAAGCGGCTGCACATTGCGCGATCGCAAGTGACGGACCTCACGCCGCTCAAGTGGCTGAGCCTCGAGCGACTGGTCTTCACGCCCGGCAAGATCGAAAAGGGCCTCGACGAGGTGCGCGCGATGCGGAGCATCAGGGAGATCGGCACCGCGTTCGGCGAGGAGGCCGAAGGTCGACCGGGCGACCTCACGCCGCCCGACCAGTTCTGGCAGCGATACGACGCGGGCGAGTTCAAATAGGCTTGCGCGCCGTCGCGTCACTTCGCTTTGCGAGGCCGGTCCACGCCTTCGCTCGAAGTGCCCCGGCGGAAGGTCGCTATCGGCGGAATCCGACCCAAAGCAGATAGAGCAAGCTGGAGAAGGCGATCCCGAGGGTGCAGATGCCGCTCCCGACCTGGCTCACGGTAGACTTGATCGTGGCCGGGTCGTACGTCATCGTGCGGAGGTTGTGGCCCAGCGTCTCCACGGCAGGCACGTAGGCAAGGAACATCCATGCCGCCAGCGCGCCCATCGCGACCGGGAACATGCCGTCATACACGAAGCGGGCGAACCGGAGAAACCAGGGCTGACGTTCCTTCTTTTCCAGGTTGGGAACGCCCAGGCGGCTGAAGTAGGCTTGGCCGTGCCGCGTGACGCAAGGTCCGCCCAATGCCTCGCACATTTGCTCTTCCAGCCGAATCAGGTAGTTGTACACGCGCGTGGTCAACATCGTCCGCTGGTAGTACTTCAGCACCAGGCTCAACAGGCAGAAGTCGACCAGAAGGTGGACGATCGCGGTGAAATCGAGCTTTTGCCATTCTTCGGCGTTGCCGACCAGATGGGTCTCCACGTAACCGTTGATCACCTTGGAGAGCGTGCCGCGCGAAAGGCCATCCACCGCCATGAGCGCTAAGAGCACCAGAATGAACAGGAAGAGCCGGTCGCGCGCTCGCCCGTGGCGCAACACGATCCCGTACGTGTCCCGGTAATGAGTCATCAAGAACGCGGCACGCTGGTACGCGTCGGTGCCCTGGTCGCCCGCAGGTCTCTCGCCGGGAGGCCCCTTGGCCGTTTCGTTCACGCTGCCGGGAAGCTCCGGCTCCAACTCGCTCTGCTGGGAATCGTCGATCACCAGATCGTCGTCCGGGGAATCGTCGTTGCCCGGGATATCGTCCATTGCCGTGTCCTCCCGATCGATTTGTCTGCCTGCGAGGCGTCTCGACGTGACCACGTTGGAAACCGCGATGGCGAGCCAACGTCCTCCGTGGTTCCTCGGCCTGCCTGGCCAGTGAAAGACTGCGCAAAGTGAGCGGTCAGTGCCGGTCAGGGAGTCTCGGGGACGAAACCTTTCCTGTACTGTAGAGAACGTTCAAAAAGACCGCAACTACCGGGCGGGGATTCCGATCGCACCCGTGTCGTGGGGGCGTCGAGAAGAGGAGGGACCGCGGCGGGGTTCGAACCGCGCTTCGACCAAAGAAGGCGATCAGACGGCGCTTCGGTGGGAGAAGGCGATGCCCTCGATCTCCACGAGCAGTTCCGGCCGGCAGACGTCGGCCACGGCATAGATGATGGGAAGCTCCCCAAGTCGGGCTTCGCACACGGCCCTGGTCTTGGCGTAATCCTCCTGTCGCTTGATATACACGCGCACCAGCGCCAGGCCGTCGAGCGTGGTTCCCAGCCCCGGCATTCCGTGTTGCCGGAGGTTGTCCTGGGAGATCAAGGCCGCGATGTTGTCCAGCGTCTGACGCGTCTGGGCCTCCACGTCGTCGAGGTGGCGCGTCTCCGACTGCGTGATGCTGGCCGTCCCGGAGATGAAGATCGTGGCGAACGGGCCGCAAGAGAGGGCCATCGCCCGGGCGAACTTGGGGCTCTTCTGGCCGTACTTCTTGGAGTAGTCGAAGGCCGAGGTCTGCAAGGGGTTCTCCAGGGGCGTGCCGATGATATCGTCCCGCTCGGTGGCCAGGGCGATGCAGCTCATCACCACGTCCCGGCTGTCGGCGCCGATTCCCGTGCTGGCCGGATACATGATAGGGCCAAAACCATCTGGAGTCTTCACGGGCGCGAAGCGGAGGTCCCGGAAGAAATCGGTCCGTGCCCGGTTCAGCTCCTTGTAGCGCTGGGTCTCGCCCTCGGGGCCCACGATGTCGCCCAGATACAGCCAGGTACGGATCACCTGATCGAACCGCACGCCCACGCTCTGGAGCATCTGGCGCATCTTCTCGAAGGCGTTCAAGGAGCGTTCATGGACGCCGGTCGCCGACGTTTCCGGCACGATCTGCGCGCAGTGGACCCAGGACACGCCGCTGTGGCTCACGACCACCAGCCGGTCGGACAACCGTCGGATTTTCACGCCTTCGGTGGCCCGGCCCACGCCCAACGCCTCAATCGACAAGAGCTTCCCGTCACACGGGGGCTGAGGGATGTACGTGGTTGCGGGAAGCTCCGGCCCGTAGAACTCGTGCATGATCCGCCGGCACGCCTCCATTTGACCGATGTCCTTCATGAACACGGCCTGCTCGACGATCGAGCCTCGCGTGCCTTCCTCTTGATTGACCTCCTTAATCGTTCGCAGCGCGTCCTGCGCCTGCTCTTCGAGCGTGGCACCGGTTCTGGGGACCGCGGAGGCAAACACGTGTCGGACGTCGTTCGGCTCGACGACCGAGTAGCCAATGCCTTCGCTAGACTGTTTCCTGATCATGGGTCGTCCTGAAGTCGCGGGGCGGGGGATTCGGGGCGGGGGACGGTTGGTGGGGCGCATGCTTCAATGTAGCCACCAAGGGAGCGGTTCGTCAACTACGGAGTCCCGAAAGGTCCCGAAACGGGGGGTTCCATACACCCGCCAGCACATCCTCTCCCCTTGGCCCCACCACGGGCCGCGGAACGGTCGGGCCTGCGGCCCTCAAGCTTGCGGCCGCCCTCCCGGCTATCGATAACGGACGGCAAACCGCCCGGCTTGGGAAAGCTGTAGGAGAAGCCAAGGCCGCCCTTTCGGCCTTTTCTTGACGCGGCCTTCCGTTGTCGCAGGCCCCCGTCTCTGACCACCCGCCACGAAGCCCCTGGGGAACCGTCCATGAGAAGCCCTGCAACCACCACGATTCTCGGCCTGCTGGCCCTCTCGACGCTTGCGATCGCCTCGATCTGGCTTGTCGGTGGGGCCGGCGGGCCCGAGCCCCAAAACGACCGCGCCGTGCTGGCCTGGATTCGCTTCGTGGATGGCGAAGAGACGTATGCCGGCGTACCCTACCTGTGGCTGGGGAAGGTCGACATCGAACTTCAGATCGACGTGAACCCTGACCCGGGCCACGTGCTCGAGATCCTTTGGGGCTCCAAGAGCGACCCGCGCGAGGCGGTGGCGACGGTCAACGGCAACGACGTGCGGATCACGGGCGGAGGTTACGACGGGTTCCGCTGGCTGAGCGTGCCGGTATCGCCCAACGTCACGGGGACGCGCTACGAAATCACGTTTCTCGAGAGCGCCCAGAAGCCGGCTTTTCTTGCCGAAGTCCGGTTGACCGAGAAACGTACTGCGGACTCCGGACCGGCACCCGACCTGGAGCAACCCGCGTCGAAGATCGCCTGCACGACCGCGCCGCTGGACAATCCTGTGGAGTGTGAGATGAACCGCGTTTTTCTCTTCGAAGTGTAGACTCCCTTCGCGCAGCGCCCACTGGAGGTGGCGGCCCAATCGATCCTCGTACGCGACGGTCATGAACTCTACGACTCCGATTCTCGGAAAGGCGAAGCGGGACAGGTCGGCTTCTCGCCCGTCGACCAACCGAGCGCCCTCAGGCTTCCTCCAAGACAACGCGCCAGCGACGGGGCATGGCGGCAAATGCGCGGCCGTAGGTGCTTTCCAGGGGGACGAGCACGTGCGCACCCGGCTCCAGGAAGAGGGGCATCTCGGCGAGCACGCTGCCCACCGCTACGGGCTCCACGTAAGCGCGGACCGTGAGCCCGGACTCGTAGGCCGCCAGCGTCAGCGGCTGGTCCGACGGCGCGGTGTATTCCTGCCCGCTGATCTCCTCCCAGATCGCTCCGTGAATTCCCTGGGGATCGCGCGGGGTGGGGGGATGCAAATCGAGGATGAGCAAGTGGATCCGCTGGTCGAGCAATCCGGCGGCCTTCTCAACAAACGACCGGAGCGCACTGCGGCCCGCCTTGTTGCCCGGCGACACGACCTCCACGACGGCCACCATCCGATCCCCGCTGACGTGCCGCACCACGACGGCCTTCTGCTTGCGGCGGTAGAACTCCATGTCGGTCTCCGCCGTGAGGCGAGCCCTCGGCGGGGATAGCAGGACCGAGACTCCACCCTCTGAGGCCGCCTCGGCCGGGACTTCGTCGCCTTTCTCCGGGGTCTCCCCGTTCAGGCCGGTTGGGCCCTGGAGAGTCAGAACGTCCGGGCCAAAACCCACCGCGTGCTGTTCCGGCAGGGCATAGTATTCCGGCGGCAGGATGCCCCCGTTCAGCGCACGGCTCGTTTCCTCGATCCACCCGTGGTGAAACGCGTGGAAAACACCTGCCTCGACGCGGGTCCAGTCGTGAACGGGCATGCGCTGCGGCTCCTTCGCTCCTGCTTCCGCCAGATCGGACGGGGCGCAACACCATTATACCGCGGCGGTCTCGCGCTGCCAGTTCACGCCTTCGAGGCACAGGCGGCGGCCCGGTTCGCCAGCGCACCCGCGAGCAGTTCACGACGGGAAAACCGCGCGAGTGCGTCTCCGCCTACCGGATTCCTTGCAGGCCGGAGAAAGTCCGCCGCTCGGACTTCTCTTCCTCAGGGGCGGGAATCTGCGTTTCGAGCCGGAGGATCAGGGTGACGAAGGCCACCGGGTCTTCTGCGAACGCTTCCGGGACCGTCACCTCGACGTTGAAACGGCTCGGGGCCTTGGCCAGCGGCTGGTTCACGGCGACGCCCATGTCGGTGTTGATCAGGTTGACCAGATCCTGGGCGATGGGGAACTCGGCGTGCTCCTCGTCGAGGATCAGCGTGATCTTCTCCTCCTTGACGAATTGGTCACAGACGTCCGCCTGCATCAGACAACCGCCGAGGACCTTGGCTCCCCCGGTCCTATACGAGCTCTCCCTCACGATGGGGCCGGCGGCCAGTGCCGCAGGGGCGTCCGTCTTCGGACCCGGCGGGGCAAGCTGGGTGACCAGCAAATAGCCTTCGTCCACGCTCTTGCCGCCCAGCGGCCGCACCTCGCAGTCGATCCGGTCTCCTTTCTGAACGCCTTCCGGGGGAATCGCGGCCGTCACGGCGACGAGGGTCAGCACGCCGGGCACGCGCAGCGACTCGGAAATGCTGAGCGACACGCCCTCGGCAACGGGCGCGTTCAGCAGGGTCAACAACTCCGTGAGTCGTGCATCACTGGCCGCCGCGGCCTCCTCCTCCGTCTCCAGGCCTTCCTTTTCAGGTTCCGGGCCTTTCAATGCCTCCTCCAAATCGAGCACCAGCCCGAAGCCCTGCAACTTCTCCTGCTTGTAGGGCTTGACCTCGCAGATGTCGCCGATCGTCAGATACGCGCCCTTCTCTTTGGCGCGCGAACCGAGCTTCTTGGCCCAGTCGGCGATAGCGGCTTGCGCCGCCGCATCCAACGGAGCGCGCTTCGACGCGGCCGGTTCGGCCGTTTTCGGTTCGGCCGCCTTCGGCTCGGCTTTGGCGGGCTCCTCCTTGGCGGGCTGGGCGGCAGCCGGCTGCGCGGCCGGGGCATCTTCCTTCGGAGGCTCCTGCTCCGCGGGCACTGCCTGGGCGCAGACAAGACACATCACCGTGCAGAGAGTTATCACGCAACTTGCTCGTCTCATGGCTTGCCTCCTGAATCGGTTGGCAATCGGGGGTGGAGGGTATGTGGGTGACGGCAGGATGCTTCCGGTCAGGTCACCGGAAGACGTGTTCCCCTCTCATTCGGGCTCGGTGGGCGAGCACACCGTGGGAGGGGCAACAAAATACCACCACGGCGGGGCCGGCCCGCCTCAGGCTCGTCGGGGACCGGGACTAGCTCTTAGCTTAACTACCCGCCAGGGCAGTTGCAACTTGTTTGTTCCCTCCCGCTGCCCTATCTCCGCTGGTCCACCTGAACGTCATCGACACTCAGCCCGGAATCGTCTACCATGAACATTCTTTCACTGCTCCAATGGGGCCACGGAACCGGCGGGAGCACGGCGGATGGGCGACAAATCAGCGATTGAAGAGCTTCTGGCCGATCTCAACCCGGAGCAACGCGCGGCCGCGCAGCACGGCGATAGGCCGCTGCTGGTCGTCGCCGGGGCCGGCACGGGCAAGACCGCGGCCCTGGTGCACCGCGTGGCCTGGCTGATTGCCACGGGAGTGGACCCCAGCCGGATCCTCTTGCTGACCTTCACGCGCCGGGCCGCCGCCGAAATGCTCCGTCGGGCCGACGGCGTGCTCCGCCAGCTCCAGCGGGCCCAGGCGGCTCAGGCCAAGGGCCGGCTCCCCATCGCCCGCGTCTGGGGCGGGACCTTCCACGCCATCGCCACCCGGCTGTTGCGGAGGTACGGCAAGTCGATCGGCCTTCCCACCGCCTTCACGATCCACGACCGGACCGACTCGGAGGACCTCTTGAACGTGGTCCGCACCGACTTGGGGCTGGCCAAGACCGACCGGCGGTTCCCCAAGAAGGGGACCTGCATGGCCATCTACAGCCGGTGCGTCAGCGCCCGCCAGAAGCTCCAGCCCGTGCTCGAGGCCCACTACCCCTGGTGCGAGGAGTGGGCCGACGAGCTGAAACAGCTCTTCGATGCCTACGTCGACCGCAAGGAATCGGCCGCCGCCCTCGACTACGACGATCTGTTGCTCTATTGGCACGCGCTACTGGCGGACCCGAAGGCGGGCGACACGGTCCGTGGGCAGTTCGACTGCGTGTTGGTCGATGAGTACCAGGACACCAACGCCCTTCAGGCCGAGATCCTCTACCTGCTCTCGCCCGACGGCAAAGGGCTCACCGTGGTGGGCGACGACGCCCAGTCGATCTACTCCTTTCGGGCGGCCACGGTTCGGAACATCCTCGACTTCCCGAAACACTATCCCGATACCACGGTCGTCACTCTCGAGCAGAACTACCGCAGCACGCGCCCGATCCTCGACGCCACCAACGAGGTCATCTCCCTGGCCGCGGAACGGTTCACCAAGAACCTCTGGTCGAACCGCGCCGAAGGCCAGCGCCCGCTCCTGGTCACGTGCGAAAGCGAGGACGATCAGACCGAGTTCGTGGTCCGAAACATCTTGGAGCATCGTGAAGCAGGAATCGATTTGCGTCGCCAGGCGGTCCTGTTTCGGGCCTCGCACCACAGCATCCTGCTCGAAGCGGAGCTGACGCGGCGGAACATCCCGTTTCACAAATACGGCGGGCTGAAGTTCGTGGAGACGGCCCACGTCAAGGACCTGATGGCCTTCTTGCGCCTGGCCGAGAACCCGCGCGACGTGGTGGCAGGGATGCGCATCCTGCCGCTCCTGCCCGGCGTCGGACCGCGCAAGGCCCGGGGGCTCATGGACGTGCTGTTGGAGGCCGGAGGCGACTTCCAGGCGTGGAGCGGGTGGCAGCCCCCGGCGGCTGCGTCCGGGCTGTGGCCGCAATTGGTGGAGTTGCTCGCCGGCCTGGCCGGAGCGCGCAAGGACCTTCCGGGCCAGATCCATCGCGTGCGGACGTTCTATGCTCCGCTGATGGAAGAGCGGTACGACCATCCCTACCCTCGCGCCCGCGACCTGGAGCAACTGGAGCAGATCGCGTCGCGCTATCGGGACCGCCGCACGATGCTGGCCGAGATCACGCTCGATCCGCCGTCGTCGACCCAGGACCTGGCCGGCCCGCCGCTGTTGGACGACGACTGGCTGGTGCTGAGCACGATCCATTCGGCCAAGGGGCTCGAGTGGGACTGTGTCTACGTGATCCACGCCGCCGACGGCAACATCCCCTCCGACATGGCCACCGGCTCGCCCGAGGAAATCGAGGAAGAGCGGCGGCTCTTCTACGTCGCGCTCACCCGGGCGAAGAGCTGGCTCGCGGTCTGCTGCCCCTTTCGATACTACCACTACCGGAGCGGCTTCAGCGACTCGCACGGCTACGCCCAGCTCACACGATTCCTGCCGGAGGGCGTGCGGGAGCACTTCGAGCAGCGGACCACCGCGCCTTACGACGACGATGGGTCGCCGGCCGAGAGCGACGTGGAAACGGAGATCACCAGCGAAACGGTTCGTAAGCGGACCAAGAGCCTTTGGTCTTGAGGGTGACGGCGGGGCAGGCGTAGGGTGCGTGAAACGCACCATATTTGCCTGGCCCGGAGATAATGGTGCGTTTCACGCACCCTACTGCCTGCCGTCGCGAGCAGACCTTGCTCCAGCGATATCAGTCGCCATACCCCTCCGGATGCCTCTCGAACCACCTCCACGCCGAGGCCACGATCTCGTCGATCTCCGTGTAGCGGGGCGACCAGCCTAGCTCGCCTTGGATCTTCCGCGAGTCGGCGTAGAGGATGGCCGGGTCGCCCGGACGGCGGGGGCCGTACTCGATGGGGATCTCGATGCCCGTGACCCGCTTGGACGACTCGACCACTTCTTTGACCGAGTAGCCGCGGCCGATCCCCAGGTTGTAGACCCGCCGGTCGCCGGCCTCGAGGGCCTCCATGGCCGTGATGTGCGCGGCGCAAAGGTCTTCCACGTGGATGTAATCGCGGATGCAGGTGCCGTCGGGCGTGGGATAGTCGGTGCCGAAGACCGTCACCTTCTCGCGGCGACCCTGGGCGGCGTGAAGCAGCACGGGAATCAGGTGCGTCTCCGGGTCGTGGTCCTCGCCGAGCGACCCGTCGGCCGCCGCCCCGGCCACGTTGAAGTAGCGAAGCGCGACGTGGGCGAACCGGCGATCGGCCGCCGCGTAGTCCTTCAGGATCCGTTCGACGAACAGCTTCGACCACCCGTACGGGTTGATCGGCTCCTGACGCATCGTCTCGACCAGCGGCGTCGCTTCCGGCTCGCCGTAGGTGGCACACGTGGAGCTGAACACGAGCCGCTTGACGCCGGCCTGGTGCATCGCCCCAAGCAGGCTGATCGCGCCGGCCGTGTTGTTGTCGTAGTACGTCAAAGGATCGGTGACCGATTCGCCCACATAGGTCAGCGCCGCGAAGTGCATCACGCACTCGACCTCGTGTTCGCGCAGCAAGTCGGCCAATGCCCGCGTGTCGGCCAGGTCGAGTTTGCGAAATTCGGCCCGCGCGTGGACTGCGCGGCGGTGGCCGCGGAAGAGGTTGTCGATCGTCACAACCCGGTGCCCGGCCTCGACCAACTGCTTGACGGCGTGCGAGCCGATGTAGCCCGCGCCGCCGGTGACCAGCACGTTCATGTCGCTCCCCCCCGACGTGGGGCACGTTTCCAACGTGCCTGCAATCCAAAGGCACGTTGAAAACGTGCCCCACAAGCCGCGCGCACGGTGCGCGCATGATGACTGTCCAACGCTCTATCGCGGTGATCCAAGGCGCCCATTGCATCAGGCGGGCCGGGCCCCTGTCAACCGTAGCATCGGCCACGGCCCCGTGCCGGTTCAGACCAAGGGGCCGATTGTGCCGGTCCTGTCGCGGAATCGCGTGCCATACTTGAGTGGCCACTCTGAAGTGGGGCACTGACGGGACGGGTGGCTTGGTCGAAAGGCAAGCCACCACAGCGGTCCTCCTGCGGAATGCCATGCTCACCGAAGACCAAAACGCAAGCGGCCGGATCGACCTCATCGTGACCCCCGCGTCGGCCGAGCGAGCCGAACGCCGGGCCTGCGACGTGGTGCGGATCTGGGGCGTCCCGTTGGCGCGTCTCTCGTACGAAGAGACCCTGGACGAGGTCGAGCGCCTCATCGAGCGCGGCGAGCCCGCCTTCTTCATCACCGCCAATCTGAACTACGCCATGCTGACGCGCCGCGACCCGCGGCTCCGCGCGGTGAACGATCAGGCGGCCTTCCTGGTGGCCGACGGCATGCCCCTGGTCTGGTACTCCCGGCTCGTGCGCCGGCCGCTACCCGAGCGCGTGGCCGGGGCCGACCTGATCTTCACGCTCTTGGAGCGCGCGGCCGAGCGGCGATACCGGGTCTTCTTGCTGGGCGGGGCGGACGGCGTGGCCGGGGAGGTTGCCGCGATCGCCCGCCGGCGGTACCCTGGCCTACAGATCGTCGGCGTGGAGGCACCCGTCCTGAGCGGCCTTTCGTCCGAGGAGCACCGGGAGCTGATCTCGCGAATTCGTCGGGCGCGACCGCATCTGTTGCTGGTGGCGTTCGGACAACCGAAGGGGGAGCTTTGGCTGGCGGAGAACCGCCCGGCGTTGGGCGTGCCGGCCTGCGTGCAGCTCGGGGCGTCGTTCGACTTCGTGGCAGGCCGCACATCGCGCGCCCCCCGGTGGATGCAGCGGATCGGGGCCGAGTGGCTCTACCGCGTCGGATGCGAGCCGCGGCGGATGATCCCGCGATACGCCCAAAACGCCGCGTTCCTTGTGAAGGCCGTTGCCCGGGACATCATGGGTTGGTCGGAGGCCCGCCATGCACCAGACCGAGAGCAGCAAGGTGGCCCTGGTGACGGGCGCGGGCAAGCGCCGGGTGGGTAACACGGTCGCCCGAATGCTGGCGGCCCGCGGTTATGCGATCGCCCTGCACTACAACCGCTCGGCCCAGGCGGCCGAAGAGACCGTCGTCGGGCTCAAGGAGCACGGCGTCCGTGCCCGGGCGTTTCAAGCCGACGTGAGCCGGGAAGCCGAGGTCGCCCGGCTCGTCGAGCAGACGCTGGAGAGCTTCGGGCGCCTCGACGTGCTGGTCACCGCGGCGGCCGTGTGGGAGCCCAAGCCGCTGGAGGAAGTGACGGCCGACGACGTGCGCCGGCAGTTCGACGTGAACGCCCTGGGCACGTTCCTCTGCTGTCAGAAGGCGGGGCTCGTGATGGTCGGGCAGCCGGAAGGCGGGGCGATTGTCACGATCGGTGATTGGGCCGTCGTCCGTCCCTACCCGGGCTACGCCGCCTACTTCCCCTCCAAAGGCGCGATCCCCGCGATCACGCGAACGATGGCCGTCGAGCTGGCCCGGCGCAACCCGGCCGTGCGCGTCAACTGCGTCCTGCCCGGGCCGGTGATGCTGCCCGACGATCTCTCGCCGGCGGAGAAGCAAGAGGCCGTCTCGGGCACGCTGGTCAAGCGCGAAGGCCGGCCCGAGCACATCGGCCACGCCGTCCTGTTCCTCGTCGAGAACGACTTCGTCACCGGGGTGTGCTTGCCGGTCGACGGCGGGCGCACGATCGCGGGCGGAGAAGGCGATCGGCCTGAAGTATCTTGACCTCGCTGTTCCGCGGAGGCACGCGTTTCGTGGACCCCAAAGCGCTCTCCAGGAATGCTATGTTCTGCACTGCAACTCGGTAGGACTCTCTGCCCAGCTTTGATCTGGCTTCCTATTCCAATCGTCTTGGCTATACCAACGAATTGACTTCACCTCGGGGTCACTCTGCAAGAACCCATGGACCGCGGTGACGAGCGTGGTATGCTCCTCTTGGTCATTAACGCCGAACAAGCGACCGATGAACCCGACGGTTGAGTCCGTCGAGATCAACCACTGCCGAATACCGTCATCGACAAGTCCAACCATTACGTAGAAACGCCGGTTGGTCACTCTGCAGTCAAACGCGAACGCATAGTCCAACTCACCCGATTCTGTGACGCCAAAACCGCTCGCTTCAAGCGCCTTGGCGAGTGCCCGCGCGATATCGCCGCCGAATGGCGGCTTACCCGTCGAGAGCGTTTCTGACGGACGTTCGAAACTGACGTGTGTTCTCACCGACTAGTCTCCTCCGGCGGATGCTCCGTCCCGAGGCTTGTCGGAACGCAGGGGGTAATTCGTTCTTGGCGTTCGTGGTTCGTGAGGTCAGTTCGTGAGCCGGGTGGCCCCGGCTACTCCCCGCACGTCCGCGCCAGTTCGCGAAGATACTCCAGCGCCTCCTCCACGTCCGGCGCTTCTGCGCCCCGGGTGCGGCCGTTGCGGTCGCACTCGACCAACAGCTCGAGCTCCTCGAAATCCTCCGACTCCCTCAACCGGCGCCGCGAGCGGGCGCCGAGCGTGCCGTCCTTCAGCGCTTGGCCTTCCATGTGGTGCTCGATGAGCCAGGCGGTGCGCGGGGTGATGAAGCCGTCGAGCGCATCGAGGGCCGCGGCGACGTGGTCGCGGCGGTCGATCGCCTTGCCCACGTCGTGCAATAGGGCCGCCAGGAGGAACTCCTCGTCGTAGGGCAGCTCCTCGCGGGCCAGCTCGAAGACCTGGAGGCTGTGATAGAGCGCGTCCCCTTCGGGGTGGTGCTTGCGGCTCTCCTTGACCCGTTCCAGCGGCAGAAGCAGCATCTCGTAGATCTGGAATCGGTCGACCTTGTTTTCCGCTTCCAGCACGGCCTGGTCGAGCGGCAGGTCGGGATACTCTGCTTCGAGCAGTTGCTCCAATTCGGCGATGCTCGCCCGCTCGATCGCCTTGCCGGTGATGGAGCTCTTGAAGACGTAGTGGGCCATGTTGCTGGGGTAGAGGGTGAGCTCGAACTCGTAGCGGTCGGCGACGTGGACGTGCGTGTAGTTGCGCTCCTCCCCCTGTTTGCGGACCCGCTTTCGCTCGACTTCGTACGGGATCCCCTCGGCCTCCAAGGCGGCACAGACCGACTCCAGGCTGTCGGAGAAGACGTGCAAGTCGACGTCGGAGCCTCGCCGGATGTGGCCGGTCAGCGTGCTGCCGATCAGACGCGGCCGAAACGTCTTGAGCACGCGCATCATGCGCAGGGCTTCCACGCGCATGTCCCGGAGCTTTTCGGTCCGGCGCTCGCCTTCGTGCAACCGGGCGATGGCCTCGATTTGATCGCGGATTTCGCGGTTGCTGGGGAGATCTCTCGGCTTCGGGTCGCCGCTGAAGATCCGCCGCGCGGCCTTCATCTTCGCCCGAAAGTACTCCGATTCCTCCCGGGTGTACATCAGCCGGGCCGCCGTCCAGGCGATCCGGCGGCGCATCTTGTCACTCGACATCTTGGCAGGCGTGCGCCGAGACAAAGCCCATCAATGCGGCGCGGGGCGATGAAAGCGAAATGCCGATGAGCCGCCACTACGGGGGTCCAAGCCGAGGGGGTGCAGGCCACCGGGTCACACGCGGCTGGCTTGCCGCGTGGCAGCCAGTCATAGTATAAGGCACCGGCCGAATTCGGTTCAAGCCCGGCCCCGGCTACCGGCGCTTGTTCCGGTCCGCCTTCTCGGGTCTGGCGGGCCGCTCCATGATGGTCGCTCTCAAGAAGAAGCCGCAGACGACGCTGACCAGCACGAGCACCCAGAAGAGCCACGGCCCTTCCGTTTGGCCCAGCCCATGGTCGAGGTTCATCCCGAAAATCGTGGCAATCGTGGCGATCGGGAAGAAGATTGCCACCAGCACGTTCAACCGGTGGCCGGCTACGGCCATCCGGCGGCCGCTTTCGGCCTCCTCTTCCGCCCGACGGGCGATGGCGCAGTCGAGCCCGATCTTGGCGTCGCCTTGAAGCAGCTCGACCGAGCGATAGACGTGGTACGCTTCGTCGCGGCAGACGATCAGTTCCTGATCCTCGCGGACCAGGTCGCGGGCTTCTCGCAGCGTGTCGTGCATGTTGCCGGCGGCACGGTGGAGCGGGGCCATCTCCCGCAGAAGCCGGAAGTAATCGTCCGACCGCTCGGCACGGTCCTCGGCCTTGTCCAGCCGGTCGATCAGGTCGAGGTATTCGTTCAGGTGTTTCTGGAGGGCCCCGATACCCGGCCCGAGCGTGTTGGACTGCCAACTGCCCTCGGGCGAGCGCCAGAACAGGCGGGCCTTGCGTCGCGTCTCGCCGTCCCGGGGCGGTTCGTGCAGCACCAGGAGCAGATGGCCGTCGGCAGACATCGCACGCTGTCGCCCCACGCTCCCGCGGACGCGATCTCGAAAAACCTGGGGCACGTTCCACGCGTCCGGTAAGAAGGATTGCGCGGGCATGGCGTCTCTCCTTTCGCAGTGTCAAGTCGAAAGCCGGCCGTATCGGCCCATTTCTTCCTCTCGCCGGGCTTCGTCCCACCCGAAGATCTCGGCCATCCAGCCGGCGACCTGCTCGGCGATCCGGTCCCTGTCAGGATAGTAGTGGTGCCAGCTTGTGCGGCGGAGCATTACGTCGTCGAGGTGAACGGCCCACTCGCTTGTGCAGTAGTGCTCCACCAGCTCCGGCCGGACTTCCGGCGGGAGGATGCCGCTGGGGCCGAGCGGATCCTCCGCTTCGAGCAGGGGCTCGATGGCCGTGCGACAGGGGGGCGCCTTGCGGTCCTGATGGCGGAGCAGCCGGTCGACGACCTGCTCGGCGATCAGCCGGTACGTAGTCAGCTTTCCGCCGGCCACGTCGATCCAGCCCGGCTCGGGCATGCGGATCTGATGCGCCCGGGAAATGTCCGACGGTCCGCCCCGTTTGCTGGCGATGAGCGGGCGCAGCCCCGCCCAGTGGCTCACGACGTCGGCTTCCCCGAGCCCGGCCGATGGGAAGGCATGGTTGGTCACGCCGAGGACGTACTCGACGTCGGCCGGCTCGGTCCGCACGGCTTCCGGAGGGCCGTCGTAATCGGTGTCGGTGGTGCCGACGATGACCCGCTTGCCCCACGGCAGGGCGAACAGGATGCGACTTCCCTCGGTCATGACCACCGTCTCGGGCACCGGCAGACGCTCGCGATCGACCACCACGTGCACGCCCTTGGTTGATCGCAGTCGGATGCTCGATTGCGGCAGCTTTTCCGCCCAAGGACCGGCGGCATGGACGATCGACCGCGCCGTGACCTGGTAACTCCGGTCGGACACGACGTCGTGAACGTGGCACTGCCAGCCGGCGTCGCCTGGTGAAGCTTCCTCCATCCGCGTGTAGCTGCAAATGACGGCGCCGTGCCGCGCCGCCGAGCGGAGCGTGTCGAGGACGAGCCGGGCGTCGTTCGTCAGGCCGTCGTAGTAGCGGACCGCGCCGGTAAGACCCTCGGGATCGAGGTTTGGCAAGAGCTCCAAAACCTCAGACCGGCCCATGGAGCTGGAGGGGCCGAGGTTGCGGCCGCTGCAAAGCAGGTCGTAGAGCTTGACCCCGATCCGCAGCTTCCACAACGGCCAGTCCGTGCCGCGATACGTGGGGAACACGAACGGCAGCGGCTCGGCCAGATGCGGCGCAATGCGGTGGACGATCCGCTTCTCGCGGCTGGCTTCCCAGACCAGGCCGACGCGTCCTTGGGCCAGGTAACGCAGTCCGCCGTGCAGAAGGCGGCTGGACCGGCTGCTCGTGCCGAAGGCTAGGTCGTGCTGCTCTACCAGGCCCGTGCGAAGCCCGCGCATGGCCGCATCGCGAGCCACCCCGGCCCCGACGATCCCGCCGCCGATCACGAGGACGTCGAGCTCGTCGCGGGTAAGCTCGTCCAGCCGGCGAGCACGTGATTGCCCCAGGTCGACATGTTGCATGCGTTGCTCCGTGGTTGTGTGGGATCGCGCGGTTGGCAGGAGTGGAAATGCGAAGCCGCAAGCGGCGGTCGTCTGCAGTCGGCGCGACGTACGGTCGCGGCCGCTCCGCGTTGCCTGCTCGAGGGTACTTGGTTTCCGAAAGTTGTTGCAGATGAGTCAAGTTTGTGGGGTTCAGGGTTCGGGGTTCAGGGGTCAGGACCTGGAGTTCCACGTATACACGCAGGTCCTGACCCCTGAACC
>DATKZH010000632.1:0-25561 GCA_035528065.1 Thermoguttaceae bacterium | reverse complement strand
GGCGCCACCGATACCGTCGGGCCGACCAGGTACGGGCTGACGTCCCACTGGCGAACCTCGACATAGAAGCCGGCCGGCGCGTCTCGGCTGTTCAGCATATCCCAGGAGAGTTGCACTTTCCCCGCTGAGTGGGAAGGATTGCAGTAGAGGTGCGGCGCAAATCCGTGCTGCAGCCCCGGCGCGTCCAAGAATTTGAGGCTCTGATTGCCGGTCGCGGCCGTGTCCGTTGAGACGACCAGCGCGCTCTGTTCGCCGCCTTTGAGAACCCTCACGTCGAGGGGCTCCGCGCCCGGCTCGTCGCCCTCGAAGTCGAAGTCGACGACAAACGGCGGCTCGACCGGCGCGGGAATCTCATTGAGCGGCCGGTTTTTGTACTGCTTCGGTAGCTCCACCCAGTCCTTGTCCCCGTACAGGCCCGTGTTGCTGAGATCGATCGGCTTGAAGCCGAGCTTCAGGGCGGGTGAGTCCGGTCTCAACCGGAAATCGTCGTTCGCCGCGTCGACGAAGAGGGGATCGGCAACGATCGATCCGACGTCGTTGCCCTTCGTCTTCCAGGCCGCGAAATCCATATCGGTGAACCTGGGCTCGCCGGCCGTGCTCCAGTAGACGTTCCCGCCCACCTTCCAGTCGCCGCTCTTCCACACGCCGCCGAGCATCTGCTCAATATCGCCAAAGACGACGTTGCCTTCTGCAATGTAATGACACGGTTTGTCCTCTCGACATCTCTGAAGCTGACCTTTTCCGCCCAGAGCGAGGACGTTGTTCCGCACGATGTTGTCCTTGCCGTAGTGCTGGAACAGCGGGCAAGTCCGCACTCGGTAGACGACGTTATTCTCGATCAGAATCTCCGAACTGCCTTCGTCCGGATACACTCCCGAGCCGTGGGACACGTGAGCGTAGCTGTAGACGTGGTGCATGTGGTTGTAGCGCTCCGTGGTTCCTGGAGAGATGCCCAACGTGTAGATGCCGCCCATATCACTAAGCCCGTCCCCATTGCCGAGGTGATGAATATGGTTGTAATCCAAGATGTTGTGGTGAGCGGAGCTGGGCTGGAAGCCCCAGGACCAGCCGCAGGAGACCCCCGAGTAGTCGAAGTTGGATATCTCGTTGTGGGTGACCTTGTTGTAGGAGCTCCTGCCGATCCAGACGCCGTGTGCGCCGTGGAACAGATGCGCGCCGTCATGGATGAAGTTGTTGTCCACAACGATGCGCTGGGTAGGAGTTGTCTCATGCAGACCCCAGCCACCGCCGATGTAAACGCCGCCACCGCCGAGATCGTGGACGTGGCAACGTTGGACACGGTTGTCTTCACAGCCGGCGGCCAGCCAGATTCCGTGAGCGCCGCAGTGGGCAATCGTGCAGTCCTCGAAGCTCGCGTTACGCAACCCGGTCGCCATGATCAGCCCGGGCTGATAGATCTCGCCCTGCCCCGGGTTTCGCAGTCGTCTCAAGTTCGCGTTGGAGTGTAAGAACGAAATGCCCTGAAAGTGCACGTGCTCGATGATTTCGCCTTTCGACGCATTCCCATTGAAGCTGACCAGCGTCGACACGAGCGCCGGGGCAACGACTTCGACGTCCGCCATCGTCTCGCCCGGCAACGGATAGTAGTAGAGAGTGCCCGTGACCCGATTCAAATACCACTCACCGGGCTCGTCCAGCTCCTCGAAGACGTTCTCGACATAGTACCGCTGCTGCCGCTCCCAGTGCCCCATGGGCCAAGGCGCCGGTTCATGAAGCTCGACCAGGCCCGCCTCGGTGTCCACGTTGCGGACATGATGGATGGAGGTCTCCCAGGAATGATAGACAACGAATATGACTTCGCGTAAATCGTCCCATTCTTTCACGTCGCCTTCGTGGAAATAGAATCCGCGTGCATTGCCTTTGGATGCGGGGCCGTCCGTGCGCAGGAACGAGCCCTTGTTGGGGACCCTGGCCCGTGTCCGGCGCCCGCCGTTCACAAAGAGCTGGTTGAAGCGCCATTTCCCGCCTGTCTTTGCCGCCGGGACGGTAGCTCGCCACAGCTTTCCACCGCACCGAGTCCGGCTCTGTTCACTGTCATCTGCTTTCCAGCCCCGGATCACGTCGCCGCCACTGATGACGGGCTTCTCGCCCGGATACGCCTGGTAGGTAACCGGGCATTCCTTGGTCCCCGAGTCCGCGGCCGTGAACACAATCGGCTCGGTCTGTGGATAGACGCCACCTCGAAGCATGACGGTCACCGGCTTGGCCAGCCCGCCCCTTGGCGTCTTTGTTTCGCGAATGATGTCTCGGGCCTTCTGGACGGAGGCCAGCGGACCGTCCGTCCCGTCCGCGTTGGGTTCGCCAAGCCGACCCGACCACGTGTCGTTGCCCACGGTCGACACATAGAGACTGAGTTGTTCGGCATTACTCCGCGCGCGTTGAGCAGGCACCTCTTGGGCCGGAGAATTGGATGCGCGGCAGACCAGACACGTGAGCATCAGAAGCGGAGAGATGCCGTAGGCTGCAGACCGGAAATTCTGTGCGAACATGTGAGTGCCTCTCCTTCGCTGGGGGCCGTCCAGTAGGCGTCGATGATACGTTGTCGCAGTGCGCCACACGGTGTTGCCAAGATTCTGAAGCATATTTCCCACCGTTCGGCGAACCAGTTGATTGAGCCAAGTGTAGTCAGAGCGGAAAGGCTTTGCCAGTACCCCGGGAAACTACTGGCAAGTAGAATCCATTATGATGAGACAGAACGCGCAGAGCCGTCTGACGTCTTCCAGAGAGTTGGTGCACGTGAGCGAGGAGTCGGCAAAGCGCTCGGCGAATACCACGGCGAAATGGTGGCCGCGGTGGCTTCGGCCGCCACTGCCGCCGCGCCAGTTTGCGAGCCGCAGCGCGCTTCGCAAAGGGTGGTTTCCTCGGAATCCTTGAAAAGGGTCGAAGTTGATGGCACATCCCACTGAGGCGGCGGGGTTCATGCTCACCGTTCGACCACGGTATAGGCTGTGGCCTCGTCGATCCGTATGGCGAGTCCCCCAGCATCCATCCACGTTTCGACTGTTCGGTCGGTTGCATATCCGTTTTCGTCACAGGCGATGACCTTGCGGGGGCTCGGGCTGCTCCAAAGCAAGCTCACGACCGCCTTGATCTTCTCCACACCCCACGGCGCCGAGCCAACGTGTTGAATCGTGCCGCGTTTGCCTCCCGCTTCAGAAGAGGCCCAGCCGTGGAGTTGATCGATCGTCATACATTGGATGAGGATCTTGTCCGATTCCGAGAGCGGCCGGTCGTCCATCGCAACCACCATGACCGTGCCATACTCGTTTTTCACGTCGACGCGGACATCTCCGAAACTCACCGGCCCCTTCTTCCCGAGGAATCCGGCCACGCCCTGCACCTTGGGTGTGTTCACGGCCGCCAATCCAACGCCGTAGTCCCACACGAGTTCACCCGTGATGCTCTTGATCTTCTTCGCGTCTCGGTCGATGTACCGGCCGACGCCGAGGAGCGTCGACTGCTCGGGATCGCCCTCAAAACTCCGCGTCACGCGACCCACGTAGTAGGTCAGGGGATCCATGCCCCCAATCGCACCTTTCCTTTGCGTCCCCTCCGGGATCTGTGCGGCGCGCAGCTGGTCCATGGCGGCTCCCACGAAGACGTTGGTTCCCTTCATCGCGTAGAGATCTTCGAGCCGGAGGTTGTCGGTCACCACGGCAGGTGCTTCCTGGACGTAATAGCGCCGGTAGGCCAAGGCCGTCGCGAAGTAGCTGCCCAAAGCCGCGGGATTGTTCAGCGCGAACTTGCTCACGCTCTGATCCCACCCCGGATTGCCTACCGCGAAGTGAATGATTCCGTCCAGGCCGTGGAGCGATCCGTAGGTGGTCGTGAGGAAGGCGCATTCCGCTCGATACATGTTCGGCATGGGCCAGCCGATCTCGGAAATGATATGCGGATAGCCGTCGGTCTCCACGTAGGGTAGCGGATTCGCCTCGCGCAGGTGGAGCGCTGACTGGCTCTCGAAGGCGTGACCGGGTCGAACCGACCACGACGAGGAGTCCCCCTTGTGATTGTGATCGTAGTACCCGTGGCGGTCGATCACGTCGCCGACCGTGTAGCAGTAGCGTTCCAGCGCGTCGAGCATCCGCGCGTCGGCCGTGTGCCAGTTGCTGCAGGAAACCAGCCCTTCGTAGTGGCACTTTTCGCGGAAGTAGCTCGCGGCCCGCTCGTAGAAGTTGCGCATGTTCTCCGCCAGGAACCGGACCTGGTCGCTGATGCGCTTCCGCTTGGCGGCGTTCGCCTTCAAGCCGTCGGTGGTCATTGACCATGCGTCGTAAAGCTCCATGCGGCCGTCCTCCGGGCGGTCGGCGGGCTCGCGGACTCCGCCCCAGGCGTCGATCGCTCGGTCGAGTGAGCCGTACTTCTCCGTCAGCCACGTGCCGTAGAGCCGGGTGAACGCCTGCCAGCGGCGGTCGGGCATGTTCTTCTTGCCGAACGTCCAGAAGAAGTGGCTGTCCTCGTTGACCACCTCGACGATCGCCACGCAGGGGTCTTCGCCCAGCGGCACACCCGTGTAGGGGTTCGTCGTGTTGAGCAGGGCGTCGGCCCACTGGAAGTAGATCTCCTGCATCTGAGGGTCGAAGAAGAGGAGCATGAACGGCCGACGGTCGTCGTCCAGCGAGAACCACAGGGGGAAGTAGAAGCTCAGCTTGACGTAGATCCCCGCCTCCTTCAACACGGAGACGACGTGATGCAGGTCGTCGAGTCGCTTCCCATTGACGGCCGGGTCGCGCGGCCCGTAGATGCCTCCATGCAGGCGTACCAGGTTCACACCGTGCTTGGCGAGGTTCTTGGCGAGGTAGACGTGCGACGCGTGATCCAACTGGTAGATGCCGGGCCCCACGTTCGCTCCCCAAAACTTCACCTTCTCGCCCGAGCCGAGCACGAAATCGTTACCCACGGCCTTCACGCGGCCGGCTTGGCCCGCCACGTCCTCGTTGAGGCAGCGCAAGTCGATGACAGCATCGTCGCCGAAATCGTCGACGTCCGGCTCCCAGGCGAAGAAGCCGGGGTTAGCCTTGCCCGTTCGGGCGCCCGGCTTCAGGGCCCCGCGGGGCATGAACGGCCGGCGACTGAGCACGAAGCAGTCGAGACCCCCGTGGTTGTTGTTGTCGCTGTGGAACTTGAAACGGATCGTGTGCGCGCCCTCGTCGAGCGCGACTTTGCCGGCGTTTATCCACGAGATGAACCGCATGTCGTACTTGCCATCGGAGGCGACGTTCAGCTTCTCGACGGCCCCGTTCAGGTCAACCTCCGTCCACGGCCCGCCGTCCAACCTGTACGACAAACGAGGCCGCGCCACTGAATTCGCCCGAATCCAGAAGAAGTATTCACCGGTCAGGGAGACTTCAAAGTGGAACTCCGCTTCAGGTGGGGCCCCGCCGTAGAAATGGCACAACCACTCCCCGCCCGACAAGCCCTCCTTTGCCACGCTATCGTACCAGTTATGCCGCCTCATAGTGTGGCTGGTCGAGTTTTCACCCTCAATCCATACGTAGTCATCCGCCCGGGTTGCATCCAGGCTCGCCAACGACATCCAAACGATCAGCAATGACACCCTGGCTAACAACACTTGAGCACCTCGTAGAGAGACTGAAACTGACGCGGCAAGAACCGTAGGACACCGCGTCGACGCCTACTGCGTCGCGGCCGCGGCGGTGAGCTTGCGGAACTCGGACGGCTTGAGAAGCTCCATCGGTTTGCCCGGCTCTCGTTGGACCAGGTAGACAAGCTCCTTTTCGATCACCTTGGGGTCGCCGTGGAGGATCTCGCCGGCGGGGGTGAAGGTGACGGACTTCCCGTCGTTCAACAGCAGGGCGACCCACTCCGGCTCGCCCTTGCCGATGTCCCATTGGAGGATGGTGTTCGCCAGGCTGCCCAAAGTGAGCCGCCGGCCGTCGGGACTCCAGGCCAGCGACATTGGCCCAAAGGCGTTTCCTTCAAGCACGGGGCCGGGCGTCCCATCGGCATGCCACAGCCGAAACACCTCTTGGTACCCCGAAGCGAGCCACTGTCCATCGGGGCTCCAGGCCAAGGGGGCGTGCCCTTGGAGGATCAGCCCCGGTGTGCCATCAGGCTCCCAGAACCGGACCGTGTTTTGCCCCCCTGATGCCAGCCACCGCCCGTCAGGGCTCCAATCGACCGACGAGACGGCAACGCCGTGCCCTTCCAGCACCGGCCCTGGCGTACCGTCGGCCTGCCATAGCCTGACCGTCTTGTCGTGGCTGCCCGAGGCGAGCATCTTGCTGTCAGGACGCCAGGCCACGGAGCTTACCGAGGCAGTGTGTCCCTCAAGGACCGGCCCCGGTGAGCCGTCGGCTTGCCACAGTCGTGCCGTCTCATCCAGACCCGCGGAAGCGAGGTTTCGACCGTCGGGGCTCCACGCGACGCAGTGGACGTGCTGGGTGTGTCCTCGAAGGACCGCTCCCGGCGTGCCGTCGGCGTCCCACAATCGCACCGCGCGGTTTGAGTGGCCGGTAGCGAGCCGCTGGCCATCGGGGCTCCAAGCGACCGAGGAGATATACCCACTCCACTTGTCAAATACGGCGTCTGGGGTGCCGTCGGGCCGCCACAGCCGTATCCTGCCGTCCCAGCTTCCCGACGCAAGCTTCTTGCCGTCGGGACTCCAAGCCACCGACCACACGTTCGCGTATTGCCGGTCGAGTTGCGAGCGATTCCCGCCATCCGCGTCCCCCAGATACATTCCATGGGCACTGCCCAAAACGAGGCGCTGGCCGTCGGGACGCCATGCGGCTGACGAGATATAGTTGCTCCATTTCTCGAAAACCGGTCCCGGCGTGCCGTCGCCCTCCCACAGCCGTACCTCCCCTCCAGGGCGCCCTACTGACAAGAGCCACCGACCATCTGGACTCCAGACTACCGATCCGACTGGATCAGTATGGCCTTCAAGCACCGGTCCCGGCGCACCGTCGGGCGCCCACAGTCGTACCGTGGTGTCCGCACCACCCGACGCGAGCCGCTGCCCGTCAGGACTCCAGGCCACGGAAGCGATCGCCCCGGTATGCCCTTCAAGCACGGGCCCCGGCGTGCCGTCTGCTTCCCAAAGCCGCACCATTCCGTCGGCGCCTCCGGCAGCGACTTGGCGACCGTCGGGACTCCACGCCACCGACCAGACGTTACCGGCAGGGCCTTTCAGCAAGGGTCCCGGGGTGCGATCCGCGTCCCACAGCCGCACCTCCCCGTGGTGGTTTCCGGAAGCGAGCCGCTTCCCGTCGGGACTCCACGCCGCGCACCAGAAGATGAGTCCTCGATCCTCGAGCACCGGCCCCGGCGTCCCGTCGGCTTTCCAGAGCCGGAGCGTCTTGTCCTGGCATGCCGAAGCGAGCCACCGGCCGTCGGGACTCCAGGCCACCGTGTGCACAATGCCGTTGTGACCGGCCAGTAGGTGGACAAGTCGTAACGTGCTCGCGTCGTAAACCCGCACTCGCCCCCTTAGGGTCCCACAAGCGATGAGTTTCCCATCGGGACTCCAAGCCACTGTCAGAACGTCCGCATGCGGAGCCATGGTCTCTACTTGCCACTGGAGAACCCCGGGCAATTTGGCCGGTGCGGGGATCGGCCCGGCTATCCAGGGCGCGACCGGCTTGCGCGCGAAGCCCAGGTCGTCCAGGGAGAACGTCAGCCCGGTGCCGGTGGTGGCGGCGTGCACTTCGATCCAGTCCACGTGGGACAGGTCCGGCTCGTTCGTGTCGGTCCGCGTCCAAAGGCGATCCCCGGCCAGGGGAATCGACGTGTGAAGCCACCGATCTCGGGCACGCTCGATAATCGCCGGATCGGACTGGTACTCGGCATAGCTCGAACCCCGCCCCATGCGGACCCAGAGGCTCTCCAACTGGCCGCTTGTCCGACTGCCGGCGAACAAGGCCAGATGGACGTACTCCTGAGCCGAGAGGTCCCAGTCGGCGCTGCGGGTCGACGGATACCCCACGCGGACCTGGCCCTCGCTCAGGCTGTCGATCCTCAGCGAGCTCTTGCCGGTTTGCCGGCGCGACCAGTCGCGGGTGAGCAGCGAGAACGCCGTGTCGGAGGCGATCACGTCGAACCGATCCACGTTTCCTTCCGTGAAATCCGCCAGCAGCGACGGCTCGGGCTCGACCGCTGCGACTTGCGGCTGCTCCCCCGACGCCAACTGGGACAACTCGCCGGAGAGCTCGCGGAGCCGCTGCGCCTCCTGTTTCAGCTTGGCCGACTCCTCCTGGAACTCGTCGGCCTTGTCCCGCGCGATGCGGGCACGTTCGGTCTCCTCGGCCACACGGCCCTCCACGGCAACCAGTTGCGTACGGGTCTCGTCGAGCTCGCGCCGGAGCGTTTCGACCTTCTCAGCCTGCTCCTGATCGGCCTCGATATCGGCTTCCAGTCCTTCGGCTCGGGCGAGGGCGGCCAGCTTTTCGCGGTTCGCTGCCATCGCGGCTTCCAGGTGTTTGACGGACTGCGCCTGCGCTTCGTCGCGCCCCTTGTCCGCCTGCTCAGCTTCCTTGTCCTTCCGGTCGGCCAGCGCGGCCGCGGCATCGGCCTGCTGCTTGTACGCTTCGGCCGTCTGCTGGGCCACCCGGGCTTGGGCACGCTGTCTTGCGACAAGCGGGCCCGCCACGGCCGCGGCCAGGAGGACCGTGAACAGGAAAACGAGCACGCTGGCGGCCGCCGTCTTGTGATGCCGGGCCCACCGCCACGCCCGAGCGAGCCACGGCTCGGGATACGCTTCGACCGGCTCGTCGTCGAGCCAGTGCTGCACGTCGGCGCCCAGGGCGGCGGCGTCCGGATAGCGGGCTTCCGGTCGACGGGCCATCGCCTTGAGGCAAATGGCCTCGATGGGACGGGGGACGTCGCGCCGGACGTGCGACGGTTCTTCCGGAGCGGCGGACTTGACCTTCTCGAGGATCTCGTCCGACGACTTCCCCGTGTAGGGCGGTTGACCCACCAGCAGTTGGTAGAGAATGCTGCCCAGGCCGTAGACGTCGGCGGCGGGCGCCGACTCTTCCGCCCCACCTTCCGCCTGCTCGGGGGCCATATAGGCCGCCGTGCCTACCTTCGCACCGGGCTCGGTCACCATCGGGCGCGGGGCCGATTCCTCATGCGCCACGTGGCCTCGGGTCGATTGAAGCCATTCGCCGTGGGCGATCGGCTTGGCCAGGCCCCAGTCGAGCACGAGCGTCTCGCCAAAATCCCCCGCCATGATGTTCGACGGCTTCAGGTCGCGATGGACGACGCCTCGGGCATGGGCATAGGCAAGCGTCTGACAGACGGCAATGAATCGACGCAGCAACTCCCGCAAACCGGCCGACGACGGTTCGGCGTGGTGGGCGGCAATCGCCTTCTCCAAGGTGTGTCCCCGGACGCGCCGCATCGTGTAGAAGGGCCGGCCGCGCCGGTCCACTCCCAGCGCATAGACGGGCACGATGCCCGGATGCTCCAGTTGACCCGTGATCTGCGCCTCGTGGACGAAGCGGCGACGGCTCTTGGCACTCTTCGCCAAGGGCTCGAGGATCTCCTTGAGCACCACGGTCCGATTCAGCGATCGGTCCTGGGCGATGCTCAACTGCCCCATTCCGCCCTTGGCCAACGACTTGACCACCCGATAGTTGCCGTAGTCCGAAGGGGCCGAAGGCGCCTTGCCCTTGGCGGTGGGCTGAGCCCCGTTCTTCGCGTCGATCGCCTCCGTCTCCCTGGAAGCACCGGGAGTGGACATGGCGCGGTCTTTCCCGCTGGATGCCAGCTCCTCATCCATTTGCGCAAGCACGTCACTCAGGTTCGGGTGCTTGCCGCCGAACTGCGCCAGATACTCCTCGCGGCCCGGCCGGTCTCCCCAAAGCCGCCTTGCCTGGTACTCCTTGGCGATCAACGCGTCGGGCAGATCGTCCAACGCCCCAAGCTCCGGATACCGGGCCACGTACTCGGCCAGTTGAGGCTTGGCTGCGCCGGACGCGCCCTCCTCCGCCGATCTCCAGCGATGCTCGAGGTCGATCATCACCAGCTCGACGAGCAGTCTCCCCCGGAACCCCGATCGCTCGATCGCCGGATCGAGCCCCAGGTAGTCCTCGATCCGGGGCTCTTGGCCGGCCCTCCACGCCCCCTCGAACCGATCACACACCTGATCGATCTGTTGGACAACCGCGCGGGGCACGGACGGCTCGGGAGAAGAGAGCGGGTCATTCATCGCCGGGAGCCTCCTGGGACCATGTGGTTCGGATCAACCAGAGCTTACGTGCCACCGTGCTGAGGGAGCAACCGAGCCGCCCCGCGATCTGCCGGTTGGTGTAGCCCTCGAGCTTCCATTGGGCGACGGTGCGCAGCGCGTCGTCTTCCAGACACTCCATCAACCGCCCATACTCTTCGGCCACGATGGCCGCCAGTTCGGGCGTCGGCTCGTTTCCGATCGCTTGCTCGACGCCGCGTTTCTCGGGCGAGGTCCCCGCGCCGGCGATCGCGGATTCCCCCCGCACTTGCCCCCCGCCGCGCTTCTGTCGACGCTCAGCCTCGATGTAGTCGATCGCCTTTCGTGTGGCGATCGTCACCAAGAGCGGCCACAAGTTGTCGCGATCGCGTAGCTGGGGGAAGTTGCCTTTGTGGGCGCCTTGACAGAAGCTGTCGAACGCGCTCAGGGCGACGTCTTCCTCGTCGTAGGCCCGACGCGGATGATCGGAGAGCCGCTTACGGCAAAGGAGAACCAGCCTGGAGAAGTAGCGCTGCCAGAGCTGCTGCGCGGCGGCCTCGTCTCCCCTCTTGATTTGGCCAATCCAGCCAGTAACCGATCCCTCGGAAAGCATCGGCGTCCCCCCCCGACCGGTTCTGCGACGGACAGAGCAAATGGGATTATACCACCTGTCGACGCGAGCAAATCAAACGCCCGCGCTAGATCGCTCCGGTAGGGCACAGATTTCAGGGGTGCTATACCACCCAAAAGGGTGAGGCCACAAGGACCCTGACGTCTGACACGATCCGCTCCTACTAGGTATCTCCGCAAACGGCCACACGACGTGTCACGGCTCGCCGAAAAGAGCACGTCTTCTTCCTCGATTCAGCGTTGGGCTGGCGGCCGCGACGCACTCACGGTGGTAGCGGCACGTCAGAAAAGGTTCCATACTTCGGACGAGACAGGCGGCAAGCCGAAACGACGCGCTACCTGGGCACGCCAGTCCGAAGAACTTATCTCATCTTTCAAAACCCCGAGAACTCGTGGGAGGCGAGGTTTGCGAGACACGCTTCCGGTCCCAATCTCGCGGCCCCGTCGCGTCCCGTCAGATGGGGCGCTCGGCTCACGAGGACTCCGGCTTAGAGCGTCAATCAGCACCCCTGGCGAGGGGTACAGGTCAACGTTTTCGGGGCTTGTCAGTGGCAGATGACGTGCCCCCGTCGGGGCACACTGGTGGAGCCGGGCTCACCCAAGTCGCTGTAAACACGCCTGGGAGCACGGCTCGGTCGCGGACGCGCTGGCTTCCACACCGACATCGCGAACGCCTGCCACAGGCCCCGGACCGGGTGTCGACAATCGACCCAGTTTGCCTCGACGATGCGGCGACCTAGGGTTAGAATACGACGTTTTGTTGCCCGTGAGCGAGGAACCTCTGGGTAGGCAATTCAGGAGCGGTGCATTCATGAGTCGTGCGCAGCGAAGGGTCGTGATCACCGGGATGGCTGTGATCAGCCCCCTAGGAAACAGTAAGGAGGCGCTTTGGGAGGCGCTCTCAGCCGGGCGAAGCGGCGTGGGGCCGCTGACCATGCTCCCGCCCGGGACGCTCCCGGTCTCTGTGGCGGCGGAAGCCCGCGAGTTCCGGGGCGAGATCGACGACTTCGGTCCGTTGGAAAAGGAGCAGAAGAAGGCGATTCGCAAGGGCTTGAAGGTGATGTGCCGCGAGTGCCAGATGGCGGTCGCGGCGGCCCAGAGGGCCCTCCAGGACGCGGGACTGGCTCCGGGGCAGTACGACCCCTGTCGTACGGGCGTGGATTTCGGGAGCGACTACATGCTCACGCTTCCGGGCGAGTTCACCGAAGGCGTTCTCGAGTGCCTGGGCGAGGGTGGCAAGTTCGAGTTCTCGCGTTGGGCCCCGCAGGGGATGCCCAAGATGTCGCCGCTATGGCTTCTGAAGTACCTGCCCAACATGCCCGCCAGCCATATCGCCATCTACAACGATTTCCGCGGTCCGAACAACTCGCTCACGCATCGGGAAGCGGCGTCGAACCTCGCCGTGGCCGAGGCATTTCAGACGATCTTGCGAGGCCAGGCCGACATGATGCTCGCCGGAGCGACTGGGACCCGCCTCCATCCGATGAAGACGCTCCACGTGGTCCAGCAGGAAGAAGTGGCATCGGGCGATGGCGATCCCGCCAAAGCCAGCCGGCCGTTTGAGCGTCACAGGACCGGGATGGTCTTGGGCGAAGGGGCCGGGACGGTCGTCCTCGAGGAACTCGCCTCCGCCCAAGCCCGGGGGGCCACGATCTACGCGGAAGTGGTGGGCGGAGCGTCCAGCTCCGTTGCCGACCGCAATCTGGTGGCCCGCCGCGACCAAGCGATGACCAACGCGCTGGCCGCCGTGCTGAGAAACACAGGTGTCGAGCCCGACGAAATCGGCCACCTGCATGCCCATGGGCTGAGCACGCGGACGGGCGATGTCGAAGAGGCCCGGGCCATCCACCAGGTGTTTGGCGATCGCAAGGAACGGTTGCCGGTGGTGGCTGCCAAGAGCTACTTCGGGAACCTCGGCGCCGGCAGTGGAATCGTGGAACTGGTCGCCAGCGTGATGGCCCTCAGGCACGGCCGGCTGTTTCCCATCCTCAACTACGACGAGCCCGACCCGGAATGCCCCATCGCGGGGGTAAGCGACGCCGCCACCGATCCTGGCAACATGTTTGTGAACCTCAACGTGACCCCTCAAGGCCAGGCCAGCGCGGTGACGATCCGTTCTTTTGAGGGGTAGACCCCCGCGCCCCTCTCGCAATTGGGTACCTGCGGCAATATCGAGCTGTTTTCTTGCCGGGCCCCAAATCCCTGCGCCAAGTGGGCGTAGGAACAAGTTTGCACAGCTTGCCGCATGTGGGACAGGGGCCCTCCTCGCCGAGCTGTTCGGCTTGGTCTTCCACAGCCCCTTCGATCATCCCCCTGCTAGCGGTGACAGCAATCTCCTCCATTTCGGCCAGGCTCACGTCCAGCCCCGGACCGTCCGGATACGCCTCGCGAGCCAATAGTTTTCCCCACCTCCGCGCAATTTCTTTGATTTCCTCGATCTTCTTCCGCGAAAGCTCCCTCGTCGCCATCTTCCATCCCTCCCTGGATTTCAGACCACCGAATCAACCACAATCCGACTCGGAAGCCTAATCATGCCCGCGATCACTGCAAACCCGTTCCTGCGCCCGGCGAGCGACTCTGCCCCTGTTTCCTCTTGCCTGGGAAAGCGGGGGGCCCTACAATCGAGCCATCTACGCAAAGTCGTCTCACGACTTGAGATACGAGGAAACGGATGCCGAAGAAGGTGATCCTGGATGTCGATCCGGGGATCGACGACGCCATGGCCCTGACGATGGCGCTGTTCGACCCGCGGCTCGACGTGGTCGCCGTCACGGCGGTCGGGGGCAATGTCCCCCCCGACTTGGCCACGCGGAACGTCCAGGCGATCATCGAGCAGCTCGATCCACCCCGTTTGCCACGGGTGGGGGCCGCTTCGCCACCCGACCACGGGCTCCCGGTGGACGGGCGGCTTCTGCACGGGATCGACGGACTGGGCGGGGCCAACTTCCAGGTGGCTGAGCTACGCAGCCGGCACCCGGCGGAAAAGATCATCTGCGACGAAGTCCGCGCCGCCCCCGAGTCCGTCACCCTCGTGGCCTTGGGGCCGCTGACGAACATCGCCCGGGCGTTCCTGCGAGATCCGGACCTCCCCTCCCTGGTCCACCGGATCATCATGATGGGAGGCACGGTCCAAGGGCCGGGCAATATCACCCCGGCGGCCGAGTTCAACATCTACTGTGATCCGGAGGCCGCCCGGGTCGTCTTCCGCTCCCTTCTGACGAAGACCTTGATCCCTTTGGACGTGACCAACCGGGTCGTCTTGACCTACGACCTTTTCGACCAATTGCCCGACGAAACCGGCAAAGTGGGCGCGTTTCTGCGAACGATCCTCCCCCCGGCGTTTCGGGCGTATCGGCAGCAGTTCGGAGTGGAGGGGATCCACGTCCACGATTCGGTCGCGCTGATGTCGGTCGTCAACCCCGACTTGTTCATCACCGAGGAGATGGCTGGCGACGTAGAGACGATGGGCGATGTGACCATGGGGGCCACGCTCTTCGACCGCCGCCGGGTGCCCGCCTGGCGTCACAACATGGAGGTGGCCGTCGACATGGACGCACCCCGGGTGATCGACGAGATGGTCGCCTGCCTGGCCAACGCCGCCAGGCGAGCGGGCCCGGCCGATTCAAGCCGCTAGCCCAGACGACTGAGGGACGCCGACTCCCCGACGCGGGGTGATTAGGCGCAATCGGCGGTCGCGCCGTGAGGGGCAACATCTTCCTGCAACTCCCCGGCGCGCAGCACGTTTGGAGCCATACATTCCCCCCCGAAGGGGGTTCGGCTCGCGTCTCATCGAACGGCTCCGTCACCGGTTTTCGGCACCGGCACGCTGATTCACGCCATGGTGCCCCGGTCGCTTCGGAAGCCGGGCCGTCACGTGCCTGGTCCGGGGCCCCACCGGTTCCCTTGGCGTCTCTTGGAACCTTGGGATCCGCCGTCTGGAAGTCCGGCGGGTCGGTGAGTCAGCATCGACGGCGTAGTCCAGACGCACTGGCTCAACTCTGCCAAGGCAAGTCTCCGGGTCGGGCGAAACCTCTTGCCGGCCGCGGGGTTGAACTGCTGGGGGTCCGTTTGAGCTATCTCGGACGTAGTAGGTTCGGGTGGCCTGCCCCGGTGACGGCCGAGGGTGTACGCGAGGCGGTGCAACGCGCGACATAAACGGAAGAATCGCGCGCCGCGGGAGCTTGCGACCCCGACGAAGGCTTGGCGGACGGAAACGTGAGCCTCCGCGGCAGCCCGGCAAACCTCCTCGATGGCGATTGACCGCCTTGTGTCAAGACCATCCAGCCATCGTCGGAACGGATGAAGAGCAATCGGAACAAGAGCAAGGGCGTCGCTAGGATGAGTCACCAGCCGTTCGTATTGGCGTATTTGGGACCCGAAACGTTCGTGCCGCTCCTCTCGGTCATCGCGGGGGCCGTCGGAATCCTGTTGGCGTTCGGAAAGAACGTGTGGTCCATTACGGCTGGGATTCTCAGGGGGCTCGTGAGGCTGGTTGTCCGCAAGTGAGCTACGGCGGCGACCCGACTTCCTGAGCCGAACGATTGGGACGTGCCTTACGGGGTCTCGGCCCCAAAGGATCCGTCGGCGTCCGAGCCCCGGCGTTGCACCAACGAACGGCCGATGGTCCGCACGCTCTGACGGACTGCCGCGGAAGAGGTAGGCGAGGCTCCACAAGCCGCCTGGTTTAGGCACGTTGGACCGTTGCGAACGATTCCATGTTACCCGTCGAAACGCGATTGAGCCGTTCCCAGCGGATGCGCTTCGCATTTCGCCTGTTGCGTTGGGCGATATGGTTCGGCGTCCTGACCGGCTACCTGGAGCTGCTCAACCTGGGCTTGAAGAAGTACGTTCTGGGGCGCCTTCTCTTGCTGGGTTGCCACACCCTTTGGCTGGCTCCACTCGCCGATGCCGCGTTGTTTCTGGCTCTGGGCGCGATGCTCGTGCCGTTCGGGGTTTGTTGGCCGACGCGTCTTGTGCAACGTCTGGCGATCTTTGCGTTCGGCTTCACGCTGGCGGCCAGTCTGGTGCTGCTTCACCGCGAAATCCACAATTATGCCGCCGCGATGCTTTCGGCCGGCGTGGGCGTCCAGATGGCGCGTTTGATTTCAGCGCGTGTCGAGAGCTTCGACGGGCTGGTGCGGCGCACTCTCCCTTGGATGCTTGCCGTTTGCATGGGATCGGCCGTCGCGCTGCCCGCATGGTGGACGTGGGCGGAGAGCCGTGCGATCGGGGCGCTTCCGAGGGTCTCCGAAGCTTGTCCGAACGTCTTGCTCATAGTCTGGGATACCGTCAGATCCGAGAGCCTCAGCACGTACGGCTATGATCGAGACACGTCGCCGAACCTGACTCGGCTGGGCGAAGACGGGATCGTGTTCGAGCGGGCCGTGGCGCCTTCCCCCTGGACTCTGCCCAGCCACGCCTCCCTTTTCACCGGCCGCTGGGCGCACGAGCTGTCCGCGACGTCGTGTCTCCCGCTGGACGACACCTATCCGACGCTTGCCGAAGTGCTCAGCGCCGAGGGGTATGCGACGGCCGGCTTCGTGGCCAATCAGTGTTATTGCAGCCGTTGGCACGGGTTCCACCGAGGCTTCCTGCACTACGAGGACTTCAACGTACTGGGGACGGAATTCGTGCTCAGTTGCCAGATGGGCCGTCGCCTGGTCACGAGCCAGCGGCTGCGGCGGTGGACCGGGTGGCAGGACGTCTGGGGACGGAAGTCTGCGGAGAGGATCAATCACGACTTCCTGCGATGGGTCGACAGGCGGCGCAATCGCCCCTTCTTCGCCTTTCTCAACTACTACGACGCGCACGAACCTTACCACGCCCCGCCGCCCTTCGACGAGCGATTTGGCACGACCCGGTCGCGCAAGGACGTCCCCTTCGAAGCGCACCTACGGCGTACCGCGCCGTTGGCCGTCTACCCCCTGACGCCCCGACAGCGCGTGGCGGAGCAGAACGCCTATGACGGCAGCATCGCGTACCTCGACGCGTGTCTTGGGCGTCTGCTGGGCGAGCTCGAGACACGAGGGATCCTGGACGACACGCTCCTGATTGTGACGTCGGATCATGGGGAGCATTTCGGCGAACACGGTCTTCGCCAGCATGGGAACTCGCTCTACCGCCCGCTGCTTCACGTTCCCTTGGTCATTCGCTGCCCGAAGGGTGCGCCTGCCGGGCTGCGCCCGTCGCACGTCGTCTCTCTATGCGACTTGCCGGCAACCGTAACCGACCTGCTCGGATGCGCCGATCGGTTCGAGTTCCCAGGCAGTTCGCTGCGACGACGTTGGGACGGGACCGAACGCGAGGGCTCTCGCGCGACCGTGGTATACGCGTGCCTGCGGCCATCCGCCGAATCCCCGGACCCGGGTCAGCATCTCGACGCGGTGATTGCCGAGGGCTTGCACTACATCAAGTTCGGTGGCGGAGGCGAGGCGCTCTTCGACTTTCTGAATGACCCCTCGGAAGCCCACGACTTGAGCTCGGCCGAAAACATGCAAGAAACCCTCTCAAAGCTCCGCGCCCTGGCCGCGCGATGCTCGAGAGAACCGGGAACCGACTTCGCGAGGGCGTCTGGGGAGGCCGGAAACTCGAGCGTGCTCGCCGTGAGGCCCGCTCTCTCCGCCCGGACGGCCGCCGAATCGGGGGCACTTGTCGTTTCCGTCGTTCTTGCCTTGCTCGTCACGCAATTGGTGCACTTATACTGGGTCGTGGCTTGGGGGGACCACAGGACGAAAGGGCTCAACTACTACGGCCGTCCCCTCGCAGAGCGCTGCCGGTTCAAGAAAGTGCTCTACTATCACCGTGTGGCCTTGAGTCCGATGATTTGGCTGCTCAGCCGCGTATCTCGGTTCACGTTCTCCAAGGTCACCTTCTCGTATCGAGGAGTGGCCGGCCCTAAAGGGACCTGCAGCGTCGAAAGTTTCCGCCAAGCAGCCGAGTACGAGCCGCGTCGGGGCGACGTGTTCGTGGCAACCCAAATGAGGTGCGGCACGACGTGGATGCAGCACGTCGTCTACCAGGTTCTCACTCGAGGTTCGGGCGATTTGGCGGAGGCCGGGACGGCTCTCTACGCCGTTTCTCCGTGGATCGAGTCGTCAAGAAGCGTCTCGATCGACGACGCCCCGCTCGTGGGCACCCCGCGCACTTCGAGAATCATCAAGGCACATCTGCCCGTCCGACTGTGCCCCTACAGCCCCGAAGCAAAATACATCTACGTGTGCAGGCACCCGCTGTCGTGTTTCGCGAGCTGTGCCGACTTCGTGGCTGCGAACCTGGGGCCGTTCGTCGTGCACTTGAACGAGATCGAGGCGTGGTTTCGGTCGGACGAGCTGATGTGGTGGGGCACCTGGCCTTCGCACGTGCGAGGATGGTGGGGCTGGTCCCGGCAGCGGGACAACGTGCTCTTCATCCTCTTCGAGGACATGAGAAGAGACTTGAGAGCGACGGTCAGACAAGTCGCGGACTTCTTGCAGATCGAACGTCTTCGGGAAGAAGAGGTCGAAGAGATCGTCCGAAAATGCAGCTTCGACTACATGCGGGAGCACGACTACGCGTTCGAGATGAATCCGCCCCACGTCCTTCAGAGTCGGGCCTCGTTCTTCTTTAGTGGTCAAGACGACCGCTACGGAGACGTCCCGCAGGCAACCCGGCAGCGCATCCTCGCGTGGTGCAAGTCGGAGATGGCCGGAAGCGACTTCCCGCTCGAACGATGCTACCCGGACGTCGCGGAAGCGACTTGAGCCCGCGACCTCCCGCGACCGGGAGGATTCCAGGCTGCAAGGCTCGGTTCCGAACGTCCGGATTCCGTGGACCGCTGTCGGCGAGGGGCGGGTTTCAGAGGCCCGGCCTCATCGCCTTCACGAGCCCCGTCATTGACAACGGAGCGTCAATCGGATCCCAAGCCCCGGGGGTTGCAACCCCCGGGCTTCGACCGTGTTCCATTCTCAACACAGGACTCAATCTTACCGCACGGAAACTTGGCCGGGGCTGCCGCGGCTGCCAGTGGGTTGAAAGAGCTCGGCCAGCTCCAATCGCACCAGCGGCAACCGCGACGTGGGAGGGGAGCCGATCGCCAGGTGGAGCACCAGCGGGTCCGGCTCGAAGATCATCGTTTGGATGGTGAGTCGCCCGAGGTTCACCTCGTCGAGCTTCCGGGCCACGTCGTCCAGCCCGAGCTTGTCCAGACGGCGGGCTCCCGAAAGAATGCGGTACCGCCGCGACACCAGGAACCTGGCCAGAGGCTCCGTGCGGAAATGGTTGGCGCACGCCGCGATGCCCCGCTCGCTCCGGCGGAGCACGACGTTTCGGGGTGTCAGCTCCAACACGCCGCTGGTGCGCCGGTCGCATACGGCCAGACTCTGCAAGGTGGTGCGGGGCGTCGAGCGCAGCAGCTTCTCCGCCTCTTCCAGCGTGGTACACTCCTCCAGGATGCGGCGGAGAGAGAACGTGTACGGCGTCCCCTTGGGATCGAACATCGGCGCGCCGTCTCGCGTGACGAAGACCTCGTGGGTGGCCACGGCCAGGCCGGCGTCGTTCATCCCCGAGAAGCAGCCGAGCATGCCCGGAAATCCGACGGAGACGAAGGCGTGCTTGCCTTCCGGGCGGTAGACGACCACCAGGCTGAGTCTCTGGAGGACACCCACGGGGAAGAAGTCGAGGTTGCGCCCGAAAAGTGGGCCGCCCGTTTTACTTCGGTCGGGCTCCACGATCAAGGAGGAGCATGCCAGTCCGTCCCGGTAGGCATCGACCATCGTGTTGATCGCGATCAACAGCTCGGGATCGAGGCCGGCGGTGGCGGCGAACGCGTTCAGCTCGTCGACGTACTCCTCGGCGATTTGGGGCTTCAAGCGCCGGCTCATCTCGACGAGCGCCGGCCATCGATCTTCGCGCCCGATCGCCGCCAGCAGCTTCCGCGGATACGCCAGGACGTCTCGGGCCGCGTCGGCGGTCAGTCCGGCCTGCTGCCGGCCCATCTCCTCCGGCGTGCCTTGGACGATGAGGACGGGCAGCCCCCCGACGTACTTCAGTTCCCCCTTGTCGCAGGTCCCCTCGCGGTAGGGGAACGCGTCTTCCGCGCTGGCCGAGAACGGCCACACAAACAAAAGAGCGAGAACCAGACACACGGCCGCGGTCCGACGTGTTGCCATCGAGAAAGTCCTTTTGTCGGAAGTGAATATCTGTGGAGTACGGGCTCAAGGATGCGTGGTCAACCGCCCCTTCAAGGGTATCCCAATACGCGTTCTCTGGGAAGCAACTTGCCGTCCGGCGCGACCAGAGCGTCAAATGCCCGCCCTCTCTTCTTCCACCATCTGCAACCGAATAAGGATCGCAGAAACAATAAGTGGGGCACGATTCCATCGTGCCAGGCACGTTGGAAACGTACCCCACGGCCATATCGCGACAGTTGTTTCTTGCGCGATCCTAAGCAGGTGGCGACACGCAGCCTTAACTCGCCAGTTGCACACGATCGTGCCATCGAAGCTACGAAGGCCCCGTTTCTTCGGACGGGGCTTCCTGTTCTTGGCATGTTCCAACACTTCACCGGCGGCGAAGTCTGAGTTTCGTCGCCAAGGGTGGACGTCACCCAACACCCATCAGTGCGCAAAGGGCAGGTGTAATAATACGGAACAATGCCCTTCCAAAAGGAGCTGAAACTCGATGCTTTCCCGTAGGAAACACGTCCCCGCGAAAGGGACGTTGGAAAGCAGGAGCTCACCGCCAACGAAGTTCAGAAGAAGCGACGTCGTACGGGGTGGTTACGGCGTTCCCCAGGGTCGTTGTGAAGATGAGGAGAGCAGCCGTCCGACGTCTTTCGCCGGGCTCGTCATCTTCCAGAAGCTGTTTTCTCGCCTGGCCCTCAAACGGCGGCTCGCGGCGTGTTTCGCCCATCTGCGAACCAGGGCGACCTATCGTGGTCGCGAGTTCATCCGCCGTTTCTTGATGCACACGCTGCCCAGCGGTTTCGTCCGTATCCGCTACTACGGGTTCCTGGCGAACCGTGACCGCAGCCGACGACTCGACCTTTGCCGGCGTCTGCTCGGTGTGTCATCCTCGTCCATCCCCCCGTCAGACGAGGTCGTGATGCAGGCCGACGCTTTGGAGCCCTGTTCTACAGCCCAGCCTTGTCCCGCCTGCGGCCGCGGAACCCTGATCATCGTGGATTTCGCGCCACCCATCCGGCCGCATCCGCCACGACGTCCCTACATCCGAACCCGCCGCCCGGCCGAGACCGTTGCTTTCGATACCTCATAGCCCTCGCCGCGCGATGGTGCATGCCCACTCCCTATCCTCCGGAACTCTCAAGCTGACGCATCCGCTACGCGCCGATCACGCCTTCGTTAGCCATTGCCCGGCAAGCTGCAACGTCCCCCGTCACGCCCTCCCGCTTACCGTTCGGCACCACCGTCACCGCCGCCCCAGCCGGAACCCCTCGTTGCACCGCCTCGCCTCCCGAAGCGTCTGGCCCCAACTCGCTGGCACCATTCAACTCCCATAGCCCGCGGTTGAGTTCATCGCACGTTTATCCGATCTGCCGATCAACCGATCGCGCAGAATCCTCGCCCACGCACGGCAGATCGGATAAACTACTCTGCGTTAAATGAGACACGTTACTCTTCTGGCCAATGCCGCGGAGTCCAGAAATCGCGCCGGACTCCAACGACCCTGGCAAGAATCCAGGTGTGCGTCTTGGAAGACACTGGCAAGAACCTCGCCATCTCGCAGAAAGCTTCATCCCGCAGAACGGCCAGAGCAATCAGGGGCTAAAGACGGCTTCCCGCTGCCTCAACGAGTTACGGAGCAAGAATTTCCTCCGGAGATTCCTTCCGCGTCGCTCTCATGTCCTGAGATCATGCGACGCACGCTCAAAGGGGCCTATCACACCTGGCATAGTCTTGCGGCTAGTTGTCAAGGATCTCGGTTATGCAGTCGCCGTCCTCGGCGGCTCTCTTCAGGTCGGTGATCTTGTCGCCAATGCCGATGATGAACCAGTCCGCTCCGGAACTGCCGGTGAGCATGTCGAAATCCTCTCCAGCGATCAGCGTCTCATCAAGTACGTCATCGGTAGTGGCATCGTCATACTCTCTACCTGCAACCCACAACGCAAGGACTTCCCGCAGGGCTTGCTCTGTGGATGAGCACGCCACGTCGCCGGCAACCAGGATGCCGTGGCCAGCCGAACCGACGATCCGATCGGAACCGTCGCCGCCGATGAGGAAATCGTTGCCGGCGGCACCGGTCAACATGTCGTCGCCCAGCCCGCCTATGAGCAGGTCGCTGCCGGCGGCGCCAATCAACTCGTCGTTGCCGGCTCCGCCGTGAAGCATCGACTCCAAGGCCAGGTCGATCAACTGGATGTAATCGGTTCCGGCTCGGCTTCAGGCCCGAATCTCCGTAACGTCGGCTAAGAAGATACTCTCGTCAACGACGCCGTTGACCGTGACGCTGAGCTTCTGACCGTCGGGCGTGCGCGTCACCAGGATGACGTCATCGGCCGAGGTGCCGCCGATCCGTGCCACGCCGTCGGGATCTAGCGTGACCTGTCCGTCGGCTACGGCCTGTTGGATCTCGACGGTCACCATGGCCGGCAGGCTGGTCAGGCCCACGAGGTCGAGCGTATCGGGATCACCCCGATCGATAACCACGAACTCGAAATCGTCGACGCCCGCCCCCGCGCAGGAAGCACCCGCGACGTAGGTCAAGGTGGGCGGCCCGATGAACTCCCGGCCGGCATGCACTGCATTGCCGTCGCTGTCCATCACGGTCGCCCGTGCCGGCAGAGAATCGATCCGGAAAGTCAGGTCACTCGGGGCCGTCTCGACGTCGCTGCCCGACAGGGTGATCACCACCGAACCGTCCTCGTTGACCTGGACCGTCTGGGGATCGGCCACCGGCCGATCGTTGACCGCATTGACGGTGATGGCCACCGTGGCCGGATTCGACTCGTCCATGCCGTCGCTGACGAGGTAGGTGAAGCTGTCGGGGCCGTTGTAGTCGGGAATCGGCGTGTAGGTGAAGGAGCCGTCGTCGTCCAAGGTCAGACTCCCGTGGGAAGGGCCGCCGCCGGGCAGGACGGTCAACGGATCGCCGTTGAGATCCGAGTCGTTGGCCAGCAGGCCGGGAGCGGCGAGCGTGAAGACGGTGTCTTCGTCCAGACCGTAGGCGTCGTCGACGGCCAGCGGAGCGTAGTTGATCCAGTGGCCGAAGTCCAAGCCGGTGAGCGTCTGACCTTCGGCGGGCGAGACGTAGTAGTCGACGCCGCCGGCCGGGAGCGTCTGGACGTAGCCTTCCTGGCCGATGGAACGGAGCCGATAGTCGGCGGCCTTCAGGTCGGCGAACTGGTAGTCGCCCGCCGGGCCGGTGGTGGTGACCTGACGGCCGGCGTCGAACAGGAAGGCGACGCCGGTGTTCTCTCCGGCCACGTCGTCGTAGGGCGAGGTGACCAGCACTTTGGAGCCGACCGCGGCGATGGTTCGGCCGAATTGATCGTTAAACCGTCCGGTGGGACTGATGAATCGCTGGATCACCTCGCCGGTGGAGCCGTCGAGCAGGTAGGCTGCGCCCCGGGATTCACCCTCCACTCGATCGAAAGGCGCGGTCACCAAGACGTCTTGTCCCATCGCCCGGACGGTGTGGCCGAACCTGTCGCCCGGCTCCGGCGACGGATTGTGATAGGTTTTCAGGAGGTTTCCGTCGGCGTCGAATAGATAGGCGATCCCCGCGTCGGCTCCGTCGGTGTCGTCGCGGAACGCGCCGATGAGCACCTTGTCGTCCATCACCGCCACGGACTGGCCGAACAGGTCCTCGTTGTGTGGCGAAGGGTTGTTGAAGGTGCTGATGATACTGCCGTCGTCGCTGTCGAAGAGGTAGACGATGCCGACCGCATCGGGGCCTTCGCGGTGACGCTGTGCACCGATGAGCACGTCGCCGTGGAACTCGGCCAAGGCAATCCCGAAGTGTTCCGTGCCCGTTGGGGTGGGATTGGGGAAGGTATGCAGAAGGGCTCCCGTCGTTGCGCTGAACATGTAGACGATACCCGCGTCGGCGGCCCCCTGGTCTTCCAGGAGGCCGGTCACCAGGACCTTGTCCGACCCCAAGGGGGCCACGACGTAGCCGAACTGGTCGTTGGCGCTGGGATTGGGATTGCGGAACGTCTGGAGCAGCGCGCCGGTGTCGCCGTCGAACAGATAGGCAATTCCCGCGTCGACGCCGTCCGTGTTGTCGCGGTAATCGCCGATGATCACGTCGGTGCCGAGGCCGGCGACGGCGAAGCCGAATGCGTCGTCGGCCTGCGGCGAAGGATTCAGGTAAGTCTGCAGAAGACGGCCCTCGATTCCGTCGAACAGGTAGGCTGCACCCGCATTGGGGCCCGCGGCGTCGTCGCCGAAGGCGCCAATGACGAAGTTGTCGCCCACCGCGGCGGATGAGATACCCAGGAAGTCATCCACACCGGGGACGGGCTTGCGCAGCCTGCGCATATCGCTGCCGGTGTCGATCTGCTGAAGCTCGACGGTCCAATCAGCCAGGCCCGGCTCGCCGACGTCGAAGGTGCCGTCGGCGTCCAGGTCATCGAAGACCGTGCCGCCAAGCGACGTTGCGGCGTCAAGCAATGTTCGTTGCTCTAACGGTTCGATGGAAAGCCGCCGCGTATGGGGGGTGACAAGGGACCGGCCGGAAAACCCGCCGGCAGGAACCATCGAACGACTTGACGATGAACGCTTGGGTTTCATGGGAGGCCTCCACACGGGCTGTCTAGGAACCGAGTGCCGGTAATGCCGCAGTATACGTGCAGGAACGTTCTGCCAAGCCTGCCAATGCGATCTGTTCGCGCGCCAACCATCCGGTGCAGGCGGTCCCCGTGCCGTCCAAGGAGCAGCTCTACTGCCGACTCACTCCCACGACGGGCCCGGTCAAGCAGTTCTTCGGTATCGGGGTCTCGCGGTTCGTCCAAAGGGACTTCTCCTCTGGCCTAACCACGCAGAGACTTTGCGAGCAGGGACGGATAACACACGATCATGCCGCCGTACGAAGTCTCCCGGCATTGGCTACCCAATCAATGAGCCGAACCGTCCACAGCCGGCTCGGCCAAGGAGAGCCCTAAGGCGGGCACCGGTAGCTTGGAAGGATAAGCATGCTCCTGCCTTGGACTCATCTCTAAGTCCCAGTTATGGACCTAATGTATATTGCCTGTTAATAGAATTCAGGGCAATCAAGTCTGGTTTTCGACAATCGACAGTTAGGCTCCGCTGGGGGGGGGAGGGCAGAGAACAATGCCCAATCGGGGGGCTCACGTAACGTCCTTCCCATTCGGAGAGGCCTCCATAAGTCCTCGTACACAAGCGGAAGCAACTGCTCGGAGGCCTGGGCGTCGCCTGGCTCGATGGCCGAGAGGATTGGGGTGACATCGGTCATGGGCAGAGCTCCCAAAGGAATACCGGCACGCACAATTATGGCCGCTCTATGACGCGGCTGTCTCTTGCCCGAGCCCAACGTCAAAGGTCACCTCAGCTGGACGCCGAATCGTAGAGAATCGATCCAAGGCCCGAATTCGTGTTTCATCAACCGTTCGATTCTCGATGCACTTTCGGCCCGAACTCGACCGGTAAGCATTCATTGCGCCAAGAAGCTCGGGAAAGGGGGATGTCTATGGGAAGTTGAGACGGAAACCTTTCAGCGGAGCCTTTGCGGGTGGAAGTCCCGTCCGGCAAAGCCTGACCAGCAGCCGGGAGCGAGTCTTGCGTG
>DATKZH010000631.1:0-6455 GCA_035528065.1 Thermoguttaceae bacterium | reverse complement strand
CTCGTCCGGCCACTCGGAAGAGTCCGCGCGGGCAGCCTCGTAGTCCTTCTCCGTCACGTCCCACCGGGGCTCGGGTGGTTCGAGACGGTCGTCAGGCTCCCGGCTCCTGTCTTTGGCCAGGCAACACGTCTTGTACTTCTTTCCGCTCCCGCAGGGACAAGCATCGTTCCGTCCGGCCTTCATGCCAACCTCCCTCCTGGAAAAGCGGGCCGCCGTGGGGGGGACGGAGTGCCAATATATCCCCCTCACGCCCTCGGCGGCAAGGCCGTTCGCAGCACCAGCTTGACCAGCTCGGGCGGGCAGTTGAAGCGGACGGGGAACCGGGCGGAGATGCCGCGGCTGACGTGCATGATGGTGGGCGGGACGTGGAACGTGCCGGAAGAGTAGGCAACGCCGAGCCGGCTGGCGGAGAGAAGCGGGCCCACGAGCGGAAAACAGAACTGGCCGCCGTGCGTATGACCGGCCAAGAGCAGATCGACGTCGTTGGCCCGGGCCCATCGAAACTGGTCCGGGCAATGGGCCAGCGCGATCCGCACCGGGCCGCCGTCGGGCGAGCGGGGCGGGACGTGCTCCAGATCGGCTGCCGGCAAAAACCAAGGCAGCTCGTTCCCGGCCAGGATCACCGGCTCGCCGCGGATTTCGATTCGCGTCCAGCGGCTTCCCAAGTCGACCAGCCCGGAGTCGGTGAGCCTACGGCGGAGCCGGTCGGGCGCGCTCCAAACGTCATGGTTCCCCAGGATGAAATAGGCCCCGTACCGGCCGGTCAGTCGTGCCAACGTGTCGGGGACCCAGGCGGCGTACTCGGGGAAGTCGGTCAGGTCGCCGGTGATCGCCACCAGGTCGGGCTCCAGCTCATTGCTCTCTCGGACGACCTCTTGGAAATACGCCTTGCCCACCCGACCGGTGAAGTGCAGATCGGAGAGGTGGACGATCGTGAGCCGGTCGAGCGATTCCGGCAGCCGGGCCACTTCGACGGCCCGCTCGGCGACCTCCAGTCGCAGGATCTCGTTGCCGGGAAGGCGGACCAGGAAGTGGTGATCCTCTTCGCCGCGCTGTGCGCGGGTCTCCCGGCCCCGCACGGTCCTTCGCGGCGAGGTCAGGAGATCTCCGCCGAGCGCCAGCCGGGTTCGATCGTATCGGAGCACGTCGGGCGGGCGACGGAGCAGGCGAAGCCAGCCCCAGCGAACCACGGTCACCACGCCCGCGATCCAGGCGATGGCCAGGTAGATTCGGCCCAGCCACACCGCAGGCGGCGCGGGGTCAAAGACGACAAGGCTCAGCTCGCCCCGAACCAACCACACGCCCAGCACTACCGGGATCGACACCGCACAAGCGAATCCCGCGGCCGTCGCAGGGCTAATGATCCATCGGGGGAGTGCCGTGCTGTGCGTATGGTTGAAGAATGCGGCCCAGAGGTAGCCGTGCCCGATCACGGCCAACGGGAGAAGGACGAGGTCCCACATCATGCCTGACCCACGGCGCCGGGCGTGCTGACAACTTGCTCGACCGTCGAGAGCAGTTGGTCCAGGCGGAACGGCTTGTAGAGGATGGCCGTGAGACCGGCCTGCCGGGCCTTGACGATGGTGTGATCGGGATCGTATCCGAAGCCGGTCATCAGGATCAGCGGCAAGGGCTCCGCGTCGATGACTTCGCGGAGCTTGAGCATCAACTCGTAGCCGGTCATGTCGGGCATCCGGATATCGGCGATCACCAAGTCGTAGCCGGTGTTTCGGACCATCGACATGGCCTGGCCGCCGTCCGGGGCGGTCTCCACCACGCAGCCATAGCGCTCCAAGAGGTCGTGCGCGGCGATTCGGACGCCGTTGTCCTCGTCGACCAGCAGCACGCGACGGCCCCGCAGCGCGGCCCGCTCCCGTTCCGGAGGCTGCGGATGCGCTTGCGCCGGGGCCATCTTCTGGCCCACCTTCTGGATCATCTGCTTGATGTCCCGGGCGTTGCGCAGGATCCGCTGCAACCGCTCGACCACTTGGGGCTCGTGGCCGATGTATCGCTCCATCACGTTGACGGCGTCGTTGAGGATCTCGTCGACCGGCAGCGCCACCGCGCTGTGAATGGCCTCGACGCTGGCCGCCGCCGTGCCGGCCTTTTCGGCCGACAATAGCTCCAGCGTGTTCAGGGCCACGGCCACGTCCCGACTGAAAATCTCCAGGAACTGGAGGTCACTCTCGGTGAAGGCCCTCGGCTCCGGGCTTTCGACGTTGAACGTTCCGATCACTTCGTCGTGCAGGACCAGCGGCACGGTCAGCGAGCTGCGGGCCTCCCTGGCCCCCTCCATGTAGAGCGGATCCTCGCCGGTGTCCTCGCAGAGGTAGCTCTTGCCGGTAGCGGCCACGAATCCGGTGATCCCGTTGTTCTGCGGCTGCGCGTACAGCACGCGGCCGGCCGCCTCCGGCTCCATGCCTTCCGAGAGGAGCGGCTCCAGCCGTCCCGTGTCCGGCACCAACAGCCGAATGGCCACTACGTCGAAGTGCAGGAGATCCTTGGTGTAGTGCAGGATGTTGGACTTCAACAGCTCGATCCGATCTTCGACCGTCATTTCCAAAAGCTCGCCGGGCGTCAGGTCGGCCAGCTCCCCGCCCGCCTGATGGATGGCCGCCAGCTTCTGCTGCTGGAGCACTCCCGCGGTGATGTCGCGGACGGTGACGATCAGGTTCTGCGGTGGGCCTTGCGGCTCGCGGACCGGGGCCGCGTGGATCTGAAAATAGCGGCCGTCTTCGCAGCGGAGCGTGGAGTGCGTGGCCGAGCCGGTGGCCAGCGCCGTGTGGAAGGGGCAGAAATCGGGCCCCACGATCTCCGGGTTTCCCAACACCGTGTAGAAATTGGCCCCGATCACGTCTTCGCAACCGCTCCACTGGCACAGCCGCCCGTTGCACGAGAGGATCGCGTTGTTGCGGTCCAGCACGACCACGCCGTCGACCATCCCCGCGAGGATATGCTCGCTTTGCAGGAGCGTGCCGAGCTGGAAGGCCTCCTGGAGGCGCCCGGAGGCGAAACAGACCCCGTCGAACTGCTCACGCCCGAGCAGAGCCAGGGCTCGCACGGGGTTGGGGACGAAGACCACCTCGCACGGCTCCGCCCGCGGACCCAAAAGCTGCTCGACGGTCTCACGGGCGTCGCCGACAAACAAGATTCTCGGTTTTCCCGACAATGCTGCTCCACTCCGTGCGCGGCGATCGATAATGACGTTCCGAACCCCGGTAGCGGGTTTGGGGGATTATAAGTCCGGCCCGGCAGGCGGACAACCGTGTTTGGCTCCATGTCTTGCATCGGTCCGGCCCGGGGCCGAGGTTGACAACCGCCACGCGGTGATCCTGGTTTCCGTAGCCGGCACACTCTTCGCGTGCCACATCTTCCCTACGTCTGGTACGAGCGGACCGGAAGAGCGCAGTTGCTGCGGCGACCGCGCGACCGGCGAGCGCGCCGGCCGAGCGTGCCTGGGAAATCGCAACCGGGAGACTGCCCGCCGCCACGCGCACGGAACCCTTGAGGGGGCCGTGATAGTCTGGCAAGGAGGGACAACCGCTGCGATCAGCACCCCGTGGTAGGCGATTGGTGGGCCGCTTCGGGCGAGTCGCTGTAGTCAACCGTCTCTCCAGGTCGATCAGAAACTCCAGGGGATGGTACGTCCGGCAACCATTCCGGCGGTGGCCACCGACCGAAGACTTTCCGGAGAATCCGTCATGTGGCGAGCTTTTTTTCTGGCGGTTGGAGTCTATCTGATCCTCCTCGGCGCGCAGTGCCTGGGCGTTGAGAAGTTCGTCCTCAAGGACCGCCAACCGGCGGCGCAACAGAACCAACCCCCGTTCTTGTTCGGTCCGATTCAGCCCCAGTTGGGCCCGCATCGAGAACTGGTCCCGCCCCCCTGGGCCCCGTGGAGCCTGATGTCGACCGGGGCCGTGGTCTGCCTCTACTCCTTCAGCCTCCCCCACCGGTTCAACGGCAAGTAGGCCCGGCGGCCACTGACGCTCGGATAGACGGGCCGTAATGTCGGCTGGGGGCCTCAAACGCCGGAAGTCGGGCCTCCCGCTGCTCGATCCCGCCGTACGGCCCATCCGGATCTCAACGATCGCCCTCTCGGAGCCGGTCGAGGTACTCCAGCGCGTGGTCTTGATAGCCGCGGGGTAGGTGCTGGACAGTCACCGGATCGGCCGTTTGCGCGCGGGCGGCCTCGAACTGCTGGGTGAGCTCCTGCTGGACGTTGCCGCGGATGTTCGGGCCCTCGACCTCGCCGACGAGCGACGCCGCCCCGGGGCCGATCTTCATCGGGGGCCGGGTGTCGATGAAGTCGACGTCGTCTTCGGCCTCGGGCCGGTCGCCCTTACCGCGGCCCCTGCCGAGCCCGAGACCCGGCTTATCGCCCATGCACGCGCCACAGCCCATTCCGTTGCATTGCGGGCAGTTCATCTGGTCGCGACACTGGCCCAACTGCGACATCGCGTCCTCGAGCATCTCCATTTCCTGTAACTGCTCCTGGAGGTCGCCCACGTCGGACTGGAGCTGGTCGAGCATTTCGCCGGCCTCGTTGAGCTGCCCGTTCTTCATGCACTGCGCACACTGCCCGAGCTTGTTGGCCAGGTTATCGAGCTGCTCCATTTGCGGCTGTTGCTGCTGGAGCTTGTCCAACTGCTCCTGAAGCTCGGCGGCCTCGTCGTTGCGACCCTCCTGCTGGGCCTGGTTGATGCGTTTCTCGAGATCCTGCTGCGCCTGGCGATGGGCCTCGGCCAGGTTCTGGAGCTTGTCTTTGACCTGTTCGAGCTGCTTGGCCAATTGCTCGCGCTCTTGCTCGTTCAGCTTGCCCTCGGCCAACTTCGACTTGAGCTGCTCCAGCTCGTTGACCGCCTTCTTGAGATCCCCGTCCTTGATGGCCTTGACGAACTCGTCGGCCGGCCCCTGCTCGATGCCCTTCATCTCATTGAGTTGCTTCCGGACCTGCTCCGCGCCGCCCAGGTCCTTGCGCCGCTCCTTGATCTGCCGGGCCAGATCGTTGAGCTTCACCAGGGCCTGCTTCCGGTCTCCCTTGGTCCGGTCGGCAAGATCATCGGCTGCCTCTTCCAGTCGTTTGAACAATTCCTGAGCGTCCTTGAGCCCCTGCTTCTCGGCCTCCTTGCGCTTCTCGACCAGCTTCCGCCGCAGACCGTCGGTGGACTTCTCGATCTGCTTCTTGATCGCCGGGTCGGTCGTCGCCTGGGCCTGCTTCGGGCCGACCGGCTGGACGAGAACAGCGATCAGCACGGCGATCACGGCCGGGATCACCGGCAGCAGGATCTGCCGGCCCGGCGAGACCGAGAAATGCTCGCGCACGTCGATGCGGCGGACGCGGCGCTCGGCGTCGTCGACCAGGGCCTGGCCCGGCCCGCTCTGGCGATCTTCCTCCGACAAGGCCAACGCGCTGGAGACCCGCTCCTTCAGCCCGTAGCGACGGTCGATTTCGATGGCCGCGTCCATCGACCCCTGCCCGCGAATCACCGCCAAAAGCCACGCCACGAGGCCCCCCACGGCCACGGCCAGCCCCAGGATCATGAGCCCAAGCGTCGACGCGCTTCCCACCGCCTTCTCCCAGCCCAGCGGCAGGAAGAAGGTATACAGGACGATCATCGCCAGGGCGGCCAGCGAGGTGCCGAAACAGCACCATCCCAGCACCCCAATGAACCGCCCGAAGCCCAACTGCCGCTGGGCCTTCCGGACCTGCCTTCGGATCTGATCCATGGGAAAGACTCCTGCCCAAACCGTGTCCCGTTCGGCCGCGCGACGGTCGGCGTCCCACCCGTCCCCATCATTATAGTGCCTCTCGGCCCCAAATCGTTCCAGGGAGCCCCGATTTTGTGCGATCCCCCCCCCTAACGTGGGGCACGTTTCCAACGTGCCCGCAACCCAAAGGCACGTTGGGAAACGTGCCCCACAAGATGCGCGGACGCCTTCCTTCTTCATTCAGCGAGGCTTGCGACATACAATCAGTTGGCTGGCCAACGTAGTACGCTTCGTTGGGAGCGGCGTTGGCCAAACCTTCCGTTCAGCGCGATACGACTCCTGGCCCCATGCAAGATCCCTGCAACCCAACGCACGAGGAGATCCGCCAGTGGGCCTATGATCCCGACGCGCATTGGGCGCAGGATTGGGAATTGGTCGTCACGTGTGTCGAGAACGTGGAGTTGCTTTTCTCGCTTGCGGGCGATGACGAGTGCCCGAAGCAAGAGTTCTTCTTGCACTGCCTCTACTATCTGGTCGGGTCCGTGGTCGGAGGCGACGGTTTGATTTCCTCGGACGATTTGGAGCGTCTACTGGATCGAGCCAATGGTAAGCGCCCGACATAAGCACTGTTGACGACTGGGGTAGCCTGGTGGGTAGTTCTGTTTTCTCCCACCGTGTATCAGGAGGCTACCCAGTCATGGCTCGACCAGTGAATCAGGTTCTTTGGGACCAGTGGCGGCAGCGGA
>DATKZH010000630.1:0-3214 GCA_035528065.1 Thermoguttaceae bacterium | reverse complement strand
GCCCAAAAGTGCGTGAATCCCAGGAAGTCGAAACGTGCCCGGCCTTTCCCCGTTGGCCCCCCTCCGCTCGCCCCGGGGCTTGCGGAACGGCACCAGCCGGGTCTTGTCCGGGTGGATCGTCAAGCCGTACTTGCCAAATCGCTTCGGCAGCACGGCCATCACGCGCCGCGCGTCTTCGTCGTCGGTCAGTCCGATCACGAAGTCGTCGGCATAGCGGACGACATACGCACGTGACCGTTGCAACCGGCGCGTCTTGTGTCGGGTGGTATCTTGAAGGCCGGGGCTTTCTTGATTTCCACCGAAACGACAAGGGCTGCGAAAATGGCCAAGGCACGCGATGCGGCGAAGGAACGGTATTGGCGGGGGATGATTCGGCGATGGGAGAGCAGTGGGCTGGGGGCCCGGCGGTTTTGCGAGCGGGAAAGGCTCTCGGAGCACCGCTTGGGATGGTGGCGGCGGACGTTACGCCAGCGTGATCAGGACCAGGCTGGGCGTTCGGGCAAGGGCGGGATGGGCAAGGCGGCTCGTCGCAAGGCAGGCAAGCCGGTTGGCGTGAAGGTGGCCAAGGCGGTTCGCGGCAGAGGAGATGGGCCTGTCCACGGTCGCGGTGAGCACGGGAGCGACTCGGCTTTCCTGCCGGTGGGGCTGGCGTTTTCTGTCGCCGGCCCGATCGAGGTGGTTCATCCGCGTGGGCACGTGGTTCGTATTCCGGCGGTCTTCGACGCGGCGGCGTTGGGCCGCGTCCTGGCGGCGATCGACGGCCAGGCCGGCGTGTCGGAGGAGCCTTGACGTGATTGCCGCCTCGCCGCATACGAAGATGTATCTCGCGAAGGACGCGACGGACATGCGGAAGGGATTCCCGGGGTTGATCGCCTTGACCGAAGCGGTGCTCCGGCAGGAGCCGACCTCGGGTCATCTGTTTGTGTTCCTCAATCGCCGTCGGGATTTGATGAAGGTTTTGTACTGGGATGGAACCGGTTTTTGCATTTGGGCGAAGCGATTGGAACGCGGGAGCTTTCAGAGGCCGCCGGCCGTGGCCGACGACGCATCGTCCGGGTTGGAACTCAGCGCGGCGCAGTTGACGATGATGCTCGAGGGGATCGACCTGACGAGCGTGCGACAACGGGTCCGTTACCACCGGCTGCCGGCTTGATCGACCGCCCGTCCGTCCGCCCATTGCGGCGGCGGATTTTGATCTTTTCCCGTTCGGCCGAATCGGGCATGATAGACGCCACGCAACGGACGACCCGCTCCCCGATGCAAGGAGGCGTCCATGACGTTTTCCCTTCCCGCAGAATTGCCCGATAACGTGCCGGCGTGCCATGCTCTCATCCGTCGTCAGGCGGAAGTGATCGAGGAACTGACGGCACGGGTCGAAGAGCAGGCGGCGCGGATCGATCGCCTCAACCGGGACCTGGCCGCCTTGAAACGGCACGTGTTCGGTTCGCGTCGGGAACGGTTCGTGGCTGGCGGTGGAGAAGAAGACGGCTCGGACGAAGACGTCGTCGAGCACGGCGGAGGAGAAGAGGAGCCGATTGCCGAAGAGTCGTGCTTCGCGGCGCCGATCTCTTTGCCGACCTCCGCGTCGCCACGGACGTCTCGGGGGCGGCAGAAGCGGGTGATCGATCAATCCATTGCTCGCGAAAAGGTCCTGCATCCGCTGGAGGAGCGGGACGTTCCGCCGGAGTTGTGGAACGACCCTCGGGCGAAGCGGTTTTACCGCTTCGTGCGGGAAGAGGTGGAACTGCAAGAAGCCCGAGTGCGGGTGTTGGAACACTACCAAGAGGTCATTGCCCTGGACGACGAGGCGACCGACGAGAGCCGGATGCTGGTGGCCTCGACTCCGGAGCCGTTGATCCCGCGATGTTACGTGGGAGTGAGGTTGTTGGCGTACCTGGTGGCCAGCCGTTTCGCCGATCATATTCCGTATTACCGGGAAGAAGACATCCCGTCGCGCGTTGGGTTCTCGATTCACCGCGCGACGCAGTGGCGATGGATGCGTGGCTTGGCCGCGATCGTGCGGCCGCTGGTCGAACTCATGCGGCAGCGCGTGATGCAGTCGCACGTGCAGGGGATCGATGAGACGCCTTGTCCGATACTCTGCCCGGAACTCGGCCGGACCCGCAACGCCTACCTGTACGCCCAGTACGGCGACGCTGCTCACCCTTTTGTGTGCTTCGCCTTCGCGTCGCATAAGAACCAGGAGAACGTCCGTCGGATCGTGGGCAGCTACGCGGGCTACCTCCAGTCGGACGCCTACATCTGCTACGAGCTGATCACGGCCGCTTCGGGCGACCGCATCATTGCGGTGGGTTGCTGGGCGCACGCCCGCCGCAAGTTCGAGCCGCTGATCCAAGCAGGCCCCCATCCGCGGGCCACCTGGATCCTGCGTGAGATCCAAAAGCTCTACGACGTCGAAGATCGTGCCCGGGACATGACGGACGACCAACGCCTGGCGTTGCGCGAGGTCGAATCCCGGCCGATCGTGACGAGCATTCGGGCCTGGCTGGACGAGCGCGACCGGGTGGAGACGCCCAAGTCGCCGCTGCGTGCCGGCGTGAATTACCTGCGAAATCGCTGGGAGGTGTTCGAGCGATTCCTGGAAGACGGGGCGATTCCCATCGACAACAACCGGACCGAGGCCATGATCAAAGGCCCGGTCATGGGCAAGAAGGCGTGGCTGTTCTTCGGCAACGAACCGGCGGGCGAGACGGCGGCCGCGTTCTACACGCTGACGATGACCTGCAAGCGGCACGCGATCGACGTCGAGGGCATACTTGACGGACGTCTTTCGCCGGATCCGCACGGCCACGCCGGCGGAGTTGGAATCGCTTCTGCCGGACCGCTGGATCGCGGAGCACCCGGAAGCCCGCGTCATGCAGCGCGTCCAAGAGTCGCACGCCGCTGCGACCCGCAAACGCCTCCGCCGCGCCCGGCGTCGGCTAGCCGTTCCCAGCGGCTAGCGACCCGCCCCTCACCAAACCGCATCTTCCTCACCCCCCGACCCGCCCGGCGTTCCCCTTCGCGTCGTGGACCCCCGCTGCCACCCTGCGCTGGTTGCAACGGTCACGCCGTTCCAACGTGCCTTCTGGGGTCATATCACGAACCGGTTGCCCCGCCAGTGCCTCAACGTCATCTCGGCTGGTCGTGGCATCAGAAATCCAGACGACAGCATCTGTCGGTAACTGCGTCTGGCGGATACCACAGATGGAAC
>DATKZH010000629.1:0-11283 GCA_035528065.1 Thermoguttaceae bacterium | reverse complement strand
ATTACTTCACCTTCCTCAAGGCGCCGGGGGTGGAGCCGACCAATCATGCAATGGAGCAGCGGATGCGGTTTGTGGCCATCGACCGCAAGATCACGCAGGGCACGCGCGGAGAGCGTGGGCGACGCTGGTGCGAACGCATCTTGCCCGTGCCGGCCACCCGCGTGCAACGAGGCCGGTCGGCGTTCCCGTTCCTCTACCGGTCGATCGTCGCGCACTTCTGCGGCCATACCCCGCCGTCGCTCTTGGCGATGCCGCCGTGAGTCGCGCTCATTCACGTTCCCCGGACTGATTGCGATTCCTCGTCGTCTCCACGCTCAGACCCTCTTCCCCAGCGACCCGTTTCGAGATCCGACGACCCGTTGATTGTCCGGAACCCCCATTTCACCCGGAAGCCGTGAATGGCCACCTCACTTCTTCGATTGCCAACGTCCGCGAGCTGTCCGCATCGAGAACATGCACCATGTCCACGGGATCGAGTACAGCGTCGATGTTTTCGTCCTCACCGCATAAGGGCGGCTCGTCACGGAATCCATCTTGGAGCAACGCCGTGATCAGGCGGTGCTGTTCCCACCCTCATCAACCATGGCCCTGATGGGCGCTTACCCATACCCGGACGAGTATGTAGTGATTCTAGCGAAGTGGGACCTGGGCAAGGTTAGGTGACGATCTCCTCCGGAGGGTGTAAGATCCTTGGAGAAAGGAGGATGACCGATGAGGGGAAAGAAGCGACGGAAGTGGACGGCGGAGGAGAAGCTACGAATCGTGCTGGCAGCGATGGCACACACGGTGCTCGAAACCCGGCGTTTGTGGCCTGTTTCTTCGATTTCCGGCGGTTGTGTCACCGAATCACGCTCGGTCATTGAGTGCACCGTTTTAGCGACTTGGCGTTGCGGACGATCATTGAGCAGGTCATCTTCGATGGATTGAGACACCGGACCCGGTACGGCATCAAGCAGCTATGGATCGCTCGAAGAGAATGGGCGAGGGAAGCATCCCCCGCCTTCTGCTGACGTTCTCCGCCCCGGCCGTCGTGGGGATGCTGGCGCAGGCCCTCTACAACATCGTGGATCGGATCTTCGTTGGCCGGGCGGTCGGGGCGATGGGGATCGCGGGGATCACCGTCTCCTTCCCGTTCATGCTGATCCTCTTGGCGTTCGGCATGTTGATCGGCTTCGGGGCCACGGCGCTCGTCTCGATCCGGCTCGGAGAGCAGAAGAAGGATGAGGCCGAAAAGGTGCTGGGCAACGCCGCCGTCCTGCTGGTCGGCGTGTCCGTCCTGCTGACCGCGATCGGGCTGGCGCTTCTCAGCCCGCTGCTGAAGCTGTTCGGCGCGAGCGAGCAGATTCTCCCCTACGCCCGAGACTACCTCCAGATTGTCGTTCTGGGCTCCGTCTTTCAGTCGGTCGGGTTTGGGCTCAACGCCGTGATCCGCGGCGAAGGCAATCCCCGGATCGCCATGGTCACCATGCTGATCGGGGCACTATTGAACATGGTCCTGGATCCCATCTTCCTGTTCGGATTCGGCTGGGGGATGCGGGGAGCGGCAGCGGCTACCATCATCGCGCAGGCGGTGTCTGCCGTCTGGGTGGTCAGCTACTTCCTGGGAGGCAGGAGCCTGCTGAAGCTTCAGGTGAGGAATCTCCGCTTGCGGTGGCCGATCTGTGCTTCGATTCTTGCCATCGGCTCTCCCCCGTTTGCGATGCAGATCGCCGCCAGCATCTTGAACGCCATCCTCAACAATCAGCTTCGCGTCTACGGGGGCGATTTGGCGATCTCGGTGATGGGCATCATCTACGCCGTCGTCCTGTTCATCGCCATGCCGATCTTCGGCATCAATCAGGGGGCGCAGCCGATCATCGGCTACAACTGCGGGGCCCTGATGTTCGACCGCGTGAAGAGGACGCTTCAGACCGCCATCCTCGCCGCCTCCGGGATCACTTGCGCGGGGTTCCTCGTCGTGACGCTCTTTCCCGCCCAGGTGATCTGGCTGTTCAATCGGGAGGACGCGGCGCTGGTGCAACTGGGAACCCATGCGATTCGCATCTGCCTGGCGATGCTCCCGATCGTCGGGTTCCAGATCGTCAGCGCCAGCTATTTCCAGGCGGTCGGCAAGCCCAAGCAGGCGATGTTTCTGAGCCTTTCGCGACAGGTGCTTCTGCTGATCCCGGCGGTGCTGATCTTGCCCCACTTCTTCGGGCTCGACGGCGTCTGGGCGGCCATGCCGACCGCCGATCTGGGCTCCTCGATCCTGACCGGAATCTGGCTCGCCTTCGAGTTGCGGCACTTGCACAAGCGACACGCGGAATCGACCGCGGCGGAGCCCGAGCCGGCGGTCCTCCCCGAGTAGCCGGAACGGCGGCCAGCCACGTCGGCACGCGCTTGTTGACTCGGTGGGCGGGCTTGATTAGACTCCACCACGTGGGACGTGCGCCCACGGTCAGGCCGACGAAGGCCGACTGTCAAGGCGTCAAACAGAAGACCGGCCGATGGGAATGGGGCCGGAAGTGAAGAGCCGCGTAATAGTTATGTCATACTAGTGTCAAAATGCAACATACAGGGAGTATGCCACGTGGTTGCGAAGGCGAATCAGACGTTGTTGCTCTCGGTCGCGTTGCTTCTCGCCAACGCGTTTGCCTACCCGGCCGAACTGCCCCTTACGGCCACTGCGGAGGACGACTCGCCGCTGAGAGCGTGGAGTGATTCCACGGGCAGCTATCAGACGGAAGCCGCGATGGTCGAGTATGCCGACGGCAAGGTCCATCTGAGGCAGAGGGACGGACGGATCATTGCCGTTTCCGTCAGCAAATTGAGCAGGGCCGATCAACGCTACATCCGGCAGGAGCTTGCTCGCAGGAAGACCATGGAGAAGGGGCCGCAGTCGGCGACGAGCGCCGCCACGGCGCCCGGCGACGAGTGGCCGGGCTGGCGCGGTCGCGAGCGGGACGGGAAATCCCCCGACCAGGGCTTGCTCAAACAATGGCCCGCCGGGGGCCCCGGACTGGTGTGGCAAGTCGATTCGATCGGCAACGGGTTCTCCAGCGTGGCCGTCAGCGGAGGGCTGGTGTACATCACCGGCGACCTCGACGGACGATTGATCCTCTTCGCCTTCGACCTTGACGGCCGGCCTCAATGGAAGACCGACGTCGACGCCGCCTGGACCAAGAACCATCCCGGCGCGCGATCCGCGCCGATGATCGACGGGGGGAACCTCTACCTCGTCTCCGGCCCCGGGCTGGTCGGCTGCTACGACGCGAGGTCGGGCCGGCTCAAATGGGCCCGGCAATTGAGCGAGTTCGGCGGCAGCACGCCGAATTGGGGTTATGCCGAGTCGGTCCTGATTTACGACAACCTGGCGATCGTCACGCCCGGGGGAGAGAACTGTATCGTCGCCCTGGACAAGACCAGCGGCAAGCCCGTTTGGGCCAGCCAGGGGTTCAAGGCGGGGGCCCAATACAGCTCGTGCTATGCGTTCACCTGCGAAGGCGTGCCGATGATCGTCAACGGCACGCAGGAAGGCATCGTCTGCGTCGACCCCAAGAGCGGTCGCCCGCTATGGTCCAACCCGTTCAGCGCCCGCAATACCGCCAACTGCCCCACGCCCGTCTTCTCCGACGGATACGTCTTCTGGGCCAACGGATACGGCAAAGGGGGCATTTGCATGAAGGTCGCCGTCAACCGCGGCCGGGTCTCCGCCGAGGAGGCCTGGACAACCAAGGACATGGTCTGCCATCACGGCGGCTATATCGTCCACGAGGGCCACATCTACGGCAACCACAACAACGGCTGGGTCTGTCTGGATCTCCGGACCGGCGCGAAGAAGTGGGAGGAAAGGGCCGTGGGCAAGGGGTCGGTCTGCTATGCCGACGGAATGCTCTACCTGTTCGGCGAGAAGGGCGGGCAGGTCGGCCTGGCGACCTGCTCCCCGGACGGCCTCGCGATGAAGGGGAGCTTCAGCGTCCAGGGCGAAGGACCCAGTTGGGCCCACCCGGTGGTCATCGGCGGTCGACTCTACGTCAGATACGACACCCACCTCTACTGCTACGACGTGCGCAGCAAAGGCTAAACGGGAGGGATTATGGATTCCACGGTGCAGTAGGGTGCCACGGGCATCTTGCCCGTGCACTGGCGAGACGCCAGTGGCACCCGACCGTGCATCCGACCGTGCAGGTTTCTTCTTGCCCAGCTTAGTCGACAGCGGCCAGGCGGCACCGGTGGCTCGCGCCGTGCATCATCGAAAGCTGGGCCTCGACGCCGCTTCCGGCGGTCCGGGCTTCGGCGGCCGGAGGGCATCGAACGCCTCGACGGGCCAGAGGCCGAGCCGCTCGAACCCCTCGGGCACCGGCTGCTGGAATTGGACGTAGGCCCTCACTTTGCCCTTCGTCGTGCAGGAGATCTGCCCCTCTTTGTCGCCCGTGCCGAAGACCTGGTAGCCCATCAGCGTGCAGTCCTCGAAGTCGAGATGGGCATACTTGGGATCGGCCGTCCAGTCACACGTCATACTGGCCGCCGCTTTCGGGCTGGAATTCCAAATCCTCAATCTGCATCCGGCTGGTTGCGAACGGGGTTTCCGATTCGGGGACATCGCCCTTGCGATGGCCAAGAATGGCGCTGCCTAACGGCGTGAGGACAGACAGGCATCCCTCCGCGATGTTGCCGAAGGCGGGATAGACCAGCGTATAGGTCTCGATCTCGCCCGTATCCATGTCGCGCAGGCGCACCGTGGAGTTCATGGTGACCACGTCGCGAGGCATCTTCTCCGGCTGCAGGACTTCCGCGTCATCCAGCTTGCTCTTCAGCGCGCAAAGCCGGTCGCGCGGGGTGCCGCCGCCTGCGACTGCGTCGCGGACCAAGAGTTCGAGGCGGTCGCGATCGATGCTCGAAATGGTGAGACTTCGGCGATTCATGTTCTGGGGCTCCCTCATGCGAGTTCGATGGGCGGCAGTCATCTCTCGGTGGTCACGACGGCGGTGCAGCCGGCAAACAGTCGTCCGCCCGGATCGCCGCGAGAAGCGAGTCCTGCCCGAGCACCGCGCGAATCCTGTGCCCTCCGAGCCTTCGACGATTCTTTCTCACGGCGCGCCGCTACGCGCCACGGCCGAGACCTCGATGCAGTTCACAATTTCTTCCACGCCGGCCACGGTGCGAACGGCCTCTTGCGCCATCTGCTTCAGGTAGTAGCTCGGCACACGCCCCCTCAGAAAGAGCACTCCCTCGTGGTGCTCACAACGAATGGCTGTCAGGCCGTGACGGCCACACCGCGCGAGGCGTTCTCGTGCCGCCGCGGTCACCGTTCGGCGTTCAGCATGCTCTTGCCCCCTTTTCGAAGTCACAAGCATGGATTTCACCTCCTTGCAGGCTCCAAACCCTCCCCAGCCGACGGCTCCGGTTTGCCGTCATGGCTTGCGCGAGAATGCCTCGCCCGAACTCATTCTAAAGCACATGTCACGCACTCGGTCGCATAAGGAATCGCATCGAGACGTGCGCGGGCGATCCTTCGGCCGCACACCGCGCATGTGCCGTACCTTCCGTCCTCGATGCTCTCGAGGGCCGCCTCGATTGCCGCCAGAATTTCCTCCTTCGTCGCGATCAGCCGAACGTTCATCTCGTCGTCGTGATGCTGTCCGGCGATCTCCGCCGGATGAATCGGCATGCGGCTCAGCCGGGCCGTTCCGACAAACGCCAGATCGTTCATCCGATTCACGTCCCCGCGAAGGCGCGCCCGGATTCCCAAGAGTCGTTCCCTATACGTCTTGAAGTCGTTGCTTTTCACGACGTTGTCTCCGTTGCTCTACGAGCGGTCCAACCGAAGAGATTCCCCCGTGCGCGGCAAGGCTCCGAAATCTCTCGCGAGAGCAAAGCCGATTTGCGCACGCCCCATGCGCAGCCGCGATAAGCAGAATGCCTAGAATTGAAAGACGTGGAGCGCCACGCAGCGATCAACGGACGAGATCAAGAAGCGCGGACCGTGAAGAACCGTATGCAGCACGAGCCGGACGAAACACGACGCCGAGCTGCATAATTGCCGGGAAACGCCGACGCACGGTCGCGGACCCGGGCGGTGCTTGAAGCGTGGATGCTTGCACATGGCATGGAAGAACGGCTCGCCGACGCGCTGCTGTCCCCCAAGCCGAGCAGCGTTGATCGTTCTGTCTCGATGGAATCGCCCAAGGGCGGGTTCTCCCGGCGATGCCACAGCGTCCGGCCTGGAAAGCATCAGCCTATACGGCTGGACGCAGTTCGCGATTCCCTGATCGGCGGCGCATTGGCAGACGTACGAAGGCTCGGGCAGCGCCGAACCGCCGCTCCATGAACTGAGCAGCGCGGCGGACAGCCACGTCAACCAACTCACGAGCTGTGCAAACTGTTTCGCCAATTCGAGCATCATAAGCCGAGAAACGCAACATGCGCGCAGGGTGGACGGAATTCCTTATCTTTCCGATTATTATATCCCGTCTCTTGCGTAAGGCAAGCCGCTTGTCGCTGGCCGCGACGTTGGTGGGCTAGACCTACTAGCCCGCGAGAGCTATTCCGACGGAGCCAACCTACGGTGCTGCGCAGCGCCGGCCCACCACTTGGGTCTGAGTCCCGCGGTCGCGAGGTACGCATCGAGGTTCACGCCCGGATTGCCGCGGGCGGTTACGCCTGGATTGGCGTGGGCCGAATCGATGCGGGGGCGCCCCTGCGCGTCGATTTCCGGGAAGGCTTGCCCAAGGACTGGGAAGTGGTCGCCCGGCCGATGGAAGATCGCAGCGAGTTGGTCACCGGGGGCATCCCCTTCCGCCGTCGCGCAGCCGTGTACAGCCTGATTCCCAACCAGGGGGCTCGCGAGATCCCTTGCGGCTTCCGCGCCGAGCGGCTCTTCCTGCTCGGCGGCACGGCCGCAAGTGGCAAGCCGCTGGAGACCTACGGGTCGATCGAGATCGTCTACCGCGACGGCCCGGCCGAGTGGGCAGTTGCACTTGGGCCGCCCTGGTGCTACAAGTGGCAGGAAGTGCCGAGGGCGGCAAGCTCGCTTTGGACAAAGGAGGAACGTTCGATGAACCGGGCAACACCCGTGCGACGTGCGATACCGGCTCTCTGTGTGGCTTGTGGCGTATTGCTGTGCGGAGCAGTCCGGGCCGACGATGCCCCGGCGCCGGATCGCGATGAACCGTGCGCACGCTCTGTAGCCATCTTCAGCCAACTGGAGCTGGATCAAGGGGCGAGCGAGACGGTCCGGTTCACCGCGCCGCCGCTGTCCGAGGGCCGGGGCGCGGTCCTCGTCCTCAAAGCGCGGCTCGACACGCCCAACGTGGCCGGCCACACGCCCGCTCTGCGGCTCGATCTCAACGGCACACGGCTGGAGGGACGGCGTCTGGTGAACAAGCCGGCCCGCGTCGCGTCCCGCGCGGGACGGATCTACTCGATGGCCGCCGGCGACCGGATGATGACGTTCTACAGCCCCGACTTCGCCAGTCCGGACGAGCATCCGCACTACGGCCTTCAGGAAGGCGTCAAGGCGTGCGACTTCGAGCTCCGCGTGACCGACTTGCTGCGGCCCGGGGAAAACGAGCTGGTCGTGCAAAACGCGGCCGACCCGCGGGTCCAACGGGTGCTGGTCGCTGCCGAAGCGAGGCTCGAGCTGCGCGAGCCGCCCCCGCCGCCTCCCGGCCCCGCCGCCGCGCCGACCGGTCCCTTGCCGCGATACGAGCCGAGGGCGACGTTCGAGACGGACTACACGGCCCGCGAGCTGCCGGAGGCGAAGATCGAGGTCGCCGTTGCCGGGGAGCGGTTCGTCGTCGAGAGTCGCTTCTCGACGCCCAAGCCCGAATGGACCCACGGCGGCAACGCCTACTTCCGGCACGAGCGCCGCGTCGAGCAGCGTCCCGAGGCGATCCTGGTGTTCGACACGTTCACCAACTTGACCTCCGAGAACCTCGCCGTGATGCACCGGCACGCGGCGAGCCTCGGGGATCGGTCGACGCGAGTCTGGCTCTCGGGCCTGATCCATCCGAGCGGCACGGGCAGTGTTGCCGATTCCTCGAACCCGACGTCACTCGCCGCCACCGCGACCTCGGGCATAGGACTGATCGCCCTGGACGACGTGTTCCGCCTCCACGTGACCAGCTCTGCCGAGGACGGGGCCGTCGCGCTGGCCGACAACTACCTTGCCCTAAAGCCCAAGGCGGCGTACACGGCCGAATGGGCGATCGTCCCCTGTGACGCGCCCGACTACTGGCGATTCATCAACACCTGCCGCCGCCTGGTCGACGCCAACTTCACCATCCCCGGGGCGTTTGCCTTCCTGAGGGCCTCTCACCACACGGCCGCCTGGACCGACGAGCAGGTCCGCGACTTCCTCCGCTTCAAAGACGCGACGTACGCCTGTGCCTCGATCGGCCGCTATCAGGGTCGCAACGCCCACGGGACCGCGTTTCAGCGGGTCGACCACGACGTGTACCGGGAGGCGTTCGCCCGGCGGCGCCGGTTGGCCCAGGAAGTGAAGAATCTCGTTTACTTCCATTGCTTCCTCGACACTACTGACGAAGCCCCCGAGCAATATGCCGACTCGCGGACCCTCCTGCCGGACGGCAAGCAGGCCGACTACGGCATGCCCTACCAGCGGCTGTTCTTCCCCACGGAGTCGAACTCGTACGGCCCGGCGATTGCCCGAAACGTCGACGTCATCCTGGACGGGATCGGCGCCGAGGGCGTCTACTGGGACGAGCACGAGTACAGCGCCCGGCAGTACCACTACGGCGAGCCGTGGGACGGCGTCTCCTGCGACGTCGACCCCCAGCGGATGACCATCCGCCGGCTGAAGTCCTCCGTCACGCTGCTCAGCGAGCCGTGGCGCCTGGCACTCGCCCGGCGAATCATGACGCGAGGCCCGCTGGTGGGGAACGGCGTGCCGCGGACCCGGGCGATGGCCGCCCTCGAGTTCCCCTGTTTCGTCGAGACGGGCAGCATCTCCAACTGCACCCGGGCGCACCTCTACTCCCCGATCGCGCTGGGCGATCACCTCACCGAACGGAGCGAGGAGGACGCCTACGGGACGATGCTGGCGGCGCTCGACTTCGGCTGCGTGTATCACTGGTACAACGACCTCAACGTGGTGCCCACGCACCACCACCTCACCCGCTCCATGTATCCGATCACGCCGCTCGAGCTGCACGAGGGTTTCGTCCTCGGCAGAGAACGCGTCGTGACCAACCGCAGCGGCCAGTTCGGCTTCGGCGACGCCTGCCGGCACGAGACCCACGTGTTCAACCACGAGGGCCGCGAGGTGGCCCAATACGATGCGCCGCTTCTGGAGATCGACGGCAAGACATACACGGAACTGCGCATTCCCGAAGGTTGGTCGGCCGCGATCGTCCGGAAATGACTTTTCCGTGGCGTGTAGCGCATACGGGGGCAGGTGAGGAAGCGTGGAAGGGGAGAGAGGAGCACGTCCCGGCCGAACGGGGGACGGGAAGGGGAAAAGGGATAGGTTCGCCGTCTGCGGACCCATCCCTTTCCGAAGTCGGGGCGGCCAGATTCGAACTGGCGACTTCCCTCTCCCAAAGCAGGCCCCAAGGCCGATTCTCGCGTTCTTGGGGCGGGGTCGCGGGGCGGGGGCTGCCCAGGCGGCAGGGTTGGCGCCTCACTCACTTCAAGCCTCGCACCCGCTCTCCGTTTGGCGCAGTCCGAGACCTAGCGCCGTACCATCTCAAGCGAGATAGCGGAGGAGACTTGCGAAGATCCAGCAGGCGAGGCAACTCGTTGGCAAGAGCGATGCGATTGTCCATAACGACCGTCACCGGAGTCGGCCCTCTCTCAGAGAACACAGTTGCAGCGACCCACGTTCTCGCGCATTTTGAGGGCGTCGAGAGTTGCAGGGGCTTCGAGGCAGAGACCGATGTCCAACCGGGGGCGAATCTGACGAATGGTCCGGAGTAGAAAACGGTAGGTGCGCTCACGTGACTCTTGCGGAAACCGTGCTCGGCCGTCCGCGCACTGGCGACGTGAACCATCGAGGTTCGTCGAGATTGGGTTGTCTTTGCCGAGCTTCATTTCCATCAGTCGTATCGCCTGCGGATAGGAGCAGATCGAACCGAGCGTAATCCGGGAGATGCCGACCTGCTCCAACAAGGACCGAAGAAACGATCGGTAGATCTCCTGCCAGTTCGGCAACGGCACGATCGGCATGACCACGGCGCGAACGGGGTATCCGGCGTCTGCGCACCGGCGCATCGCCGCCATTCGGTCGGCTACCGGTGGTGTGTTTCGCTCGAACGTGCTGGCTATCTCCGGTGGATTGACGGTCCACGAGAGAATCGAGTGCTCGCGGTGGTCCAAATCAAGCAAGTTCTCGACGTTGGCGCTCTTCGTGAGCAGCGTCATCCTCGCGTACCTATGCTCGGCAAAGAAGACAATCAGCCGGCGCGAGTAGCCCGTCAAAGGATCCAGCGCCAATCCGTCCTGCAATTTGCCGAGATAGAACGGCGTGGGCTCGCCAATCCGCTTGGTGATGCGGTCGATTTCGCCCAGTATCTCCGGGAGGTTCAGGAAGACCTTGACCGTCGGCGAGAAACGGACGCCTTGCGTTCCCGCCAGGTAGCAGTAGTCGCAGCCGTAGGGACAGAATCCGTACGGAGAAAAATGCCAGTAGTTGGGACATGTGTTGCCTTCTTCCACGCTGTGACGAACGGCACTGTTGTGCTCCGCGAGCACCAACGTGCGCTTTCCCAGGCCGTGGAGACGCAAGGGGTCCGACTCGCCAAGGGCGATACGATTGTGCGGTGTGGCGAAAGCCTCGACGACCTCGGCCTCCGGGTAGACTCGACAGATGCGATCGGCCAATCCACGCCGCGACCGGCTTGTGTTGGCTCCCTTGGCCAGGACTATCCGCGACGGTCGAAAGAAAGGGGCGGGACGGGCTTGGTGGACTGCGGCCGTGGCCGGCAGCAGAAACCTCTGCTGTGCCTCGGATTTCTCCGCTGAGCTGTTCGCTTCTTGGTCCACTGGCAACGCCCCGCAGTAGCGAACACGGAGGCCACAGCCGCCGGATAGATGAACCCATGTATACCATACCCGGCACACCGGCAAGTTTCAAGCTGGGTTCTCGACCACCCCGCCAATGTTTGGGCTACCGTGCAAACGCCGGGCAACGACCTCCCAAACCCCAGGGCCAGCGCGCACTCTGGGTAAGATGGGCTAGCGCGGTAAGGGGTTTTGTGGGAGGATCTTTCGTGTAACATGCCTCCACACGAAAGGATTCTCCATGCTGACGATCGGTGATCAGGATGCGGTTAACCTCCTACG